>JAYTHX010000324.1:0-30806 GCA_043732195.1 Polyangiaceae bacterium
GATGCTGGCGATCTTCCTGGTGTGCCTGAGCCTCGGCACGCCCCTCGCGACCATGCTCGCGCGGCGCTTCGGTTCGGGCGCCCCGGCCATCGCCTTCGCGACAGCGGGGCTGGCGCTGCTCGCGTCGCTCATCGTGTGGGATCGCCTGCCGGGCTTGTTCATCGCGCTCGGGCCGTCGGTGCGCACCTGGACGGCGCGCGAGCTCACGCGGGGACTCGCGGCGGCGCTCGCGCTGGTCGTGCCGGTGGTCGCGATGGGCACCACGTTCCCGCTGGTCCTGCGCGCGGCGCGGGCCCGGAGCGTGGGCGCGGACGTCGGCCGGCTCACCGTCGCGAACACGCTGGGCTCGATCGTGGGGTCCATCGCCGGCGGCTTCGTGGTGCTGCCGGCGCTCGGCTCGCAGCGCGGGCTGATCGCGATCGGCCTCGCCTACCTGGGTTTCGCCTGGTTCGCGCGGCGGCACGCGGCGGCGGAGCATCCTTCGCGGGCGCGCAGTCACGTCACGGGGCTGGTTGCGGCGGCGATGGCGCTCGCGGTGATCCTTCCGCGCTGGAACCTGGCGAGGCTCACGAGCGGGGCGAACGTGTACTTCGACGAGGGGGTGGTGCCGCAGGGGGTGGTCGAGTCGTCACGCGAGGACGTGCACGGCGGCGTCACCACGGTGGTGCGCGGCGCCGACGGCACGCGCACGCTGCTCACCAACGGGAAATTCCAGGGTAACGACACGCGTGAGGTCACGGACAACCAGGGCTTCGCGCACCTGCCGGTGGTGTTCGCGAAACAGCGGCAGCGCGCGATGGTCATCGGCCTCGGCACCGGCACGAGCGCCGGCACGATGGCCGCCTACGACTTCGAGAACATCGACATCGTCGAGCTCTCGCCCGCGATCGTCGACGCCGCGCGCGACGTCTTCGGCGCAGTGAACCGGCACGTGCTCGACGACCCACGGGTGCGCGTCATCCTGGAGGACGGGCGCAACGTGCTGCTCACGCGCCAGCAGAAGATCGACGTGGTCAGCGTCGAGCTGACGAGCGTGTGGTTTGCGGGCGCGGGGAACCTGTACAACAAGGAGTTCTACGAGCTGGTGGCCGCGCGCCTCGCAGAGGGCGGCGTGCTCCAGCAGTGGTTCCAGCTGCACCACACCAACCGCCGGATCGTCGCGGCGACGATGGCCTCCCTGCGCAGCGTATTCCCGCACGTGCTGGCGGTGGTGAGCGGCCACCAGGGCCTCTTGCTGGCGAGCATGGAACCGCTGGTGGCGCGGCGCGACCACCTGGCCGATCTCGAGCTGCTGAAGGACGTCCGTGCGACGCTCGACGGTGCCCATCTCATCGACTACGTGAAGCGCGTGCTGGTCGACGAGAACGGTATCGATCGCTTCCTGTTCGAGACGGCGGACCGCGCGAGCGTGGACCTCGCCGAGCTGATCTCGACGGACGACAACATGTTCCTGGAGTACGCGACCCCGAAGACGAACGTCCCGAGCGCCGACGACATCCCAGACACGATCGGCTACCTGCGCGGCTACCAGACGCGGAAGACGATCCCGGATCACCTGCGCCCCTAGCCGCTACTCCTTCAGCACCTTCACCACGTCGCCGCGGATCTCCAGCGCCTGGATCGGGCCCTGGAAGAACTTCGACATGCCGACGTCGATCCGCCACGCCTTGTCCGCGCACGCGGGGTTGATGCCATTTCGCTGGACCGTGTGGCCCATCACCATGCGCTTCGCGCCGGTGGTCTTCAGCACCTCTTCGAGGACCGCGCAGTCCTCGGGGCCGGGCGCCGCCGAGTACATCCGCGTCCAGATCGGGCCGTCCTCCTGCGTGAGGATCCGCGGCGGAATGCTCTGCTTGCCCAGCAGCCAGCCGCGCGTCTCGTCGTTGATGCGGTCCACGCCGAACGCGATGTGCTTCGGAAGAATCCCGCCGTGCACGAACCACGTGTCCCCGACCCGCGCGATGACCGGCCGGCTCGCGATCATGGCCGCGTAGACGCCGATTCCCGGCGAGAATGCCGCGGCCCGCCCGCGTGCGGAAGGATCCACCTCGCTGAGCTTCGGCGCGTCGCTCGGCTTCGGGACCACGTCGCCGAAGGACGTGAACGCGCCTGGCGTCACGTACCGGAAATCGAAAAGCGCGTTCATGATCTCGTGATTGCCGGACATCGCGATGAGCTCGCCGCCCGCCTTCAGCGCCTCGCCCTTCAGGCGCTCGAGGAAGTCCAGGATCGCGCGGTCGTCGTCCCCGCGATCCACCGCGTCGCCGGTCTGCACCACCACGAGCTTGCCGCCGCTCCACGCGCCCGCGGCGTCGACCGCACCGGCCAGCCGGAGCGCTCGCTTCGTGGCGTCGAGATCGCCGTGCAGATCGCCGATCGCGACCAGCCGCTCCGGCGCTGCCCGCACGGCGGCTCGAGTCGCGCCGCTCGCCACCGAAGCGCTCGCCACGGCTGCGGTCGCGCTTCCTCCGGCGGACGCGGACGCGGCGTGCGGAGTGACGAGGTCCGGCTCCCTCGAGCGGTCGCAGCCGCTGCAGCCCGCGAGGCCGGCCAGTCCCGCCAGTCCCGCCAGAACCAGAGCTCCGAGTGGAAACGAGGCACGGCGCATCACCCGGCAATCTATACTGCCGAGGACCGAATGGTGCCTCTCGTCACGAAGGATTTCCGCCGCACGACCCTCAAGCCGCGCCACCGGCCGCTCGTGCGCGCGCTCGCCGAAGCGCTCTTCTCGCCGAACGGCGAGGCCACCCCGGAGCGCCTCGACGCGTTCGTCGACGACGTCGATGCCTTCCTCAGCCCCGCCAGCAAGACCCTGCGCTTCGGGCTCGTCATGATGCTCCACGTGCTGCGCTGGTCGCCCCTCTTCTTCGGCCGCTTCCGCCTCTTCGAGGACCTGACCGTCGACGAGCGCGTCACGCACCTTGAGCGCCTCGATCACTCGAAGGTGAAGCAGCTCCCGCTCATCGTCGTGGCCTACAAGACCGTGCTCACCATGCTCTTCTACGAGGACGAGGACGAGCTGCGTGGCCTCGGCTACCCCGGCGCCGAGCGGAAGCGCTACCTGAACGTCCTGCCGCCGGCGAAGGTCGCGTCATGAGCGCGCCCTCGCCCGAACGTCTCGACGTCATCCGAGGCCGCGAGCAAGCCAGGCGCTTCACCGCCGATGTCGACGTCGTGATCGTCGGCTCCGGCGCCGGCGGCTCGGTGGTCGCGCGCGAGCTCGCACGTGACGGCCGCTCGGTGCTCGTGCTCGAGGAAGGCGGGCACTACACCCCGCAGGAGTACGGCGCGCTCCCGCCGTCGCAGGCCTTCCGCCGCCTCGCGCGCGAGGCCGGCATGTCGGTCGCGCTCGGCATGGGCGACACGCCGCTCATCTCGCTGCTCGCCGGGAAATGCGTCGGCGGCTCGAGCGTGCTCACGGGCGCCGTCTGCTTCCGCATCCCCGACGAGGTGCTCCACACCTGGAGCGGGCCGCTCGGCCTCGAGAACATGACCGCCGAGCACGTCGAGCCGTACTTCGCGGAGGTCGAGCACATCTGCCACGTGGAGACCGTGCCCGACCAGATGCGCTCGCGCGCCACCGAGCTCTTCGTGAAGGGCGCCGCCTCGCAAGGCGTCGAGATGAAGAGCATGAAGCGCAACACGCGCGGCTGCAAAGGCGCCGCGCGCTGCAACTTCGGCTGCCCCAACGGCGCGAAGATGAGCGTCGACATCTCGTTCCTGCCGGACGCCTCGCGCCACGGCACCACCATCGTGTCCGACGCGCGGGTCGAGCGCATCGACACGGCGGGCGGCCGCGCGCGCGGCGTCCGCGGGCGCTTCCTCGACGGCGTGACCGGCGAGCCGAACGTCCCCTTCGAGATCCGCGCGAAGGTCGTGGTCGTGGCCTGCGGTTCCATGCACACGCCGCTCCTCCTGCGGAAGAGCGGCCTCTCGTCGCCGCACATCGGCCGCCACCTCACGCTCCATCCTGCGGTGCGCATCGGCGCGCTCTTCGACGAGGAGGTCGACGGCTGGGACGGCGCCCTCCAGAGCGTCTACACCGATCACTACTGGGACGAGGGCATCTGGATCAACGGCGTGTACTCCGCCGTCAACGTGCTCGCCGCGGCGTTCCCCGGCATCGGTCCCGAGCACCGCCGCCTGGTGAAGAAGATCCCGAACCTCGCGTTCTTCGGCGGCATGGTCCACGACGACGGCGGCGGCCAGGTCCGCCGCTGGATCTCGCGCGAGCCGCTCATCACCTACAAGATGATCGCGCGCGACAAGGCGCGCCTCCTCAAGACCATCCGCATCCTCGGCAAGATGGCGTTCGGCGCCGGCGCGCGCGAGGTCATGCTCCCGGTGTTCGGCATGGGCACCATCAAGAGCGAGAAGGAGCTCGACTTCCTCGCGCCCGACGCCGTGAATCCGATCCATGCCGGACGAATCGAGTGCATGGCCTTCCATCCGCTCGGCTCGGCGAAGATGAGCACCACCCGCGAGGCCGGCGTGGTGAAGCCCACCGGCGAGACGTGGGACGTCGAGAACCTCTTCGTCATCGACGGCAGCATCCTGCCCACGAGCATCGGCGTGAACTCGCAGCTGCCCATCATGGGCATCTCGATGATGCTCGCGCGAAGCCTGGTCGCGAACTTCGAGCACCACGCCAGGCGGGCCCGCGGGTGATGAGCGATCCGAAGCGCCCGACGAAGCTCGACGATCTGGCGGGACTGCCGACCACGGTGCCGGAGCGGAAGCGCCTCGAGGGCACGATGATCGCGTCGCTTCCACCGCACGGCGCGCCGCCCGACTTCGGGTCGATCGCCCCCGCGTCGTACGCGCCGCGCAGCGACGGTACGTCGGGCATGTCGAACCAGCCGCCGACGCTGCGCGAGCTCATCGTCCCCACCACGTCACCGACGCAGGCCATCCTCCACGAAATCCGGCGCACGCCCGAGGAGCGACTCGAGATCGAGTCGCGGGCCGCCTCCGGAGGCATGGGCACCATCGACGTCGCGGTCGATCGCGCGCTCGACCGGCGCATCGCGGTGAAGACGCTCCACACGCATCTCCGCTCGAGCGACGCCGCGGTGCGTATGTTCCTCCGCGAGGCCCGCCTCACGGGTCTGCTCGACCACCCGCACATCGTCCCCGTCTACGACATCGGCGAGCGCAAGAACGACCAGCTCTACTTCTCGATGAAGCTGGTCGATGGCCAGACCCTCAGCGACGTCATCCGCGCCATCCCCCGCGGCCCGCTCGACACCACGACGCTCTACGGCCTGCTCGACGTGCTCACGAAGGTCTGCGACGCGCTCGCCTTCGCACACTCGCGCGGCGTGCTCCATTGCGACATCAAGCCCGCAAACATCATGGTCGGCGAGTTCGGCCAGGTCTACCTGATGGACTGGGGGATCGCGCGGCTCGTCTCGAGCGAGCCCTCACCCGAGTCGACACCCGATCCGCAGGCCCCGCCCACGCCCGCGCGGCACCCGTCGACGACCGACAACTCCATCATCGGCACGCCTTGCTACATGTCGCCCGAGCAGGCGCGCGGCGACCGCGACAAGCTCGATGCGCGCTCCGACGTGTTCCTGCTCGGCTCGGCGCTCTACGAGATCCTCACGCGGCGCCCGCCGTACGCGAGCTCCGATCGCACCGAGACCCTGAGCCTCGCCGCGAACGGCCGCTTCCCGGCGCCGCGCAAGATCGCGAGGGAGGGCGGCGTGGCCCCGGAGCTAGAGCGCATCGTACTTCGCGCGATGGCGAAGAACCCCGACGCACGCTACCCGAGCGTGGTCGCGCTACGCGACGACCTGCTCCGCTTCATGCGCGGCGGCGGCGACTTCCCCCGGCGCACGTTCCAGGCCGGCGAGACCATCGTGCGCGAGGGCGAGCAGGGGGACGCCGCGTACATCATCGTGGCCGGCAGCTGCGAGATCCAGAAGGACCTCCCGACCGGCATCGTGACGCTCCAGACCATCGGCCCCGGCGCGGTCTTCGGCGAGATGGCGATCCTCACCGAGGGCCCGCGCACCGCGACGGTGGTGGCGGTGGAGAAGACCGTCGTGATGGTGGTGACGAGCGCGATCCTCGAGCAGGAGATGGAAGCGCTCAAGCCGTGGATGGCGACGCTTCTCAAGTCGCTCGCCTCGCGCTTTCGCGACGTCGACACGAAGCACCGCGCGACTTACGCGGCGTCGCCCAGCCCGGCGCGCATGGCGAACCAGGTCCTGATGATCGTGGCGCTGTGGGGCGAGCTCGAGGGCGCGGCTCGCTGGATGAAGTGGAGCGACCTCGGCGCCGAGCTCGAGGCGCAGCTGGGCGTGCCGCCGCTCGCCATCTTCGCGGTGACGGCGCGCTACGACATGCTCCTCGACCTAGAGGCCGACCGCCTCACCATCCCGGACTTCGCGAAGCTCAAGGCGACCCTCGCGAAGGAGCTGGGCCGCTGACCCAGGCCGGGGCTGACCGAGGCGCGGGGCTAGCACCTCGAAGCTGTGGTCGTGGCCGGTCGGGCTCGCGAGACGGGAGGATCGGCCGCCAAGCCGCCGCAGGAGAAGGCGTGCCTGCGTCGCCGCCCCACCAACCCTTGGCGCCTTCGTGGCTTGGCGGCCAAACCTCGCGCTCTCCAGCTCCAGGGAGATGAGACCAACGATCAATGCAGAGGCGCCAAGGGTTGGTGTGAATTCGACACGCGAGCTCGCGCGGACGTCGCTACGCATCGACGCTCGGCGGGAGCGCAGCGACCTCGCCGCTCGGACCTCACTCGACCTTGGCGCCTTTGCGCCTTGGGCCAGCTAACCGAGGCTCTCCGCCAGATCCGGCCGGAGGCGCGCGATCACCTGCGCGAACGGCTCGCGGTCGACGGCGCGATCGATCGCGTCCTCGGCCGTGATGCGGCCCTGCGAGAGCAGGCGCTCGAGCGCGAGGTCCAGGGTCTGCATGCCCATCGCCTGACCGGCCTGCATGACGTTGGTGAGCTGCGAGGCCTTCCCTTCGCGGATGAGCGCGGACACCGCGGGTGAGCCGATCAGGATCTCGTGGACCGCGACCTTCGCCTTGCCGTCGACCGGGCAGAGCAGCTGCTGGGAGACGATCGCCGCGAGGCTCTCGGCGAGCAGGCCTCGGATCTGCGGTTGCTCGCCCTCCGGCAAGCTGCCCACGAGGCGCTCGATGGTAGCGACCGCGCCGTTGGTGGTCGCGGTCGCGAAGACGAGGACCCCCTGCCCCGCCAGCTGGAGCGCGAGCCGCGTGCTCTCGGCAGTGCGGAGCTCACCGACCAGCACGACATCGGCGTTCTCGCGGCCCGCACTGCGGATCGCTACGCCAACGCCCGAAGCGTGGGGACCGATCTCCCGGTGCGTGATCTGCGCGCGCAGCGGCTCGAACACGAACTCGATCGGGTCCTCGATGGTCACGATGTGAACGGGGCGCGTCTTGTTGATGTGATCGAGCATCGCCGCGATGCTCGTGGACTTGCCGGCTCCGGACGGTCCGCTGACCACGACCAGGCCGGCGCGGCGATCGGCGATTCGCCAGAACACCTCCGGGCACTGGAGCTCGGCCAGCGAGAGCGCGCGCGCGGGCACGTGCCGGAAGACGGCCGCGAGGCCCGTCGACTTCTGGAAGTAGCTCGCGCGGAACCGAGCGGTATCGCGGTGCGCGTGCGCAAAGTCGAGCTCGAGGTCTTCTTGCAGGCGCGAGCGCAGCGTCGGCGAGAGCAGCTCGTGGAGGACCTCCTCCAGCTCCTTGCCGTCGACGAGCCCTTCGCGGATCGGCACGAGCTCACCGCGGATGCGCGCCAGCGGCGGGTACCCGCCGCCGAGATGGAGGTCCGTGCCGCCGCGCTTCACGAGATCGTCGAGGAGAGCGTCGATCTTGGGCATGGCTACGCCTTCCTCGCGACGGGGATGGAGTTGCCGCGCGCCAGGTGCGCCTCGAGCTCCTGCGGCGACTCCGCGAACGGCTTCGCCACCTCGAGCGTCACCTTCTGCGAGCGCACGAGCTCGGCGAGCGACTCGTCGAGGCGCACCACGCCCCGCGCGCGCCCCCGCTGCTGGAGGCTTGCGATCTGCGCCGAGCGACCGGCGCGGATCAACGTGTAGAGTGCAATCGACGAAGGCAGCAGCTCCACCGCCGCGTGCAGGCGGGTCCGATCGGCGCTGGGAATGAGGCGCTGCCCGATGATCATCCGCAGCGCCCCGGCGAGGCTGGCGCGGATCTGCGGCTCCTCGGCGACCGCGAACAGCTCCACGATCCGGTCGATGGTCTTCGCCGCGGTCGGCGTGTTCATGGTCGCGATCACCAGGCGACCGTCCTCGCAGGCGGCGATGGCCTGGCGCACCATGTCGGCGTCGCGCAGCTCGCCCACGACGATGACGTCCGCGTCCTCGCGGCGCGCGGCGGCGAACGCGGCGGCGTACGACCGGGAGTGCATGCCGATCTCGCGGTGGCTGATCATCGCACGCTTGCGCATGTGGAGGAACTCAACCGGGTCCTCGAGCGTCACGATGTGGCGGGGCGTATCGCGGTTGACGAGGTCGACCAGCGCCGCCATCGTCGTCGTCTTGCCCTGCGCCATCGGGCCAGTCACGAGCACGAGGCCTTGCGCATGCTTCACCGCCGCGCCCGCCGCTTCGGGGATCCCGAGCAACGCCAGCGTCGGGATCTCGCGCGGCACGACGCGCATGCTCAGCTTGAGCCCGGTGCGCTGGCGCGAGACGCTCACGCGGAAGCGTCCGTGCTGCGGATGATCGATCCCGAACTCGCACGATCCTGCCATCTCCAGCGTCTCGCGGAGGCGCGCCGGCACGATCTCGCGGGCCATGCGCTCGACGTGCTCGGGCATGACCGGCTGGGTGCGCGGGAGCAGGTCGGTGGCCACGCGAAGGAGGACCGGGCGGCCCGCCACGATGTGCAGATCGCTCGCGCGCGCGGCGCCTGCCATGCCGAGGAACGAGTCGAGCGCGCCGTCGGCCCGCGGGCGATCCTTCTCGGGCGTTCCCTGCGAGGGCGCGGCGGCGGAAGTGAGGGGCAGCTCGTCGGACGGGGACGTCCGCTCGACGGTCGCATCGACGGGATCGATGTCGATCTCCAGGCTCGCAGCCGCGGCCGCCGGACGCGCGCCAGGATGGGAGCTCGCGATCTCGGCGTCGACCGCGTCGACCGAGGTCGGCGTGGAGATGCGCCGCTCGACCTTCGCCCGCTCGAGGGCCTTGCGCTCGAGCGCCGCGCGTTCGGCCGCAGCGGCCCGCTCGGCGGCGGCGCGCTCCAGGGCTGCGCGCTTCTCGGCGGCCGCCTTCTCGGCGGCGGCGCGCTCGGCGGCGATGCGCTCCTGGATCTTCTGCTCGTCGGCGGCCTTGCGCTCGGCGACCGCGCGCTCCTCGGCGGCCTTCGCCGCCGCCGCCGCCGCCTCGACCGCGGGATCGACCTTCGGCGCGCCCTTCGCCGCCTTCGCGACCCCCTCGCCCGGCGCCCCGGAGACGGGCGGCGAGAGTGTCTGCACCGTCGGCTCGTCGTCGTCGTCCCATTCATCGGGCGGCGCCGCGGAGACAGCCGCCGCAGCGACCGGCGCGCCCTTGACCGCCGCCGACGAGGGGCGGGACGCGGTGGGCTGCGTGACCAGGATCGCCGGCTTCGACGCGGCCGGCACCGCCATCACGCCCGTGGGCGGCGACGGCGTGGGCTTCGGCCCCGCCGCCACGGGCGGCGGCGCGCTCTGCTGCGTCCGGCGATAGTCCGCGCCCGATCGCGACCCCTGCGCTACCGGGACCACGCTGGTCAACACCGGCGGCGGAGCCGCGGAGGGCGCGGCCGGCGGCGCCGATGCACCGAGCGGCGCGGGGTTCAGCGACCGGCCCGTAGGATCGCGCCGCGCCACGGTGAAGCGCGCCTGCACCACGTCCTTGCGCATGATCGCGGCGACGGCGATCACGCCCACGCCGTCGAGCCGGGTCGTCCACTGCACCGGCCGCTCGCTCAGCCCCTCGACGTAGCGGCTGCCGCCCATCGTCACGAGCATCCGCAACAGGACGTCGGTGGTCGGAGCCTCGTCGTCGACCGGTTCGAACTTGCCCCCGATGTTCACGCTGGGCAGCCGATTGGTCACGAGCCCGAACTCGAGCACCTCGGGTCGCCCGAGGTTCTTCAGCAGCTCGTCGATCGGTTTCATTTACAGGGCGAGCGCGCCACCTTGAAGACTACACGACGGCTTGCCCCGTGGGCCATTTCGTACGCTCGGATTCGCGAAAGCCGTACCAAGTACGGCGTTCCGCCGCCTACGAGCGCTTGAAGGGCGAGTGGCCGGCGTAGACCGCGCCCGTACCGAGCTCGAACCCGATGCGGAGCAGCTGGTTGTACTTCGCCACGCGGTCCGAGCGCGAGAGGCTGCCCGTCTTGATCTGTCCGGCGTTCGTCCCTACCGCGAGGTCCGCGATGAACGTGTCCTCGGTCTCGCCCGAGCGATGGCTGATGATGCTGCGGTAGCCGGCGTCCTGGCCCATGCGGATGGCGTCGAACGTCTCGGTGAGCGTGCCGATCTGATTCAGCTTGATGAGGATCGAGTTCGCGATCCCCTGCTCGATCCCGCGCTTGAGGCGCTCGACGTTCGTGACGAAGAGGTCGTCGCCGACGAGCTGGAGCTTCTTCCCGAGCTTGTCGGTGAGGAGCTTCCACGTCTCCCAGTCGTCCTCGGCGCAGCCGTCCTCGATCGAGATGAGCGGGTACTTCGCCGAGAGCTTCTCGTAGATGGCGACGAGCTCAGTGCCGCTGACCTTCTTCTTGTCGAACGTGTAGCTCTTCGAGGCCTTGTCGTAGAACTCGCTCGCCGCGCAGTCGAGGGCGAGGAAAACGTCCTTGCCGGGCTTGTAGCCGCTGTCCTCGATGGCCTTGACCAGCGTGCTGATGGCCTCCTCGTTCGAGCCGAGGCGCGGGGCGAAGCCGCCCTCGTCGCCGACGGCGGTGGTGAGGCCCTTTTCCTTGAGGTTCTTCTTCAGCGTCGCGAAGATCTCCGCGCCGGCGCGCAGCGCGTCCGGGAAGGTGGCCGAGCCCGCGGGCACGATCATGAACTCCTGGATCTCGAGCCCGTTGTCCGCGTGCTGACCGCCGTTGATGACGTTCATCAGCGGCGTGGGCAGGACGCGCGCGTTGGCGCCGCCCAGGTAGCGCCACAGCGGCATGCCGATCGCGTCGGCCGCGGCGCGCGCGGTGGCCATCGAGACGCCGAGGATGGCGTTGGCGCCCATCTTCCCCTTGTTCGCGCTGCCGTCGCACTCGTTGAGGACGCGGTCGACCTCGGCCTGGTCGAGCGCATCGAGCCCGATGATGCTCGGACCGAGCGTCTGCATCACGTTGTCGACGGCCTTGAGCACGCCCTTTCCGCCGAAGCGTTTCTTGTCGCCGTCGCGCAGCTCGATGGCCTCGTGCTCGCCGGTGGACGCGCCGCTGGGGACCGCCGCGCGGCCGTGGCCGCTGGCGGTCTGGATCTCGACTTCGACGGTGGGGTTTCCGCGCGAGTCCAGGATCTCGCGGGCGATGACGGCGGTGATCTCGCTCATGGGCCCGGATTACCACAGCGAGCTGACAGCCGACAACCGACAGCCGACAGTTCGAGACGGCTACGGGACCTTGTCGAAGTCGGCGTTCGTCATCTGTTTTGCGTCGTCCTCGTCCTTGAACTCGGTCTCCTTCGGGCCCGCTTCGTCGGCCATGTCCGGCTCGGGCTCGGGCTTCAGGGGCTTGTTCGGCGTCTCGGGATGGGCGTTCATGCCCGCGGACGAGCAAGCGGCGTTCCAGCGCGGGCCAGCGCGAGGTCAGACGTCGAGGTCCTGCCAGAACACGCGCACTTCATCGAGCGTGCGCACGCGGCGCGCGGGCGGGAGGCCCGAGAGAAGCGAGCGCCCGTAGCCCTTCTTCACCGCCCTGCGATCGAGGAGCGCGACCAGCCCCGCGTCCTTGCGCGTGCGGATGAGCCGGCCGAAGCCCTGCTTCAGGGTGATCGCCGCGCTCGGGACCGAGTACTGCGCGAAAGCATTGCCGCCTTCTGCCTCGATCCGCGCGCAACGCGCCGCCACCACCGGATCGCTCGGGACCGCGAACGGGATCTTGTCGAGGACCACCAGGCGCAGGGCATTGCCGGGGACGTCGACGCCCTCCCAGAAGCTCATCGTGGCCACCAGCACCGCCGCCCCCGACGCCCGGAACCGATCGAGCAGCACGTGTTTTGGCGACTCCCCCTGGACCAGCAGCGGGCCGGGGACGCGCCCGTGGAGCGCGTTGCGGATGGCGCGCATCGCGCGGTTCGACGTGCACAGCACGAACGCTCCGCCGCCGGTGATGTCGACGAGATCGACGACGCGGTCCGCGCACGCCTCCTCGAAGCCGGGCTCCGTGGGGTCGGGCAGGTCCTCGGCGACGTAGAGCGCGGCGCGCGTCGCGAAGTCGAAGGGCGAAGGCACGACGAGCTCCACGGTGTCGGCGCGCGCCCCGAGGCGGCTACGCGCGAAGTGGAAGCTCGGTCCCACCGACGTGCCGGTGGCGAGCGTGGCGCTCGTGCAGATCACGCTGGGGATGCGGTCGAAGAGCTTCTCGCGGAGCACCGGGCCGAGATCGACCGGGCTCGCGCCGAGCGACACCGTGCGCTCCCGCTGATCGATCCACACGACGCCGCGCGTGAAGCTCTCGGCGGCCTTCGCGAGCGCGCCGGCGACCGGGTCGTCCTCCTCCCAGTGCCGCTCCTCGGTCTGGCTCGTGGCCTGGATGCGCGCGAGGTCGGCGCGAAGATCGCCGGCGCGGCGCGCGAGGATCGCGACGGCGTCCTCGCGATCGTTTGCGAGCGCGAAGGCGAGGAGCGCCTCGAGCGTGACGTCGAGCTTCGTCAGCGCGGCCAGGCGCGGCTCGGTCCAGTCGGTCGCCGCGAGCATGCGGCGGCTGTCGTCACTGCGTCCCGAGGCGAGCCCACGGCGCGACGACGACGACGACGACGACGACGACGACGACGACGACGACGGCGGGCCGGCCATGCCGCCCGCGCCCTGCCAGGCACGGAAGAAGTGCTGCGCGGCAAACTCGACGTTGTCGACGAGGCCCATCGAGCCGGCGTCGAGGACGCGCGAGGCGACGATCCCCCGGCGTGCGTCACGAACGAGCGAGTCGAGGCGCGCGGTCGAGATCTTCACGCCGAAGAAGTCGGTGGCGACGCTCTCGATCTGGTGCGCCTCGTCGAAGATCACCGCGTCGTACGTGGGGATGGCGCCGCCGAAGCCGCCCGCCTTGCCGGTGCGGAGCGCGAGATCGGCGAAGAAGAGGTGATGGTTGACGACCACCACCTGCGCCTCCTCCGCCTGGCGCCGCATGCGCGTGACGAAGCACTCGTCGTAATACTTGCATCCTGCACCGACCCGCGTGTCCGTGCTGGACGAGACGTCGCGCCACGCCGGCGCGCCCTCCTCGAGCTCGGTGAGCTCCGCGCGGTCGCCCTCGACGCTCTCCTGTGACCAGCGCTCGATCCGCGCGAGATCGGCGGAGACGAGCTCGCCGCTGCGCACGCGCTCGTTCAGCCGGCGCTTGCAGAGGTAGTTCGATAAGCCCTTCATGAGGGCGGCCTTGAAGGTGATGCCGTGCTCGGCGAGCACCTCGCGGACGAGCGGCAGGTCCTTCGTGAAGATCTGCTCCTGGAGCGCGTGGGTGGCGGTCGAGACCACCACCTTGCGGCCACTGAGGATGGCCGGGACGAGGTACGCGAGCGTCTTTCCCGTGCCGGTGCCGGCCTCGACGAAGAGGTGGCCGTCGCGGCGGAGGGCCTCGTCGACGGCGCGCGCCATCGCGAGCTGGCCGTCGCGCTGCTCGTAGCCGGGGAGGCGCCGGGCAAGCGGGGAAGCGGGGCCGAGGATCTCGTCGATGCGCGAGGACGGCTGCACCGCGCCGGGCAGCGGGCTCCAGCTGGACGCTTCGGCCTCGTTCGGCGAAGGGCGGCCGTCGTCCATCGGCGGGACGTGTACCGAAGGGCCGGCGCGGCGTCGAGCAAAGTCGCGCAAAGTCGCCGGAGCCGCCGCGGCTTGGTACGATCGGCGCGCTCCGCCGTGCGTCGCTCCAGTCCTCCCTCGCCGACCCCTCCCCGCCCTGGCCGCGCCGCGCGCCCCGCGCTCCCCGCACCGGGGCCGGCGCGCACCGCGAGCCGGCGACCGCCCGTCGAGGACGAGGGCCCGATCGCGGAGAGCGGCCCGGTCGAGCTGCGCCTCGCCATCGGACGCGATGGCCTGGGCATCGAGCTCGCGCGCCCCGCCGTGCTCGCGTGCCTCGAGGTGGTCGAGCTCGTCGTGCGCCTGCCGCACGTGAAGTTCCCGTTCGACGTGAGCGGCGGCGTCACGAAGTTCCGGCACAAACGCGGCGAGCTCGAGCGGCTCGCGGTGGAGCTCGACTCCCGACGCGTGGCGCGCTGGGCCGAGCCGCGCCTGCGCGGGCTCATCGCGGCCGGCCCGTGCACGGTGAGCGTCGTCCCGCGGGCGTTCGGCGCGCTCGTGACGGTGCTCACGCGCACGAGCGTGAGCGGCGCGGCGCCGCTCGCGGAGATCGAGGCGCTCGCCTTCGAGGTGGCCATCGTGCCTGCGCACGGCGATCTCTCGCTCGTCGTGCACGCGGCGCGTGGCGCCCATCTCGCCGAGCCCGCGACCACGCTCGCCATTCGCGCGCTCGCCGCGCTCCTCGGTGACGACGCGCGGCGCGAGGGCGCGCGGTTCATCGTGACCGACGCCGCCGGACGCCTCGCACGTGGCCTCCTGCCCGAGGCCGGCGTGCGTGCTCCCGGCTCCGACGACGTGCGCCTTGCCGGCTCGGGCGAGAGCGACGGCGTGCTCTTCGTGGCGTTCGTCCGCGGCGGCTCGGCGGCGAAGGTCCCGGGCGACGCGGCGCTCGCCGCCGAGACCGCGGCGCTCGCTCGCGAAGGCGACGACGCGCGCATGGCGCGCGACCTCGACCGCGCCCGACAGCTCGATCTCGTGGCGCTCGAGCGAGCGCCGCGCCACCCCGAGATCGCGCGACGGATCGCCGAGGTCGATCGCCTGGTGGGCGGCCGCGCCGATGCCGCGAACGCCACCCTGCGCGACGTCGCGACCCCCATCCAGCTCGGGCTGCTCGGCGGTGAGCTGCTCGTCGAGGCCGGCGACACCACGAGCGCGATCGCCGCGCTCCTGCGCGCGGGTGAGCACGAGACCTCGAACGCCATCGCGTCGCTCGCCTACCGCCGCGCCGCGCAGCTCGCCCGCGACCCGCACGACGCGCTCACCTGGCTCGATGCCGCCGTGGCGCGCGCCCCGCGGCTCGCCGGCACCCGCTGGGAGCGCGCGCGGCGAAGGCTCGAGGCCGGGCGCCTGCAGGAGGCGCGCGCCGATTTCCAGGAGCTCGAGGCCCTCGCGCAGGGGGCACGCGATCGGCACGACGTGCTGCGCCGCGCCGGTGACGTCTACCGCGGCGTGGGCCTCGGCGCGGACGCCGCGCTCCTCTACGAGCGCGCGCTGCTGTACCGACCCGACGATCCCGAGGCGCTCGCCGGCCTCGGTGCTTCGCTGGCCGCGGAGGGTCGCGCGGCGCGCGGCGCGGCGATCCTCGCGCATGCCGTCGAGCTGGCAGAGGCCCGCAATCTCCCCACCGCATGGATGCTGCTCGAGCTGGGACGCGTGCTCGGCGAGCGCCTCGGCGATCGCCCCGTCGCGGTGGCGCGCCTGCGCGACATCCCCGACGACGCGCCCGAGGCCATCGCGGCCCGCGGCCTCGAGGGCCGGCTGCGCGCGCAGCTCGGCGACCCCGCGGGCGCTTCCCTCGCCTTCGCGCGGCTGCGTGAGCGCGCCGGCAAGGAGACGAGCGCGCTCGCGTGGCTGGAGGAGGCCGCGCGCTTCGAGCAGGAGCGCGGGGAGCTCCAGGCGGCGCAGCGCCATCTCGCGGTAGCGATCAGCATCGCGCCCGGCGATCCGGTGCTGGGCGCGCGGTATCGCACGCTCGGCGAGCGCATCGCGAATGCCGCGGGGGTTCGTCCGCCGGACGTCAGCGAGGCGTGGCGCCGCGACTACGAGGAGCGTCCGGTGGCGATCGACCACCGCGCCGAGGACGACGAGACCGTCAACCTCACCGGACCGCTGCTCCTCGAGGACGAGCACACCGTGAGCCTCACGCTCCCGGAGGACGCGCACACCGTCAGCCTCGTGATGCCCGAGGACGCGCAGACCATCACGCGTCGGGCGGAGCCGCAGCCGCCGCAGCGCGCGCCGGTGTTCGACCTGCTGGGCGCCGACGACGACGCGCCCTCGGCCGATGACGCCGAAGCGGAGGCGCGCGTGGAGTCGCTGACGCGCACGCTCCAGGGCGATCCCAACAACGACGCCGTCGTCGACGAGCTCGTGACGCTGCTCACGCGCCTCGGGCGAAGCATGGAGCTGCTCGCGCTGCTCTCCGCGCGCCTCGAGGACGCGCCCGCCGATCGCCGCGAGGCCCTGCTCCCGAGGCACCGCGAGGTGCTGCTCACGCTGGAGAACGAGTCGCGCGCCGCTGGCCGCGAGGGCGAGGCGGAGCTCTTCAAGATGGCTCGCGAAGCGAGCTGAGGCTCACGCCTCGTGGAGGGCGATCTTCACTTCGGCGAGCGCGACGTCGATCTCCGACGCCTCAATCTTGCATGCCGCGGCGAGCTTCTCGAGCACCGAGCGCTCGACCTCGCTCACGTCGTCGCTCACGTGGGCGATGAGGGCCGCGATGCGGATCACCTCCTGCGCGTGCTCCTTGCGCCCCAGGCCCTCGCCGAGGCGAGCGAGCCGCGTATCGAGGCCGTCCTCGGAGAGCTGGTCGGCGAGGTCCGCGATGAGATCGGCGATGTGCCCCTGCGCGACCGCGCCGCCGCAGGAGGCGGTGACGATGCGCTCGAAGGCGCGGCGCTCCTCCTCGTCGAACACACCGTCGGCTGTGGCGACGAGGTACGCGCCCTCGACGATGCTCTCGAAGAGCGCTGCGGCATGCGGATCGAAGCCGGTGGGGACCGTCGACTCGTCGGTGGGACGCGAGCCGTAGGAGGCCGCGGCCAGCGTGAGGATGGAGCGGTCGGAGGTGCCACCTTCGGCGTACTCGCCGCGCGGGGTACGCGCCACGCGCGCGAGCAGGTTGATTCGGTCGTCCGTGAGCATGTTGCGCGCGTTCTCTCGGCGGAGTCTACCGGTCAGCGGGCCTGCGGAGCGAGCAGGATCTCCACATAACCGTCCGTATCGGTCGTGCCGCGGCCCATCTCGACGGCAGGCGGTCCGCGCCCGGGGATCTCGGCGTAGATGGCGACGTTGGCGCGGATGATGGGATTCGCGGATTCGCTGGGATCCTTCAGCTTGAACGTCAGCCGCAGCGGCGGCTCGACGACGACGTTGCCGACGTCGGCGGTGACGCCGGTGAAGCTGCGCGCCTGCACGGCGCGTGGGAAATCGGTGCCCGGAAGCGGGTCGACCATCAGCGTGTACTGCCCCTGATCGACCTCGAGGTCGAACGTCCCGTCGGGGCGCGTGCGGGTGCGCGCCGGGCGAGGCCTCACGGCACGACCGACGAGCGGGACCTCGGCCGGGACGACGAGCACCGTGGCCTCGGCGAGCGGCCGTCCGTCCGAGAGCCTCGCGCGCCCCGAGGCGACGGTGCGCGGCGGCGGACGGAACGTCTTCGAGACCGTCAAACCAGTGGCGAGCGTGTCCCGGTACTTCGAGAGGCCGGTGCCCTCCGCGGGCTCGATCGTGACGTCGTACGTGCCCTCGGGAAGCACCGTCTGGAAGCGGCCCGAATCGTCGGTGGAGACGGTGGTCTCGTACTTGAGCGTCGGCATCGGATCGCCGGTGAGGGTGCTGATGCTGGTGCTCGTGAAGACCAGACGCGACGGCGCGCCGATCAGCGTGGGCTCGCCCTGCCCGACGACGCCCGAGACGATCACGGGCGTCTTGAGCGGCGGGATGGTGAGCGTCGCGAAGCCCGCGGGGTCGCCGTTGAAGATGAGGCTCTCGAGGCGCGGCACGCCGAGCCAGCCCTTCGGGGGCGCCACGACGATCTCCGTGTGGGCGCGCAGCGCGGTCGATGGCGCCTGGCTCGCGCCGATGGTGTGGAGCGTGACCGTCGACGTCGTGCCGGAGAGCGTCTTGATGGTGGAGATGCGTCGCCCGCCGTACGCGGGCTCGTCTGCAAACCAGGCTTGCCAGCCGTCGAGGCCGGCGACGCGCGTGATCTGCGACTTTCTCGTCGTGCCGTCCGGATCGTCCAGCGCCACGCCGTCGGGCTCCTTGCCCAGCTCGATCCTGTCCTCGAGCGCGCGCCTGACGACGAGCGGCGTGAACACGGGCGGAAAGAACGCGTCGAAGGGGGGCTCCGGGTACGCGACGCGTTGGTAGCGACCGATCCCGATCGCGTCGCTGATCGCGGTGCCAACCGGGGCAGGTGACGCGCGCGAGGCGAAGACCAGGTTCTGGAGCGGGATGCCCGTACCGAACGCCTCGACGTCGGCATCTGCCGCGAGCGGCACATACATCGCGCGGACCGGGATCGACGTCCCGTCCGCCACGCCGACCCCCAGGGGCGACGCCGCGTCACGCGTGGTCGTGTACTGCGCGCTCACCGGAACCAGGGAAGCCAGCCGTTTGCAGGGCGGTGCCGTGGAGAGACTGCATCCCTTGTCGAAAGGTGCTCCGACCCGATCCACGAGATCGTTGTTCGTGAGCGCGAACGTGCGACCGGGCGCGTAGTACGAGGAAGCCGGAACGCTGACCACGATCGTATACGCAAAATCAGGCCGGCCGAAGTCGCAGCGGGCCTTCTTTGTCTGCGGGTCGGTCTTGCACTGCGCGTTCGGCGAGCTTGTGGCGACGCTGTAGCGATCGCACGACAGCTCGCCCGCGCCACACGCATTGACCGGCGCGATCGAGAGCGGCGCGCCGATGACCGGACCGCACGCGAAGGAAGGTGCGATCGCGCAGCCGAGGGCGACGGCCGCCGCCGTGCAACCGCGCCTCATCAGAAGCCGGCCTCCGCGTCGAAGCTCGCCTCGATGCCAGCGTCGAGCCGCGGGCAGCCGCTGGGATCCCCGCCGGGGTTGTAGATCCACGTCACCGAGTCGCCGCCCGGGAGCGCGGGCGTGTGGGCGTTCTTGGGCTCGTTGGTGGCGGTGAAGCGTAGCGCCACCACCACCTCGATCACGTGGCAGCGGTCGGTCGTCGCCCGGTCCTGAGGGACGGCGATCTCCAGCGTCCGCACGCGCGTCGCGAGGCTCTGCTGATCGTACGGACTCTCATCCCCCGCGACCCGCCCCTCGCCGGTGAGCGGATTGTAGTCGACGAACGCAGCGTAGGAGAACGTCGCCGTCGGGTCCGACAGCTCGACCGGCACGGTGAAGAACGCGGGCCACCTCGTCAGGACGCCTCCCGCCGGCGGCACCACCTCCTGATGACGGATCGTCGGCCGCGTCTCCGGCAGCCGCGGCACGTCCCCCGACGCCTGCGCGATCACGCACGCGCCGAGGATCATCACGATCCCCGCCCCCACCGCGGCCATCACGAACCGACGAATCAACAGCGCGATCCGCTCCGTCATGTTCAGACCGGCGCCGCCCCGCCCGCCGCGAACGGGAAGCGCGAGGACTGCGGGCTCGGCAGGTGCCATCGGGCATCCGCATACTCCGGGCGCACCGCGAGCCGGAACAGGTCCGCGAGCGACGGCAGATCCGCGCAGAGCCTCGCGAGGCCGCCCGGCTGCGCGAGCAGCGAAGCGTCGAGCGCCGGATGCTCGCTCACCACCGTGCGCGCCGCGTGCGCGAAGTTGCCGGTCAGGAACATCCCGACCCGCCGCCCGCTCTGGTTCGCGCGCTCCACGACCAGCTCGAAAGGCGTCGCCTCGTCGGTGCCGAGCAGCTCCTTCAGCCTCCGCTGCGCGCGCGGCGCGAGCTGCTGCCACAGCATCTCGGCGAGGTTCGCGTGCGCGCGGTCCATCTTCATGCGGCCGGGCGGCCCGAACGATCCGAGCAGCACCTCCCAGAGGACGCGCCCCTCTGCCTCGGGCAGACCGATGGGCAGCGCGTTCTGCGCGAGCACCGACGCGAGCGCATGCCCGAGCATCCAGCGCACGTCGGGCCCGTCCTCCGTCGCGTCGCCGCCGAGGATGGCCGACGGGCTCTGGAGGAGCGCGACGGTGAGCGTGAGCGGACCCGATCCGCGCCGATGGAACAGCGTGAAGCGCGACGTATCAAGCAAGCGCAGCGCCACCTCGTAGAGGCGGGAGAGTGTCCACATCGGACCGGGCGCGACCCGCTCGAGGCCCGTCATACGGTAGGCGGTCGGGGCCTTCGCGAAGAGCGCGTGCGCGCCTTCCCAGACGACGCCGAAGGCCTCGCCGCCGACCTCGCGCGAATGGCGCGTGAGCAGCGTGAGCATCCCCGGCTGCGTGGCCTGCGCGCTGAGCGGCGGCGGCGCGAGCGGCGTGGTCGCTGGGTCGAACGCGCGCAGCACGTGATCGATCGCGCGCACGTAGTTGAGGTTCTGGTCGGCGCGCGCAGCATCCCGCAACGCGACCAGCCGCCGGATGTCGCCCGGCCGCAGCTCCACGGCCTGCCGGCGGACCTTGAGCAGCGCGGCGGACCGCCCTGGGTCCTTGGCGAGCACGTCGTCGAGCGCGTCGGCCGCGGTGAGCGACCCATCACGCAGCGCCTCGGAGAGGAGCTTCTCGCCTTCCTCCCGCGCGCCGCTCGCGATGCGGCGCTTGCCCTCGGCCACGCGCGAGGCATGCGGGTCGAGCGGCGAGACCGGCGAGACCGACGTCGTCGCGCCGGGGGGAACGCTGGCGGCACGGGGCGAAGCGTCGAGGTCGCGCGCCTCCGGCTCCGCAGGACGAACGCTGAGCGGCGCGGACGGCGCCGAGCCGAGCCCCGCAGGCGGCGCGCCGAGCGGAGGATGCCGCACCGAGGTGATCGGCCCCTCGGGCGTCGCGATCATGACCGCGGGCGCGTCCGGGATGTGCCCGATGATGGCCATCGCGCGCGGCGCGGGCGTCGGCCTCGCGTCGTTCACGATGCGCTGCGCGGGCGGCGGCCAGCCCGGGGGCGGCGTGGGAAACTCCGGCGCCATCGGCGCCAGCGAGGACGCCGGCGCGCGGGGCGGGCTGATCGGCGAGAGCGGTGGCCGCGAGCGAAAGCTCCTCAGCTGGTCGCGGAGCAGCTCGGCGAGATCGGAGGGCGCGTGATCGATGGCCTCGCGCAGCGTGCGGTCGGCCTCGATGCGCTCCGCGGGCACGGTGGACTCGAACAGCGCGCGCGCGAGCTGCGCGAGGACCTCGGCTTTCTCGCCGCCGTCGAGCGCATCGGCGAGCCCGCGCAGGACGCTGCGCGCGCGCCCCATGTCGCGCGTCACGAACGACACCTGGGCGAGCCGGCGCAGCGCCTCGACGCGGGTCTCGGGATCCTTCGCGGCCTCGTTGAGGAAGCGCAGGGTCAGGTCGCCGTCGACGACGCGCTCCGCGACATCGGCCGCCGCGAGCGCCACGCGACCGGGCCGCCGCAGGCCGAGCAGATTCCCGTGCACCGCGTCGCCGAAGAAGCGCGCCGCCTCGTCGAAGCGCCCGGCGGCCGAGGCGCGCTCCGCGAGCCCGAGCGCGATCAGTGCCTGCGGGCCCACCGCGAGCAGGCACGCGCGCAGTGTGGCCTCGCCGGTTCCGGGCGCCAGAACGTCCTCGGCCTCGGCCATGAGAAACGCGCGGAGCGCCGTGTCCTCGGGCTCGAGGGTGGTGTCGCCCTCGAGGCGCGTCAGCGCCTCGACGGTCGCCTTCGCGTCCTCGGCCGACCCTGCACCGCGGACGCGGTACTCGAGGCCCCGCGCGAACAGCTGCGTCGCCGCGATGTCGGGCGCGAGGCGCGCCGCGTCCTTCGCGCGCGCCAGCGAGATCTCGGTATCCCCGGCGCGCGCCGCGGCCTGGGCCGCCTCGACGAGCATCTCGCTGCGCGCCCGCGCATCGTCCGGGGACGTGCGCGCGAGATCCTCGAGCGCGCTCCCGAGCTCGACCGGATCCTCGGTGGCGCGTGCGATCGCCACGCGCGCCTCGGTGATCGCCGACGACGACGTGCGGCGGTCGAGGAACGCGCCGAGCACCATGCGCGCGCCGGGCACGTCGCCGGTGGCGATGAGCACGCGCACGCGACGCGCGCCGATCGCCTCCTGATCGAGGGGATCGGTGGCGGCGGCCGCGAGCTGCTGGAGGATGGGGAGCGCGCGCGAGGGCGTCTGTCCCTTCTCGTACAGATCCGCGAGCCAGCGCAGCGCGCTGGCGTGGTGCGGCGTCTCGACCAGGAGCTGTTCGAGCTCGCTCGCCGCCTCGCCGAGGCGACCGAGTCGCTGCTCGAGGATCGCGGCACGGCGCAGGCGCACCGCGCGCAGCGTCTCGCGCTCCACTCCGCTCCTGGCGAGGCGCCCCGCGCGACGCGCCAGGTGCTCTGCGAGATCGTCGTAGCTCGCGCGCGCCACGAGGAGCGCCTCGATGGCGACGTCCGCCTCGGTGTCGCCGTCGTCGACGGCGATGACCTTGCGCCATGCCTCCTCGGCGGCCGCGAGCGAGCCGCGCGCCCCCTCGGCGCGCGCGAGGCGCTTCTGCACCGCGAGCTGCTCGGCAGCGGGCACGTGGTGCGCGAGGTTCTGCAGCGCCTGCACGCGGATGTGCTCGCGTCCCGCGCGCTCGGCGGCCACCTCGACGGCCGCCCAGCGCTCGGCGGTGGGGTCGTCCGTGGCGCCCTGGAGGAGCGCATCGGTGGCGCCCGCGACGTCGCCGCGCTCCTCGCGGATGCGCGCGAGCTCGGCCCAGCGCGTCGCGCGCTCGGCCGACGAAATGTTCGCGGTGCCGAGCTCGCGAAGGAGGGCCTCCTCGCCGCGGCCCGCGCCGTGCAGCGCCGACCTCAGCTCACCAGCGATGCCCTCCAGTTCGGCAGGCGGCGCGATGTGCTGCGCGCGCTCGAGCGCGGTGACGGCGCCGTCGAAGTCGCCCTGGGCGGTCTTGCGGGAGGCGATCGAGCGCAGCGCCTCGCTGCGCCGGAAGACGCCGACCTTCTTGGAGAGGCGCTCCACGAGCGCGGGCTCGGGATGCAACGTCACCGCCGCGTCGGCCTCGGCGACGAGATCGTCGTCGTCGGGATCGCGCTCCGCGGCCTGCACGAAGGCGCGCACGCTGCGCGGCCCGTCGCCGAGCTTGGCCGCGACACTGCCCACGAGCCGGAGCAAGGCGACGCCGACGTTGGAGAACGGCTTGTCACACGCGTCGACGACGCGCGCGAGGCTTTCCGGGGCCCCCTCGGCACGGGCGAGCGCCTCCGAGAACCTCGTGAGGCGGAGGTACTCGTCCACGTCGGCGTCGGCGCGGAGCGCGCGCTCGATGGCGCGCCAGGCCCACGCCGCGTCGGAGAAGAGATCGAGCGCCATCTCCGCGAACGTGATGGCGATGCGCGCGCCGTCAGGCCCCTCGAGGTTCTTGGCGAGCGAATCGCAGGCACGCTCGAGGCGCATCGCGATGGCCTCGCCGTCGTCGGGCGCGAGGGAGACGAGCTCGCGCGTCGCCACGGCGAGCATGCTGAGCGTGACCGGCGCGGGCGAGAGGACCGTGGCCTTGAGGAGGAGGTCGACGCGCTGCCTCGCCCCCTCGAGGTCGCGTCCTGCGAGCGTGGCCGCGCGGAGCAGCCATGCGGCGCGGATCATCGGGCTGCGCGCGAGCTCGGCGACGTGCTCCACGGTGCGCACCGCCACCCCACGTCGCTGCGCGCCGTCGGCGGTGCGGGCGAGGAGCGTGAGCGTCGTGCCCTCGGAGGGCACCGCGATGAACGCCTGCGCGGCGTGCTTCAACGCGAGCATCGGCACGTGCGTCTCGAAGAAGCGCGCCGCCCGATGGTGCGCTGCGCGCCGTCCGAAGCGACCGAGCGCCCCGCGCGCGGCGTAGTCGTAGAGCGGCGACATCTCCTGGATGCGCCCGATGTGCTTGCAGGCGCCCTCGGCGATGGCGAGCGCCTCCGCGTGGGAGGGATTGCGCTCCAGCGCAGTGCGCGCGAGCGCCACGGCGCGCGGGTAGGCGCCGCCCTCGCTCGCGGCGCGGGCCGCCTCGGTGGCGATGATCCCGGCGCGCGCGCGATCGCCCTCGCGCGTGGCGAGCTCCGCGAGGCAATCGACCGCGTAGCCGACGTCGGCGAACGTCGTCAGGTCGCGGCGGAGCGTCGCGTAGCCACGCGCCGAGTCGAGCTGGGCCGCGCGCAGCCACGCCTGCACTGCGCGCGGGCGATCGTCGGCCATGTCCCACAACGCAGCGCCGAGATCACGGAAGGCCGCGGCGGCGCTCGAGGTGCGTCCGTCGTCGAGCTGCAGCTCCGCGCGCGCCTCGAGCAGCGCCAGCTCGGCGTCCGCGGAGTAGCTCGCAGCATCGAGCGACTCGATGCGCTCGCGGACCGTCGAGAGATCGACGGCCGCGCGCGCCGCGCGCACGTACGCCGCGACCTCGAGCTCGGGCTCGCCCGACGCGGCGCGGTGCGCCGCGAGCGTGAGCAGGAGAGGGCCGCGCTCGGCCGCGGGCGCGCCCGCCGCGATCCAGCGCTCGACCACGCGCGCGCGCAGCGGTCCGTCGTTCGCGGCCTGCGCCACCGCCTCGATCGCCGCGCGCAGGCCCGCGTGGCGCGGACCGAGCACGTCGAGCGCGCGACGCCCGAGCGTGGCGGCGCGCTTCGGGTCGCGCTCCGCGAGCGTGCGCAGCGCGGGCGCGAGGCGGTCGGCGGTGGTGCGTGCGGGGAACGGCTGCGGGAGCAGCCAGGCGATGGCGCCGGCAAGCGACTCATCGTCCGCGAGGCGCGTCGCGCGGTCGATGAGGTCCTGCACCACCTGACCGTCACCGGGGCGGAGCGCGAGCGCGCGACGCGACCACGCGATCGCCGGCTCGGCATCGCCCACCTTCTCGTGCAGCTGCGCGAGGCGCTGGCAGAGGGCCGCGGTCGGCCCCGCCACTGCAGCCGCGCGATCGAGCGCCGTGGCGGCGACCACGCCCTCGCTGTCGGGCACGATCGACGCGAGCGCGCGGATGGCGCGCGCGTCGTGAACGTCGGCCCGTACCGCTTGCTCGGCCGAGGAGCGCGCCCCCGCGAGGTCCCCGGCGGCGGCGAGCTCCTCGGCGGCGAGCGCCGCGAGCACGCTGACCACCCCCGCGCCGCACGACGGAGCGAGCGCGGCGAGCGCGCGCGCCCGGGTCTCGCGATCACCCGCAACGGCCGCGGTGATCCACGCGACCGAGAACGCCCACGGCGTGCACGCGTCGAACAGGCCGACGGTCGCCTTCGCGGCCTCGGCCACGGCGCCGGCGCGCCGGAGCGCCGCCACCAGCGCGAGCCGCAGCCGCGGCGACGGCGACGATGGCCGCGCGAGGCGATCCTGACAGAGCGTCGTCACCGCCTCGAGCTCCGAGCTCCGCTCCGCGACGCGCAGCGCCTCGGCGAGGAGCTCATCGTCGTCGGCGCGCATCCGGGACAGCTCCCCGAGGACGCCAGCGCGCTGCTTCGAGCGAGCGGGCGCGCTGCGCAGGAGCCGCGCGAGCGAGGTGAGGCGATCGGCGCGATCCCCTTCCCCGACCGCCGAGTCCTCGAGCGCCTGCTCGGCAAGCTTGATCTCGTCCTCGTGCCGCCGCGCGCCGTCCTCGAAGCGATGGACGGCGCTGCGCGCGCGCTCGTCGCCGCCGTCGAGCGAGGCGACGATGCCGTGCGCCCACGAAGCGAGGGACGCATCGCCGGCCTCATCGGCCTGCTGCGCGAGCGCGCGTGCTGCGGCGAGGCGAGACCCGGGATCGGCCGAGGCCCCGAACGCGGCCTCGCCCATCGCCGCCCGCACGAGCGCCTCGTGCAACCAGCTCGCGCCCGACGCTTGCTGCTGCGCGAGCGAGCGCAGGGCATGCAGCGCGTCGGTGTTCGTCGCGTCCGCCGCGATGCTCCGCGCATACGCTTCGACCGCGCGATCGGCGGCCGCGAGCGGCCCCGAGAGCAGACGGCCGAGCTCGGCCCAGCGCTGCGCCGCAGGCCGATTGCTGCTCGCCGACGTCGCGTGCTCCGCGCGCATCTCGAGGCGTACCGCGAGCGTCTCGAACGCGCTGGCGCGGACCAGCAGGTCGTCGAGCGCCTCCGCGCCGGGTCCGTCGAACACGGCATCGAGTCGCTCGTCGAGCGCGGCGCCGAGCGCGCGCCCGAGGTCGCCGCGCTCCAGCGCCTGCGTGCGCCGCTGCGCATGCACCTCGGAGCCCTCCGCAGGGTCCAGCGCGAGCGCATGGACGCGCAGCACCTCGTCGGCCGCGGACATGCGATCGCGCGCGGCGTGGGCCGCGACGAGCGCCGCGGTGGCGAGCGGGCTCGAGGGATCGAGCTCGAACGCACGGAAGAGATCCTCGAGCTCGGTCGCGGCGTCGCCCGCGAGGTGGCGCCGCTTCGCCGCGCGCACGTACGCGTCGGCCCCGGCCCGGACCGGCACCGCGTCCGGCGCCCAGGTCGCGAGCGCGCCGAGCAGCTCGAGCGAGAGCGCGTCCTCCTCGTCGAGCGCGGCCGCCTCGCCGAGCGCCTCCTGCGCGCCGTGCGCGTCGCCCGCGCGCGCACGCAGCACGCCGATCCTCACGAGCACCGAGGCCGCCTTGCGCGGGCTCTCGTCCTGCGCGAGCTTGCGCAGCTCCGAGGCAGCGAGCCCCGGCTCGCCGAGGCCTTCGAGCCAGCCCGCGAGCGCGTGGCGCAGCTCGGGATCGTCGACGCTCGCGAGCGTGCGCAGCGCGAGCTCGATCGCGGAGTCGATCTCGGCGTCGCGCGAAGCGAGGCGCTCGGCGAGCTTCCGTCCCAGCGTGCGCTCGTCGACCGGGTCGCCGATGACGCGCGCGAGCTCGAGGCGGGCGCGGAGCTGCGCCTCCTCGGCGACGCGCCCGGTGCGGCGGCGCAGCGTGGTCGTGACCTGCGGCGACATGCGCGCGCGGAGCCGCGGGCTCATCGAATTCGCGGGGCGCGGGGCGGAGTCCACGGGCTCCTCCGTACCGTGATTCGCGTTCGCGCCGTTAATCACGGTTCCGTTCGTCGTGCTCACGGCTAGCGCACCGTGATCGAGAACGGTACGGCGAGCACCGCATGCTCACCCTCGGCGAGCGGCGCGAGGCTCGCGACGAACGGCACGAGATCGGGCGCCAGGCGCTCGACGATCGCGATCGGCGAAGGATCGAGGGCGCCGCGAGCGCGCGATTCCGCGGGACCGCCGGGATCGAGCGCATCGAGAAACGTCGGCTTGCCGGTGATGACGGCGACGTGCGCCGAGCTTCCGAGCTTCGCGAGCTCGCGGGCCTTCGCGATGGCCGCCGTGAGCCCGCCGATCTCGTCGACGAGGCCGCGCCGCTTTCCTTCGAGCCCGCCGAAGACCTTGCCCTCGGCGCTCTCGGCCACCTTCTCGCGCGTGATGGTGCGGCCTCGGGCGCTGCGCCCCTCGGAGACGCGCGCGAGGAACAGCTCGTACACGCTGGTCATGCCCTCGAGCACGCGCACCTTCGTGGCATCGTCCCAGCGGCTGAAGAGCGACTCGTACGCGGCGCGCGCGCCTGCGCCGGGCTTCTGCGTGTTCGCGGGGAAGGTCTCCGCGTGGACGCCGATCTTCTCCAGTGCGTCGCCCACCGCGACCTTCCCGCCCACGACGCCGATCGACCCCACCAGGCTCATCGGCTCGGCGAAGATGAAGTCGCCGGCGGACGCGAGGTACATGCCGCCGCTGGCCGCCATATCGCCGACGCTGAAGACGAGCGGCTTCTTCTTCCGGATGCGCATCAGGTGGTGCCAGATGAGATCGCTCGCGAGCGCGCTGCCGCCGGGCGAATCGATGCGCACCACGACCGCCTTCACGTCGTCGTCCTTCTCGAGCTGACGAAGCGTGCGGTCTACATCCTTCTCGATGATGCCGCCGCGGCCGCCGAGCAGACCGTTGCCGCCCGAAGTCATGGCGATGCTGCCCGTCAGGCGCAGGAGCGCGATCGGCCCGAGGTCGCCGCCTTCGCCCGCGAGGGTGCGGACGAGGTCCTCGATCTCGCTCCCCTTCTCCTCGGCCCCGGATCCGAACACCACCTCCTCGCGGACCGCGCTCGACTCCTTGCGGACGGCGGCGAGCGCGTCGGCGGCGTAGCCGACGTCGTCGACGAGGCCGACCTCCTTCGCGCGCAGCGGCGAGTAGGGCCCGTCCTCGATGATCTCGGCCATGCCCGGCTTCGGGCGCGCCTTGGTGAGGGTGTCGATCCACGCGGTGCGGAAGTCGACGAGCACGCCGGTGAGCGAGGCGCGGGCCTCCGGGCTCGGGCCGTCGCGCGTGAGGGGCTCCTCGGCGCCCTTGAACTTGCCGACCTGGAGGATGTCGATGGTGAGGTGCAGCTCGTCGGCCAGGAGGCGGCGCATGTAGAGGATCTGCGCGGCGATGCCGACCGTCTCGACGCCTCCCGCGGGCGAGACCCAGATGCGCGAGCAGCCGCGCGCCGCCGCCATCATCGTCGCGTTCGTGAAGCCGTCGCCGTGGCAGTAGACGGGCTTCTTCGCCTTCAGGAGCTCTAGCTGCTCGCCGATCTCCTGGGCGCGCGCCGCGCCGATGCTCGCGCCGCCGAACCTCACGAGCACCCCCACGGTGCCCTTGTTGGGGTCGCCGGAGATCTCCTCGATCGTTCGCAGGAGCTCGTCGAAGCTCTTCTTGCGACCGACCTGGCCGAAGAGGCTCGGCGCCTCCTGCTCGGGCACGCCGCCCGAGAAGTCGAGGATCGCGACCGCTGGCCCGGTGCGACGCGGCGCCTCCGTGGGGGCGGCCTCGCTGCCGCCAGCGCGCAAGCGTCCTTCGCAGCCGAGCGCGCCGAGCGCGAGGGCCGCGGTGGTGAGGACGAGCGCGCCGATCCGGGCTCCTCTCATCCGCCACCTCCAGTGTCACTGGGCGCAGGCGTCGGCGTCGTCCCGCTGCCCGCGGGGGCGGAGCCCGACGACGAGGCGGAGCCCGACGACGAGGCGGAGCCCTCGAGGCGCTGCTTCACGCGCGCCGGATAGGTGCCGTCGGGATAGCGATCGACGATGTCCTTGTAGATCTTCATCGCGGCGGCTCGGTCGCCGGATTCGAGCTCCACGTCGCCGAGACCGACGAGCGCGGGTACGTACCCGGGATTGATCGAGAGTACACGCTTGTACGACGCCCGGGCCCCATTCAGGTCACGCCGCGCGTGGGCGATCGCGGCGAGGCCGTTGAGCGCTTCCGTGTCGTTGGCATTGCGGTCGAGCGCCGCCGCAAAGAGCATCTGGGCGCGGTCGAGGTCGCCGCGCGTGCGCGCCTGCTCGCCCTGCTGCACCAGCACGCGGGCGTCGCTCGGGAGCGGACGCCCGCTGCGGTCGTTGCGCACGCGGCCGGCGTCGGCGAGGACCGCGAGCGGACCGGCGCCGGGCAGGGCATCGACCCGGAGCACGGGCTTTGCGTTCGCGGCGAACGCGCGGAGGAGCGGCAGGAGCGGGTGCTGGCGCGGCATCGAGGCGAGGCGCTCGACCTCGGCCTTCGCGGCGCCCGGCTCCCCGGACCGGGCCAGGGCGTAGGCAAGCGTGGCGCGGGCGCGCCCGGGGCCGGACTCGACGTTCGCCGCCACGCGCAGGCGCTCGATCACCGTCGACCAGAGCGGCTCGGGGTCCGCGAGATCGAGCCCCGCGAGCACGTACGAGGTCTCGGGCTGCGCTCCGGAGGGCGCGACCTTGCTCACGAGCGCGCGCGCCGCGTCGCGGTCGCCGGCGATGCGCAGCGCGTCGATCTTCGCGCGCAGCGCCGCGGGATCGTCGGGAGCGACCGCGAGCGCATCGTCCGCCGCCTTGCGCGCCGCGACGGAGAGCTCGGCGAGGCTGTCCTTCGTGGAACGGATCTCGTCGGTTGCGTCCGGCGCGAGCAGGCGCGACTTCAGCCACGAGGTATCGGCGCGCACCGCGGCGAGCCGCGCGACATCGAGCAGGACGTGCGGGTCCTTCTCCGCGAGCGCGCTCGCCTTGTCGAAGCTCTCCTTCGCGAGATCGACGTTGCCGTCGGCGAGCGCCTTCTCGCCCGCGGTGAGGAAGCCGGCGACGCGCGGATCGGCGGCCACGACCGGCGGCGCCGGTGGCTTGCCGAGGAAGCCGCCGAGATGGTCCTTCGCCCACACCACGCCGAGCAGCGCGACGCCCGCGAGCACCACGATCGCGACGAGGTAGCCGCCCACCCCGCGCCGCCGCTGCGTCGACGGCGGATGGCTCTCGGGCTGCGAGGAGCGCCCTCGCAGCGCGGCCTCGTGATCGTCGTCACGGACGAGGGTCGGGAGCACGGTCGCCGCGGGCGGCAGCGGCGACGACGGCTCGAACGTCGGCGGGGGCGTGTGCCGCGGGATGTCGACGACGCGCGGGGGCGGAGCGATGGGCTGGGTGCGCGTCAGCGCCTGGCGGCCTTCGCGGGCCTGCTCGCGGGCGAAGCGCTCGGTTGCGGGCTCGGGCTCACGCTCGGTCACGGGCGCGAGCGGGCTGCCGAACGCCGCGGCGGCCGCGGCGGCGATGCGGCTCTCGCTCTCATCCATCCCGGTGCCGGTCAGCGTGGTGCGGCCCACGCGTGCGACGCGCGGCGGCTCGGGCGGAAAATCGGGGAGCGTGCTCATGCGCTGGCGCGGCGGAGGCGCGAGCGCGGGGGCGGTGACGCCGGGCGGAGGAGGCGGCCGCGACGACCTCGTCTCGCGCGCCGCAGGGGCGGGATCACCGGCCGGCGCGGGCGGGAGGCTCCTTCGCGGGTCGCGCG
>JAYTHX010000325.1:0-12456 GCA_043732195.1 Polyangiaceae bacterium
GGCAGCGACGCCGAAGGTCCGACGAGATCGGCCGCGGTGGGCGCCGCGGGGTCGTTCGCGGGCTGCGGTCGACCGTCGAGCGCCTCGCGGATCGCGCTGCGCATCGCACGTGCGGTCTGGAAGCGATCGTTGCGATCCTTCGCGAGCGCGCGCATGCAGACCGCCTCGAGGCCCTTGTGAACGCCCGCGTAGTGCGTGGCGGGCGGCTCCGGCGGCTCGGTGATGTGCTTCAGGACGACGGCGAGCGCGGTGTCGGCGACGAACGGTGTCCGCCCCGTGAGCAGCTGATAAAGGATGATCCCCATCGCATAGATGTCGGAGCGTGCGTCGAGCTTCTCGCCCCGCGCCTGCTCGGGCGACATGTACTCGGGCGTGCCGACGACCAGCCCCTGCGTGGTCAGCTTGTGTCCGGGCTTGCCGGTGTTGCTGCTCTCCTCTTCGGCCTCGGTGATCTTCGCGATCCCGAAGTCGCAGACCTTCACGAGGTACGCGTCCTTCTCCTCGTCGTTCTTCGCCCGGAGGATCATCAAGTTCTCGGGCTTGAGATCCCGATGGATGACGCCCATCTCGTGCGCGACGGCGATGGCCGCGAGCGCCTGCATGAGGATGTCCGCGAGGTCGGCGTTGGAGATCGGCCAGTCGTCGTGGATGACGCGATAGAGGTCGCGCCCCTCCACGTATTCCATGGCGATGTAGAGGAGTCCGTCGGGCTCCTCGCCGAAGTCGATGACGCGCATCGAGTTCGGGTGATCGAGCCGGCTCGCGGCCTTCGCCTCGCGATGGAAGCGGCCCACGTAGTTCGGGTCGAGCGCGATGGCGCGGTGCATGACCTTCAGCGCCACGTTCTTCTCGAGCGAGGACTGGCGCGCCTTGTAGACGGCGCCCATCGCGCCGCCGCCGAGGAACTTCTCGATCTTGTACTTGCCGGCGACCGTGCGACCGATGAGCGCGGGATCGCCGCGGCTCGCTTCGTCCTCGCTGGCCTCTCCCTGCGTCATCGCGCGGGAGTGTAACGCGCCTCCTCGAAGAGCGCTCGTTCCGCCTCCGAGGGCAGGCAAACCGCATCCGCGATGGCTCGAGGGTCGTCGTTCGCGAGGATCCGTTCACGCGCCTCTGCGGAGCCCACGAGGAGATCGAACGCGGGGATGGTGTCGACGAACTCGTAGCGCTCGGTGCGGAAGCGGAAGTCGGCCGGGCTCGCGTGATGCGCGAGCGCGACCAGCGCGACGTACGTGGCGACGGGCCGGAAGGTCCGTGGGTCGGTGACGTGGATCTGCACGCCGTCGCAGCTCTGCTTCGCGTGCTTGTGAAACGTGGGCTCGAAGCCGAGCGGGCGCGCGAAGAAGCCCGGTAGACCCGTCGCCGCGAGGCCGCGCGCGAGCGCCTGACCGTCGACCCACGGCGCGCCCGTGATCTCGAACGGGCGCGTGGTGCCGCGACCGTCGGAGAGGTTCGTGCCCTCGAGCAGGCAGCCGCCGGGGTACACCAGGGAGGTGGCGTACGTCGGCATGTTGGGCGACGGCATGACGAAGTCGCGATCCCACGCCGAGGCGTGCGCCTCGCGGTCGAGCCCCGTGACGCCGAGCACCTCGACGAGCTCCGCGTAGCCCTCCTTCTTGGCGCGCCACATGACGATCTCGCCGAGCGTGAGGCCGTGGCGGATCGCGACGGGCTCGAGGCCCACGAACGAGAGGAAGCCGTCCTTCTGGAGCTTGCCTTCGATCACCGTGCCGCCGAGCGGGTTCGGACGATCGAGGACCAGCACGCGCACGCCGGCGTCGCGGCAGGCGCGGGCCACGAGCACCGCCGTCCACACGAAGGTGTAATAGCGAGCGCCCACGTCCTGGAGATCGATGACGAGCGTGTCGAGCCCCGCGAGATCGCCGGGCTTGGGAGACAGGTCCGAGAAGCTCTCTCCGTAGAGGCTCACCACGCGCGTGGCGCGCGCGCCGGCGGTGCCTTCACCGACGCCGATCATGTCCTGGGCATGCCCGGCCCAGCCATGCTCGGGTCCGAACATGATCTCGGGCACGATGCCGAGCTCCGCGAGCACGTCGACGACGTGAACGAGGCCGCGCGACACCGACGCTGGATGAGCGAGCAGCCCCACGCGCGAGCCCTTCAGGCGTTGGACGAGCGCGGGGCTTTCGAGGAGGCGATCGAGACCGGTCTGCACGAGGCGGATGCTACTCGACGCGCCTCGAGGAGCGACCCCGTTCGAGCGTCAAGCGCGTGGCGTCGCGCCAGCGCGGTGACGCCGCGGAGGAGGCGCTCAGCCGGTGACGAGGCGGCGCAGCTCCTCCTGGAGCTGCGCGGTCGTGAACGGCTTCTGGAGGACGCGCAGCGTCGGCATCTCGGAAGGCGGCCCGGAGTAGCCGCTGACGAAGAGCGCCTTCACGTCGGGGCGGATGGCCTGCATCCGCTCCAGAGCCTCGGGGCCTTTCAGCTTCGGCATCAGGACGTCCAGGACGACGAAGTCGTAGGCCTGAGGCTCCTTCTCGAACGCGCGCAGGGCCTCCTCCCCGTCCCCGGCGCCCACCACCTGGTAGCCGAGCCCGCGCAGCATGCGCTCGGTGATCTTGCGCACCACCGGCTCGTCGTCGGCGACGAGCACGCGCTCCGCGCTGACCGGCGCCACCCGGACCGGCACGGCGACGGCCGCGGAGTGTGGAAGGTAGACGGCGATGGTGGTCCCGCTCCCTGGCTTCGATTCTGCACGGAGGAAACCTTCGTGACGTTCCACCACCCCGTGCACGACGGCGAGACCGAGGCCGGTGCCCTCCGCCTTGGTGGTGAAGAACGGCTCGAAGACCCGCGCGAGCGTGGCGTCATCCATGCCGTGGCCGTCGTCGTGGACCTCGAGGAGGGCGTAGCGTCCCGCGCGGGCCCGCGGAAATCGCGCGGCGTAGGTCGCGTCGACGTCGACCACCGAGGTGCGAACGGTGATCTGCCCCTTGCCGGCGGTGGCGTGGCCGGCGTTGATGACGAGGTTGGAGACGAGCTGTTCGAGCTCGGTGCGATCGCCGAGGACGAGCGCGCACGGGGCCTCGTGGTGGACGGCGAGCGCGACGCCCTCTCCGAGCAGCCGCGGAAGGATCCCGCCGAGCTCGCCGATCACGCGCACGAGATCGATGGGCGTGCTGTCGAGCACGAGCCGACGACAGAAGAGCATCAGCTTCTTGGTGAGGTTCGTGCCGCGCACCACGGCATCGAGCAGGTGATCGAGATCCTGGCGCGCCTCGGCGTCGGTCGTGACCGAAGCGCGCAGGCCGTCCGCGCAGCCGGTGATGACGGCCAGCAGGTTGTTGAAGTCGTGCGCGATGCCGCCGGCGAAGACGCCCATCGCCTCCATCTTCTGCGCGTGCCGCAGCTGCACCTCGACGTTCACGCGCTCGGTCACGTCGCGAACGACCGCCATCCGCGCCGCGACGCCGGCGAAGACCACCAGGTTGTCGACGATCTCGGCCACGACGACGGACCCGTCGCGGCGGAGCTGCCGTGCAGTGCTCCGCCGCTCGCTGGCGGGGTTCGACCGGTACGCGATTCGCAGGCCCTCGCGCTCCTCCGGGTGGAAGAGATCCACCCACGCGAGCCTCCGGAGCTCCTCGGCGCCGAAGCCATAGAGCCGGACTGCTGCCGGATTCGCCGCGACGATGCCGAGCGTGGTCAGGTCGACCACGACCACGGGATCAGGGTTCGACTCGAAGAGCGTGCGGTAGCGCGCTTCGGAGACCCGTAGCTCCGCCTCGGCGTGACGGAGATGGGTGGTCTCCGTGCGGACGAGCATGAACTGGAGCGCGCCGTCTTCCTCGCGCACCGGGATGCACTTCTCGATGAACGAGCGCACGCTGCCGTCGAGCGCCTCGATGCGCACGTCGGCGTCGATGATGGGCCGTCCCGAGGCTCGTACCTCGTCGACCATCGCGCGGATCCGCTGCGCGCGCTCCGGCGACAGGAACTGCTCCAGCGACTTGCCCGCGATGTCACCAGGGTCCGCCCCGCGGACGCTGCGGTTGATGAAGCGCGCGATCCCGTCCTCGTCGAACACGCCGACGAAGTCGCTGGTGTGCTGGGCGAGCGACGAGGCGAGCGAGGAGGAGAGCAGCTCGGGTTCGCTCGGGGCGCGCGCGGTTGGATTGTCCCTTGCAGGCATCGGCAATGTCGGGTCGAAGGACCCTGAACGTAGCGCAACAACCCCCCAAGGAGACATCTGCAATGACCCCTACAACGATCGAAATCGATGCGCGCCGCATGTACACGCTGCTCGACGACGGTGGCCTCGCCCTCACTCGCACCAACACCGGCTACGGCCTCGTGGCGATGCGGAGCGACGCGGTTCGCCGGATCTACGCCCTGAAAGGACGCTCGGCGTCGAAGCCCTGCGTCACGGTGGGAACCATGACGATCCTGGACGACGTGGCGAAGGCCATCGACCCCGACGTCCGGACCTGGCTCGCACGCGCGGTGACGCAGTGGCCGATGGCGGTCATCGCCCGGACGAACCGGAGGTCTGCTCTGCTCTCGAGCTGGGAGCCGTTCGTCGCGTCGCAATGTACGAAGGAGGAAACCATCGCGACGTTCTTCGGGGTCGGTGAGCTCATCGCGCGCACCGCGAGCATCGCGTACGAGAGCGCGCAGCTGATCGTCGGGTCGAGCGCGAACCTCGCTGGCACCGGCAACAACTACACGCTCGACGCGGTGCCCGACGAGATCCGCCGCGCCGTCGATCTCGAGCTCGACTACGGCGTCGCGCCGTACACGACCGATCGCAAGCTCGCCTCCACCATCCTCGATCTCACGAAGGGCACGTTCCAGCGCGAGGGTTGCGCGTTCGCGGAGGTCCAGGCGTCGTGGAACGACTTCCTCGCGCGCGCTCCCCGCTCGCAGCGCCCGACGCTCGCGCCGGCAAGCGCCGCGTAGCGCCGGAGCACGGGATCACGGGCCGTTCGCGGAAGGCGGCGCCAGCTCGCGCAGATCGAGCGGCGCGGTGGGGGCCTCGGACGGCTCGGGGTATGACGGCGTTGTCGCGGTCGGTGGCGCCGCGGGGGCGGACGCGCTCGCCGTGGGCGGCGCGGCGGACGCGCTCGCCGCGAGCGGCGCGGCGGACGCAGAGGGCAAGGTCCGCGGCGGCTGCGCGGGCAGCGGGAGCGCGGGGCGTACCACGGAGGCGAGCGGCAGACCGGGAAGCGAGGGCGGGAGCGCAGGCGCGGTCGACGTCGCCGTCGCCGTCGCCGTCGCCGTCGCCGTCGCCGTCGCTGCGGTGGCCGTCGCTGCGGTCGTCGAGGCGGCGCTGGAGGCTAGCGTCATCGCCGAGGCGACGGCGGGCGACGGGGCGGCCGCGTTGACCCGCGCGGCCGAGCGCTCGCCGCCGTTCGTGAGCAGCGCGTACGTGGCGACGAGCGCCGCCGCCACGACCAGCCCCGCGACCCCCATCATGGTGCGCCGCTCGCTCTGTCGTGGTGAGGAGAGCGTCGACGAGAGCGACGACGTCGTCGTCGCGAGGCGCGGCACGGACGGCGCGGAGCCAGGCGGCACCGGCACCAGGACCCCGCCCGTCACCGAGGAGGGCGGGATGCCCGAGAGGTCGTCGGCGGAGCCGGGGCCGGAGTCGGGCAGCGCAGGCTCGCCGGCGATCGCGCGCACGAAGCCGTCCGTCGCCGAGCGCACCGTCTGGAAGCGCTCCGCCGGATCGCGAGCGCAGGCGCGCGCGAACCACTCGTCGACCGTGTCGGGCAGCTCGGGCACGAGCGTGGTGGGCCGCGGGTTCGTCGTGTGGATGGCGAGCGTGATGGCGCCGACCGTGACGCCCTCGAAGGGCAGCGCGCCGGTGAGCGCCTCGTACGCGACGACGCCCAGCGACCAGATGTCGGTCCGCGTGTCGACGTGCTCGCCGAGGATCTGCTCCGGGCTCATGTAGTACGGCGTGCCGATCAGCTGACCCAGCGTCGTGGAGCTGGGGGTCCGCGAGTCGTCCTTGGCGGTGCCGAAGTCGAGGAGCTTCACGAAACGCTCGCCGCCTTCGAGCTCGCACAGGAAGATGTTGTCGGGCTTGAGGTCGCGATGGATGACGCCGACGCGATGCGCCTTCGCGAGCGCCTTGCCGAGCTGGCCGACGACCAGCGCCACGTCCTCCGCCGCCATGCGTCCGTTCGCCGTGAGCTCGGCGCCGAGGTCGTGGCCCTCGAGCAGCTCCATCACGATGAACGCCACGCCGCTCTCGGTGACGCCCGAGTCGAACACCTGCACGACGTGCGGGCTCTTCACTGCGGCCGCGACGGCGGCCTCACGCGCGAAGCGAGCCGCAGCACCGGCGGTACCCTCGACCTCCTTGGCCATGAGCTTCACGACGACCTCGGTGTCGAGGACGAGATGCTCGGCGATCCACACCTTGCCCATGCCCCCCTGCGCCAGTGGACGGAGGAGGCGCACGGTCGCGGTCACGTGGTCGCCTGCTACGAGCTCTTCCTTCATGGTCTTCGAGGAGCGCCGGATCATAGCGCGCGCATCCGGTCGGCGCCTGGTCGCAAAGAATGCGACTTCGATGACCCATCGCCGGCGAAGGGCAAAATATCCCGGCGTATTGGTACGAAAGGCTCTGCAACGATTGCATAGCGAGTACAATCGCGATCATGCGCCGCGTCCTGGTCGTCGATGACGAAGAGAACATTCGCCTCGTCCTCAAGACGTTGCTCAAGCGCCACGGCTACGACGTCGAGGTGGCCGACAGCGGCGAGAGCGCGCTGGTGCTCGTCGACTCGTTCGGGCCCGACGTGATCCTCACCGACGTGCGGATGCCGAAGATGGGCGGCATGGACCTGCTGGCCACGCTGAAGGCGAAGCAGAACCCCGCTACCGTGATCGTGATGAGCGCCTATGGGTCCGTCGATCTCGCGCTCGAGGCAATGAAGGCCGGCGCGTACGACTACGTCGGCAAGCCGTTCAAGCCCGACGAGATCGTCCTCGCCCTCCGCAAGGCCGAGGAGCGCGAGACCCTGCGCCGCGAGAACCGCGCGCTCAAGGAGCAGATCCAGAAGGAGAGCAAGTTCGAGTCGATCCTCGCGAAGAGCCAGTCCATGACGGACATCTTCCGCACCATCACGAAGATCGCCGACTACAAGACCACGGTCCTCATCCAGGGCGAGAGCGGGGTCGGTAAGGAGCTGGTGGCGCGCGCGCTCCACACGCGCGGCGTGCGCAAGAACCAGGCGTTCGTCACCATCAACTGCGGCGCGATTCCGGAGAACCTCCTCGAGACCGAGCTCTTCGGGCACAAGAAGGGCGCGTTCACCGACGCCAACGCCGACCGGCGCGGGCTCTTCGAGGAGGCCGACGGCGGGTCGCTCTTCCTCGACGAGATCGGCGAGCTCCCCCTCTCGCTCCAGGTGAAGTTGCTGCGCGCGCTCCAGGAGGAGACGATCCGGCGCCTGGGCGACTCCAAGGACATCAAGATCGACGTGCGCATCATCGCCGCCACGCACCGCGATCTCGCGGCCGAGGTGAAGGCCGGGCGCTTCCGCGAGGACCTCTTCTACCGCATCAACGTGCTGCCCATCATCATCCCGCCGCTGCGCGCGCGGAAGGAGGACGTGAACCTGCTCGTCGATCACTTCCTGACGCGTAACAACGCGCGGCTCGGGACGCAGATCCGTGCGGTCGGGCCCGACGCCCGCAAGCTGCTCCTCGAGTACAACTGGCCGGGCAACGTCCGCGAGCTCGAGAACACCATCGAGCGAGCGATGGTGCTGTGCGACGGCGAGGTCATCGACGCGAGCGATCTCCCGGAGCGCCTGCGCGACGCGCTCGATCCCGTGCAGGTACAGCTCGCGAGCGGCGAGCTCTCGGTGAAGAAGACCACCGCCGCCATCGAGGAGATCCTGATCCGCCGCGCGCTCGTGAAGACCCGCGGCAACCGTACGCGCGCTGCAGAGCTGCTCGAGATCAGCCACCGCGCGCTCCTCTACAAGATCAAGGACTACAAGATCACGGAGCTGTGAGGACCGGCACGGGGAGTGCTCTGTGCTCCGCATCATGCGGATGCGTCGCCTCTTTCTCGCGTTCTTTGCCCTGATCTCCTCGTGCGGGCCGGCGCCGGAAGGCCCGCCGGACACGCAGGGCGTGGCCCGGGGAACACAGCCCGGAGGCCTCGCCGCGGAGGTCGCCGTCCCCACGATCCAGCGCCTCGACGCGCCGCCCCCCGCCGCAGCCGGCCAGGGCGCGTCGTCGATCCCGGACGTCGACGAAGGCGCCGTGCTCGCAGGGTTCGCCGGCTCTCGCTTCGCCGTCATCGACACCCCGGCGAGCACGCTCGTCTTCGACGCCGAGTCCGCGACCGCGTTCGGAGTCCACGGCCACGCGCTCCGGGTCGAAGGCGCCGCGTGGGACATCTGGCTCAGCGTGAATTTCGAGGGCGACGTGCTCCGCTCCGGCGTCGTCACCAGCGCCGACGGTCTGCGAATGCTGGTGCGGACCGAGGGCGGCGTGCAGGCCGTCGACCTCACGCAGCGCGGGGCGATGCTCACGGGTCTGAGCAGGGCCGACGTGCGCGGCGCGAGCCTCTCGCCCGACGGCGAGACGTTCGCCGCGTGGACCGACGTCGAGCTCACGGTCGTGCGCGTCGACGGCGGCGCGCGCGTCTCGTACCCGCTCGCCGCCGGCCAGGCGCCGGTCGTGCAGTGGGCTCCGCGCTCGGTCGTGTGGACCGACCTGGCGAGCGCGCGCATCGTCGACCTCGCATCGTGGCGCCTCCAGACCACCGAAGGCGCGGGGTCGAACGTCACGCTCTCCAAGGACGGCAGCACCGCGGTGGTTGCGCAGCCTTCGCTCGTCGAGGTGTGGCGGAGCGGCGAGGCACGGCCGGCCGCGCGGGTCGTCACGCAGCTCGTCACGAACGTGGTCGTGGACGAGACCGGTCGCAACGTCGGCTGGGTGGAGTACTCGGACGAATACGCGGCCGATGCCGTCCTCCACACGCTCGAGACTGCCACCGCCGCGCATCACCACTTCGCGAGCCAGGCGGCATGCCACCTCACGCACGAGTACCTGCTCGGCATCGAGAACGGCGAGCTCCGGACCGACGGCCAATGCAGCCCCGGCTGCCCTTCAATCGCGCGTCAGTCGCAGTTCCGCACCTACGACGTCAAGACCGGTAAGGTCACCAAGCGATGGGACGGGGACGTGGAGCGGCCCTTCAACGAGGAGGTCGGCGCGCGTACGTCGATTGGCGAGAACCTGGCCAAGGTGTTCGGCTTCGACACGGGGACGACGCTCCCCATCAAGCATCACCCGTCGGCGGACCGCGCCCTCGTGGAGCGTCCCGACGCGTTGCGGCTAGCCGACCATCGCACCGGCGCGGGGCTCGCTACGCTCGCGCGATCTGCGGATTTCAGCGTGCAAAGCGTTCATTTCTGGCCCGAGTCGGGTGAGCGCGTCATCGGCATCGCGCGCGGCGTCGTGGTGGTCTGGGACACCGCGTCGGGCGAGCGAGTGTGGGCTTCACGCCGCTGAGCAGGTGGTAGAGTGGCGCCCATGCGTGTGAGCACTCCTTTCCTTGCTGGTATCACCCTCGCCACGTTCGCGGCGCTCGCTTCGATCTGCGCGTGCGGAGGAAAGCCGAAGCAGGCCGATGATCCCTCGAACGAGGCGACGCACAAGCCGCCCACCGACGACGGCACGCAGTCGACGAAGTGGGAGGGCGCCTCTGCACCGCCGCCCGCGAGCGAGACGAAGCCCAAGGGCCCGGGCGTCAGCTCGGTCAACGAGGGCGCGACGCGCCGGAGCGACGTCTACGACAAGGAGGCGACCGAGATCGTGGTCAAGCGCTCCGCGCGCCAGGTGAAGGAGAACTGCGGCGCCGCGAAGGACGACACGGGCAAGGCGACGGGGCCGTGGGGCAAGGTCATGATCCAGATCCAGCTCGGTCACAACGGTCACTCGAAGGGGCTCAGCATCCCCGCGCCGTACCAGGGCAAGGCCGTCGGCAACTGCATCGAGAAGGCGTTCACCAACCTCACGTTCCCGCCGTGGGGCGGCGCGGACACCGAGATCAGCTGCGACCTCGAGCTGCTCAACCCGGCCGCCACCCCCGAAAAGAAGTAACTCCCGAGCCGCGCCGGCATCGCGCCGGTATCGGCGAAAAACGCCGCGTTCCGCTCTAGAGGCCTTCGTCCATGCGGCGCATGCCCTCGAGGAGGAGCGCTTCGGCGGACTCCTCCATGATGCGCTTCGGCGGCGTGAAGCTCGGGTCGAGCGCGAAGTCGCCGTCGGTCAGCTTGAGGAGCGCGTAGAACGCCTCCTTGCCGGCGAGCTCGCCCATCACGGCGTTCGCGACCGCGCCCTCGAGGAAGTGAATCTCGCCGTTCTTGCCGGCGTGGCGCACGTTCAGGCGGCCGGTCTTCCGGCCGTGGAAGAGCACCTGCACGATGTCGGGCAGGCCCATCTCGCGCAGGCTGCCGCTGACGCCCTTCGCGCCGCGGCCCGTCGACCACTGGTCGAGCATGGCCTTCAGCTTCGCCACCATGACGTCGGCCTGGACGGGCTTCGCGACGAAGTCCATCGCGCCCAGCTCGAACGCACGGTTCGCCTCGGTGCGTCCCTGCTTGCGCGTGTGGACGACCCACGGCATGTCGCGCCCCCACGCCTCCTTGCGCGCCTCGGACAGGAACGCGAGGCCGTCGGCGTCGGGCATCTCGACCTCGCACACCACGAGGTCGAACTCGGAGGCCTCGGCGGTGAGGAGCTTGCGCGCCACCTCGGTGCTGCGCGCGGTCTTCACGTCGAAGCCCTGCTCTACCATCCGCAGCTCGAGCACCGTCGACTCCTCGGGATCGGAGTCGACGAGCAGCACGCGGTAACGGCTGCCCATCAGCTTCGCGCGCATGTCCTCGCCGAGGACGAGCGACTTGAAGAGATCGAGCAGCGACGGGTCGAAGATGCCGCCCGCATGCTTGAGGAGCACCGCCACCGCCTCGGCCGGCCCCAGCACCTTGCGGAACGGATTGCGCGGGTTCTGCGTGAGGTCAGCGTACGTGTCGGCGATGGAGAGGAGCCGCGCGCCGAGCGGGATCTCCTTGCCGACCAGCTTGTCGGGGAAGCCCTTGCCGTCGAACCGCTCGTACATGTGGAAGACGGAGTTCTTGATCGACGACGGAATGCGCACCGCCTCGAGCAGCCGCAGGGGCGTGTCGTACGCCTTCGTGGCGGCGATGCGATGCCCCTCGTACTCGGCGCAGTTCAGCGCCGTGAGATGGAACTGCCCCATCTTGCCGAGGTCGTGGATGTGCCCGGCGACCACCATTCCCTGCGTCTCGGCGCGATCGAGGTTCATGCGCTCGGCGACGCGGCGCAGCAGGCGCGCCACCTGAGAGGAGTGTCCGCGCAGCTCCTGCCGCGAGTTCTCGAGCAGGCTCACCATCACCGTGAGGAGCTCGATCGTCGTCTCGTGCACGAGCACGTTCTGGCGCCCCACGTCGCTCGAGGGCGGCTGCGTTCCGGCATTCCACGGGCCGCGGTTGCGCGGCGGTACCGCGGAGACGGCGGTGGGCGGCATCGAGCCGTCGTCGGGGGGCTCGACGAACGACGGCACCCGCGCGGCCTTCGGCATCGGCGCGGGCGCGCTCACGGGCGGCGGCGGAACGGAGAGCGAGATCTGCCCGGTGGTGCCGCGCTGGTGCTGCTGGGCGCGCGCGTCGTCCGGCTCGTTGCGGCTGCGACCGATGCTGCCGCCCGCGCCGCGCGCAGGCTTGGGCGCGACGAAGTCATCCTCCTCCTCGTCGATCGGCACGCGCGCGCCGCGCGCGTTCGGGACGGGCGGTGGTGCCTGACGAGGCAGCGGCGGAGGCGCGGGCTGCGCATGCGAGGGCTGCGCATGCGCAGGCGCGACGGTGTCGCCGCGGCCGCTATCGAAGGAGGGATTGCTGCCCGAAGGCTGGCGAAACGTTTCCTTCGCCGCCACCACCCGCCCGTCGCGCGTGACCTGCTGGCCGAAGTCGTAGGCGACGCCGGCGCGCTCGAGCACGTCGAAGGCGCGCGGGTCGCCGCCGTGATGCTTGCGGATGGCGGCGGCGATCGCGGCCGGCCGCGCGACGAACGCCTTCACCTCGTTGGCGCCTGACACGAGCTTGATGTCGCGCAGGACGTCGGTGTTGTCGGGGTCGGCGGTGACCACGCTGAGCACGTTCTTCTGACGATCGAAGAGCACCGGGAACACGCCGAGCGTCTCGGCGACACGCCGCGGGATCATCTGCACGGTCGCGCGCGGGATGTCTGCGTTCGACAGCTTCTGCGTGGATACGAAATGGGTGCGGTAGACCGCCGACAGCGCCTTGAGGAGGTCGGCCTCGCTCATGACGTCGTTGTCGATAATCACCTCCTCGGCGCGATCGCCGTTCTGGTGAACGAGCGCGACGACGCGATCGAACTGATCTCGATGCAGCGCTTGCGCGCGCAGGAGCAGATCGG
>JAYTHX010000326.1:0-3932 GCA_043732195.1 Polyangiaceae bacterium
CACAATGGCCATTCATCCCTACGCGGAGTTCGTCCACCGCGTCGACAAGCCGGCTCGTTACCTGGGCGGTGAGTACGGAGCCATCCGCAAGGACTGGGACGCCGTCGACGCGCGCGTCTGCCTCGCGTTCCCCGACGTCTACGACATCGGCATGAGCCACCTCGGCTTCAAGATCCTCTACAAGATCCTGAACGACGATCCGCGCACCCTCGCCGAGCGCGCCTACGCGCCGTGGATCGACATGGAGAAGGAGCTCCGCGTGCGGAGCCTCCCGCTCGTCTCGCTCGAGACGGCGCGCCCGCTCAAGGACTTCGACGTCGTCGGCTTCTCGCTCCAGTTCGAGCTCACGTACTCGAACATCCTCACCATGCTCGATCTCGGCGGCATCCCGCTGCGCGCCGAGGACCGTGGCGAGGGCGACCCGCTCGTCATCGCGGGTGGTCCCACCGCCACCCATCCCGAGCCGGTCGCCATGTTCCTCGATGCCGTGTGCATCGGCGACGGCGAGGAGCGCACCACCGAGGTCGCGCTGCTGTGGACGTCGCTCAAAAAGCAGGGCGTCCCGCGGCGGGAGCGCCTCGAGGCGCTCGCGAAGCTGCGCGGCGTGTACGTGCCCTCGCTCTACGCGATCGCCATCGAGCCCGACACGGGGCTCGAGGTCGTCGATCACGCGCTGATCCCGGGCCTGGCGCTGCCCGTCCGGCGCAGCCTCGTCGCCGACCTCAACAAGTTTCCCTTCCCGGACGACGGGCCGGTCGGCGGCCCCGAGGCCATCTTCGATCGCATGTCGATCGAGATCGCGCGCGGCTGCACCGAGGGCTGCCGCTTCTGCCAGGCGGGCATGATCTACCGGCCCGTGCGCGAGCGCGACCCGCAGCAGATCGTCGACACCGTGGTCAGCGCGGTCAAGAAGAGCGGCTACGACGAGGCGAGCCTCACCTCGCTCTCCACCGCCGACTACTCGTGCATCGCGCCGCTCATCGAGAAGGTCACCGCCGCGCTCGCGCCGGAGAAGGTCTCGCTCGGCGTCTCGTCGCTGCGCGCCTACGGCCTCGAGGAGACCGTCCTCGACGACATCCGCCGCGTCCGCGCGAGCGGCATCACGTTCGCGCCCGAGGCGGGCAGCCAGCGCATGCGTGACGTCGTCAACAAGAACGTCACCGAGGAGCAGCTCATGACCACCGCCGAGCGCGTCTTCTCGCGCGGCTGGGACGGCATGAAGCTCTATTTCATGATCGGCCTCCCCACCGAGGAGGAGGTCGACGTCCGCGAGATCGTGAAGGTCGGCAAGCGCGCGCGCGAGGTCGGCCGGAAGGTGCGCAAGGAGTCGAGCCAGGGCGGACCGCCGAAGGTCACGGTCTCGGTCTCGACGCACGTGCCGAAGCCGCACACGCCGTTCCAGTGGTGCGCCATGGACCGCGAGGCCAGCGTGCTCGAGAAGCAGGGCTGGCTCAAGGAGGAGGTCCGCGGTAGCGGCGTCGATCTCCGCATGCACGACTCGCGGACCAGCTGGCTCGAGGGCGTCTTCGCGCGCGGTGACCGCAAGCTCGGGCGCGTGCTCGAGCGCGCGTACCGCGCGGGCTGCCGCTTCGACTCCTGGGAGGACCAGCTGAAGATCGACGTGTGGGGCGCGGCGTTCGACGCCGAGGGCATCTCGCCCGCCGATTACCTCGGCACCATCCCCGTGCACGCGAAGCTGCCGTGGGAGCACATCGACGTCGGGCTCGAGGAGGGCTTCCTCCTCCGCGAGTACCGGAAGGCCGTGAAGAGCCGCCTCAGCCTGCCCTGCGGCAAGGTCGCCGGCGCGTTCATCCACGAGACGAACATCGAGGATGCGCAGAAGGAGAGCCGAAAGCTCGTTTGCTACGACTGCGGCGTCGCCTGCGATCTCTCCGCGATGCGCACCGAGCGCATGGGCTATCTCGTGAAGCTCGGCGCGAAGACGCGCCGCGTCCCCAAGGAGAAGGCCGCGCCCGAGGTCGACGCGGCGGGCAAGCTCGTTCGGGTGAAGCCCCCGAAGCAGGTGCAGGGCGAGGGGCGGCGCTTCCGCTTCCTCTATCGCAAGGTCGGCCCCATGGCCTTCCTCTCGCATCTCGATCTGATCCGCGCGCTGCCGCGATCGTTCCGTCGCATCGAGATCCCGATCTTCTACTCGTCAGGCTTCCATCCCAAGCCCGACATGATCTTCTCGCCGGCGCTCTCGCTCGGCGTCGCGAGCCTCGCCGAGGTGCTCGACGTGAAGCTGATCGTCGGGGCCGAGACCGACGCCGAGGCGCTCGCCGAGGAGCTCACGCGCGTCTCGCCGCCGGGCCTCGTGTTCAAGCGCGGGCTCGCGCTCCAGATGCACGACCCGAGCATCGCGAAGGTCGTCGACGGCGCGCGCTACGCGGTGGGCTTCCCGAAGAAGGCGCTCGACGCGATCGGCGGCGAGGCCCGCCTCCGCGCCGAGGTCGAGCGCGTGCTCGCGAGCACGGAGATCAAGGTGATCCGTCGCTTCGAGAAGGGGCTCGCGAAGTCGGTCGACGTGAAGAAGTTCCTGCGTGGCCTCGAGGTCGGAGGGGCGCGCGCGGCGGCGTACCTCGAGGAGGCGCAGGTGCTCGGAGACTTCGTCCCGCTTCTCGCCGACGTCGAGATCATGGGCGACGGCGGCGTGAAGATCGCCGAGGTCATCGAGGCCCTCTTCCCGGCGACCGGCGCCGCGCGGCGCGGCAGCGCAGCGGCCTTCGAGCCTTCGGCCGAGAACATCCCGTACCACGCGGTCCGCGCCGAGCTCGGTCGCGCGCACGACGGCGAGTTCGTCACGCCCCTCGACCTCGCGAAGGTCTTCGAGCTGATGCCGCCGAAGCCGCCGCGCAGCAACGATACGGAGTCCACCGTCGCGGTCGCGGAGGCCTGACGAGATTCACAGGAGGCTCGGAGGCTCGGAGAGGTTTGGAGCAGGTCGCGTACGCTCTTCGCGTACCGGACCTACCGCAACGCGCGGAACGCGGCCGACGAACTGCGCTTCGACGAGCTGGTGGCCAAGCGCGAGGCGCGGCTCGCGCAGCAGGTGTCGAAGACCGGGGCGGTGGTCGGCACGGCGTGCGAGCACTGCACGCGGCGCATCGTCGTCGCGCACGATGGTTGCCGTTGCCCCGATTGCTCTGCGCCGCTCCACGACCACTGCAAGACCGAGCACGTGCGCGGCGCGCACGCCCGGCGGGTGGGCGCCTACCGGTGATCCGCGGGGCAAGCTCGAGCACCGCAGCGCGCTTTCTCGATCAGCAACTGGCGCGTGAGCACCGGCTCCACTGGGGAGATGTGCCCGAGCCGATGCGAGATCCCACCACGCGAAGTGCGCACGTCGATGGACGGCCGACGGCGAGCTCGAGATCGCTCGAAAGCGTCAGAAGAAGGTGAAGTCATGAGCAAGCAGCACGTTGGTTCGTCGCTCCGGTCGCTCTACGAAGAGCTCGGCGAGGAGGAGGATCTCGACCTTCTCACGCGGAAGAAGGTGCTCGCGGATCAGGTAGCCGCGAACATGAAGCGGCTGAGCCTCACGAAGGACGCGCTCGCCAAGGCGATGCACACGAGCCGCACGGTCGTCTATCGGCTGCTCGATCCCACGGACACCGGGGTCACCATCCCCTACGCATGCCGGAGGCGCTGAAAGAGCGACTCGTCGCGGCATGCGAGAAGAGCCACCAGACGCAGAGTGACTTCGTGCTCTCCGCGATCACTCGGCGCATGGATGGCGCGTGCTCGGCGTGCGGACGCGACGCTGCCGGGGTCGTGACCCAGCCGGCCGGAATGACCGAGGCGTTTGCCGAGTGGGCGCGCCAGCTCGTACCGGTCTCCACGTCGGAGAGCGGGCCGGTCACCATTGCCACGCAGGAGCCAACGGGCGCGCGCGTCCATGCCGGGACGTTCCTCGGGAGCGACGTCTTCCCATC
>JAYTHX010000327.1:0-30754 GCA_043732195.1 Polyangiaceae bacterium
AGCACCTCCTCGAGATAGAAGAGCGTGTTCTTCACCTCGTCGCCGACGCGCGGCTTCGCGCTGCGGATCTCGTCGGTCTGCCAGAGCGTCGTCACCTCCTCGCGAAGGGCCTCGTCGAGCCGGGTGCGCTCCTCGGGGACGAGCTCGCTGCGGTCGCGGCGGCTGAGGAGCTGCGCGATGCGCCGCTGCTTGCCGAGGACGGTGCGGCGCTGCGCTTCGCTGGGGTGCGCGGTGAACACGAGGGTGATGGAAAGGCGGGCGAAGAGCGCATCGAGGTCGCCGCGCGTGGCGCGCTCCGCCAGCACGGGCAGCTCGAAGGCGAAGGAGCCGGGCTGCGGCCGCTCCTCCCGCGCGTAGTCGCGACGGCGGCGGGCGCGATGATGCTGCTCGGCGAGGTTCACGAGCTGGAAGTAGTGCGTGAAGGCACGCGCCACCCTCTCCGCCGTCCGCGCGTCGAGCTTCGCGATGGCCTCCAGCATGGCAATCCCGGAGGGGCTGCGACGGTCGCGTGTCCGCCGCAGCTTCGCGAGCGAACGTATCGACTCCTCGAGCGCGAGGAGCTCGGGTCCTTCCTGCTCGACCAGCGTGTCGCCGAGGATGTGGCCTAGATCGGAGATGTCGCGGCGGAGCGCGCCTCTGGGGTCGACCATCGCACCAGCCAGCATCGCACGCCGCGAGCGATCACGAACCTGCGGCGCGCACCGAGGCGTTACGCCGCGCCGACGTCCGCGCGAGCACGAACGCGACGAGCGCGCAGCCGGCGAAGGACGCGATGCGCGAGGGCGTGAGCGTCGCGTGGAAGCCGAAGAGGCCGGCGCTCGCGTGGGGCCCGACCCGGGTCTGCACGAAGGCCGCCGCCCAGACCGCGCCCGCCGCGATGAGGAGGCCGCGCATGCCGCTGCGATCCGGCGAGGCGAGCATCACGCCGAAGCCCATCGCGATGCCGACGAGGTAAGGCGCATCCCACCCGCGGGCGAGGGCCGCCGAGTACGCCACGCCGCCGAGGAGCGCGCCCAGGATCGCGCCGAGGAGCGCCGCCGTCCGCAGCCCGAGCCAGTTCATTGCCCCAGCCTCCCACGGCCGACCGCCTGGACGCGCTCGCCCTGCACGGTCCGGACGTGCGCCGCGCCGTCGACCGTGAAGCGCACCAGCCACGGATGCAGCAGCTCGAGGATGCGGTCGAAGCCCGCCCACGATTCGGCGTACGTGAAGATCCGGTCGTCGGGATGCGAGTGGTGAAAGGCGTGGTACCTGGCCGACGCCATCAGCCACGAGCGCTTCGGCGCATCGAGGTGTTGCTGGCGGAGCGGCACCTCGCCCCACCACCTGTGCTGGTACCAGTGGAACAGGAGCGTGTGCGCGAACTTGAGGATCGCGCCCAGCAAGAAGCCGGGGTTGCCGGTGGTCAGCGAGAGCACGCTCGTGATGGCGATGGTCATGATCGCCGCGCTCCCGTAGGTCGTCAGCTCGTAGGCATCGAGCTGCGCGGCGTCCTTCTTCCCGTTGTAGCGGCGATGGTGCCGCCCGTGGGTGACGCGATAGCGCTCGCGATCGTGATGAACGAGGTAGTGGTCGATGGCGTAGACGAGATCCGCCACGAAGAAGAAGGCGGCGCAGGCCAGCGCGGTGTTGATGGCGCTCATCGCGGAGCGTCCGATGCTCCTGGCGTCGCGCCCGATTCGGGTGACCGTCGAAAAAAGCGACAGCTCCGGAAGGGGGGCGAGCTCAGCCTTTCACTGCACCTCCACGTTGACGCGACCGCCGTCGGGACAATCCCGATCGGGTCAGTAGCGTGACCGGGGGTCCAGCGCGTCGCGCCGTGCCTCCGCGATGAGCGTCAGCGCGACCACCGTGAGCGCGAGGAAGGTGCCTGGGAACGCCAGCAGCCACCACGCGCCGTGGGCATCGCGGAACTCGCTCATCGTCTCGCCCCACGTGGCCGCGCCCATCGGAGCGCTGACGCGGAGGAAGTCGAGCGAGGCCTCGATGAGGATGACGCCGGGTACGCCGATCGCACCGAGCACCGCGAGCTGCCCGCGGATGTTCGGCGCGACGTGCTTCCGCAGCACGCGCAGCGGCGACGCGCCGAGCGCGCGCGCGGCCATCACGTAATCGCGCGTCACCACCTGCATGACCTCGGCGCGGACGAGGCGCGCCACCTCGGGCCAGCGGGTGAGCGCGATGGCGAAGAAGAGCGTCACCACCGTGGCCTGCGGCACCGCAGCCTGGATGCCGAGCACGAGCACCAGGGGTGGGAACGCGCTCACCGTCTCGATGGCGCGACCGACCAGCGCATCGGGCGCGCCGCCGAACAGCCCGGCGATCGATCCCAGCAGACCGCCGAGGAGCAGCGCCGCGAAGACCGCGCCCAGCGCGAACACGAGGTAGGTCCGGGTCCCGTGCACCACGCGCGCGAACACGTCGCGCCCGTGGAGGTCGGTCCCGAAGGGATGCCCGGCCCGCGGCCCCTCGGCGTTCGTGGTCACGCTCGTGGCGCGGCCCCCGGGGCCGTGCTGGACGAGCGGACCGAGCTTCCACTCGGCCTCCCTCGCGATCCCCTCGGGCCCGAGCGCCACGAGGTCTGCCGGCTCGACCACGTTCGCGAAGAGGACCACCTTTCCGTGTATCTTGCAGGCGATGGGGAGGTCGCTGGCGAGCAGGTCAGCGAACACCGCGCACATCATGAGGAGCACGCCGAGCAGGATCCCCGCGGCGCCGAGCCAGCTCCGGAGCGACCCCATCTTCCCGGTCGTCTCGACCCGCGCGGAGGGCACGCGGATCGAGAGCCGCGGCTTCTCGGGCGCCGGCGGCCGCGCCGTCGTCATCGAGGGCCGCTGCAGGAGGAGCGGGATGCTCTCGCGGTTCGGATCGTCGCTCACGCGGCGCGCCTCCGCCGCATCTGTTGCTCGCGTACGCGAGGGTCGAGCAGGCCGTACGCCACGTCGCTGAGCACGAGGCACGCCGTGGTGACCACCGCGCAGAGCAAGGTCACGGCGACGATCCACGCCGCGTCGCGCGACTCGATGGCGCGCAGCGTCTCCCAGCCCATGCCCTGGATGCCAAACACCTCCTCGATCACGAATGCCGCGCCCAACAGCGCCGGGAACTGCACGCCCGCGAGGGTCACCGTGGGAACGAGGGCGTTGCGTAGCGCGTGCACCACCGCGATGCGGAGCGTGCGGGCGCCCTTGGCCCGCGCCACGCGGATGTAGTCCTGCCCGAGGGCCTCGATCATCGAGGCGCGCTGCTGCTGGGTCATCACCGAGAGCGAGACGGTGGCGAGCGCGATGACGGGCAACACGCGCGCGTCCTCGGGGCGCCCGAAGGTCGCGAGGAGCTCGGCGATCAGGAACGTGGGCAGCGAGTAGAACGCGAGCAGAACGAGCGCGGTCACGTGGTCGATGGCATGCCCGCGTCGCCACGCGGCGAGCACGCCCATGGGGACAGCCACCGCCGCCGCGAGCACGAGCGCGAGCAGCGCCATGACGAGCGTCACCGGCGCGCGCGAGAGGAGCTTGTCGAAGACCGGCACGCCGTCGCGGGTCGAGAGGCCGAGCTGCCCGGTGGCGGCGCCGAGCACCCACTTCGCGTAGCGCGTCTGCGCGATGCTCGCGGTGATCTTCTCGCCACCCTGGAGACCGATGTAGTCGGTCTCGTGGACGTACCACCACGACTGCCAGTCGGAGATCACGGCCCGGACGCGGCTCGCGTCGTCGTCGCTCTTGATCATGACGTCACGCCCCGTGACGTGGGAGGCGAGCCGCGTGATGCGGACGAGCGCCTCCTTGTCCTTCGTCACGCGCATGCCGTCGACGAGCTGGCGCAGCGCGAACGTATCGACGACGCGCAGCTCCTCCTCGCGGAGATCACTGCCGCGCTTCACGAGCCGGTCGACCTCCCGCCGCACCGCGGGCTCGGTGAAGTCGACCGAGCGGTCCTCCCAGAAGCGCTCCCAGAAGAGCGCGGCGCGGTCGGGCGCGCCGAGGTCCCGCTCCTCGCCGACGCCCATCCGGCGCGCGATGGGCGCGAGCGCGAGCGCGATGCGGCCGCGCGGACCCGGCGCGAGGTTGTCGAGGCGCGGCAGGAGGTAGGGGAGGCCGGCCCCGCCGATCTGCACGAGCCGGCGCTCGCACAGGTCCGCGTCGTCGTCGTTCTTCTCGATGTGGGCGACGCACTCGTCGACCCGCGTGACGACGTCGTGCGGGGCCACGTTCGCGAAGCGCGGCAGGTCGAGGAACCGCGCGCGCCGGAGGTCGTCGACCTTCAGCCGGGCGTCCACGTCCGCTCCGGCCGCCGCCGGGGGCGGGTCCGGCAGGAGCGTCGTGAGCAGGAACACGACGAGGCTCACCCCGAACAGCGTGGGGATCGCCCAGATCGCGCGCCGCAGGGCGAAGGCGAGCATGACGGTCGAACTATACAGAACCTTTGGCCCACGCTAAGAGCGGCTCCAGATTTCGCATGATCTCCTTCTCGAACGTCTCCAAGCAGTACGGTGGCCAGATCCTCTTCGTCGATGCGTCCTTCTTCGTGGGCGACGGCGAGAAGGTCGGCCTGGTCGGCGCCAACGGGTGCGGCAAGAGCACGATCTTCCGCATGATCACCGAGGAGGAGCACCCGGACGACGGGCTCGTGGATCGCCCGAAGCGGATGACCATCGGCTATTTCCGGCAGGACGTCGGTGACCTCAAGGGCCGCACGGTACTCGCGGAGACGCTCGCGGGCGCGGGCGAGGCAGGCGCGCTGGGCGAGGAGCTGAAGGCCTTGGAGCTCAAGCTGAACGACCACGAGGCCCCCGATTTCGCGGAGGCGGTCGACCGCTTCAGCGAAGCGCAGGCGCGCTTCCAGGAGCTCGGCGGCTACGACCTCGAAGCGCGAGCACACGCCATCCTCGCCGGCCTCGGCTTCGAGACGGCGCAGGTCGACGGCGACGTGGGCGCGCTCTCCGGCGGCTGGAAGATGCGCGTCGCGCTCGCCCAGATCCTCCTCGCGCAGCCCGATGCACTCCTGCTCGACGAGCCGACCAACTACCTCGACATCGAGTCGATCATCTGGCTCGAAGGCTTTCTCCGCGCGTACCGCGGCGCGGTGCTGATGACGTGCCACGACAAGGACGTCCTCAACCGCGTCGTGAAGAAGATCGTCGAGATCGACGGGGGCGACGTGAAGTCCTACTCCGGCGACTACGACTTCTACGAGGCGCAGCGCGCCATCGCTGCGAAGCAGGCGGAGGCGCAGTACGAGCGCCAGCAGGCGATGCTCGCGAAAGAGCAGGCGTTCATCGATCGCTTCAAGGCCCGCGCGAGCCACGCCGCGCAGGTGCAGAGCCGCGTGAAGAAGCTCGAGAAGATCGAGAAGATCGAGCCGCCCCGCCGCATCATCGAGAAGACGTTCGATTTCAAGAAGGCCGCGCGCGGCGGCGACGACGTCATCAAGGTCGAGAAAGTCGCGAAGCAGTACGGCGAGAAGGTGGTGCACGACGGCACCTCGCTCCTCGTGCGCCGCAACGAGCGCTGGGCGGTCATGGGCGAGAACGGGTCGGGCAAGACCACGCTCCTCAAGATGATGGCCGGCGCGCTCACGCCCGACAAGGGCAGCGTGGCCATCGGCGCGTCGGTGCAGATGGGGTACTTCGCGCAGCACCAGATGGAGCAGCTCACGGGCGATCGCACCATCATCGAGGAGCTGGTCGCGCACTCGCCGACCACGAACCTCGGCACGCTGCGCAGCCTCGCCGGCGCCTTCGGGTTCCACGGCGATGACCACGACAAGCCGATTCGCATCCTCTCGGGAGGCGAGAAGGCGCGCCTCGCGCTCGCGAAGATCCTCTTCGACGCGCCGAACCTGCTGGTCCTCGACGAGCCCACGAACCATCTCGACCTCGTCACGAAGCGCGCGCTCGTGAAGTCGCTCTCGCAGTACGAGGGCACGATCGTGTTCGTCTCCCACGATCGCGCGTTCCTCCGCTCGATCGCGACGCGCATCCTCGAGCTGTCGAAGGACGGCAAGGTCCACGTCTACGGCGGCTCGTACGACGAGTACGTGGCGGCGACGGGCCGCGAGGCGCCGGGCATGCGCCAGGCCACGACCTAGCGCTTCTCACGCTCGCAGGGGGGAGATTGCCCTCGCGGACGCCGTACACCTGCCCATGAAAGCCGTCATCGGTGTCGCTCTCGTCGCGTGTGTCGCTCTCTTCGCGGCGTGTAGCTCCAGCAGCACCGACCCCACGCCCACCGGCAGCAGCGGGACCAGCGGGACGACGGGCACGTCGGGCACGTCGGGCGGGACCAGCGGTGGGACCTCGGGTGGCATCAGCGGCGGGCCCGACGCGGGCTTCGAGGGCGGCTTCGACTTCGCGCTCGCCGGTGGCAGCTCGGACATCAAGCAGACGGTCTTCCAGGTGGCGCCCGTCTATGGCGCGTTCTGCATGGGCGCGTCGGGCGCCACGAAGATGTGCAGCTTCACCGGCAACGTCACCGTCGCGTCGAGCGGCTGCTCGTTCATCCTCAACGTGTCGTTCGTCGGCGCGATGACCGACGGCACGTCCTTCCCCGTCGTGATCGACCCGACGACGCCGCCCGGCAAGGGCACCGTCAACTACACCGAGGTCTGCGGCTCCACGACGAAGATGTGGAAGGCGACGGGCGGCACCGTCACGCTCGACGTCGTCACGCCGCCCTCCGCCGGCCTCACCAACGGAGCCGCCTCGTTCACGGTCACGGGCGCGACGATGGCGCCGGCGCCCAACGGCGCAGGAGCCGCCTCCGGCACGTTCACGATCTCTGGCAAGGGCGACAAGGTCGCGTATGGTTCGTCGGGCTGAGGGCAACCGATGGGCTACTGGTCCTACTACCTTCTCTCGATCGGTCTCGCTTACGCGACGCAGAATCCTGCGGCCGCGATCCTCGCTGATCTTCTGGCTCTGTCGCGGCTTCCTGCCGGATCCCGTGGTCTGGCTGCGCACGATGGGCCGCATGGGAAGGCTGAAGAGCCAGATCGCGCTGAACCCCAGCGACATGCTGGCCACGCGTGATCTCGCGCGCCTCTATCTCGAACGGAAGCGGCCGCTGCAGGCCATCCGTCTCATCGAGCTGCAGCGAGAGCGCAGGGCGGAGTCCACGGGCCATCCGCAGGGCTCCCTCGACGACGCCGAGCTGCTCTTCGCGCTAGGCGCTGCGCAGCTGCGCGCCGGCGAGCCGGAGAAGGCGCTGCAGCCGCTCATCTCGGCGGTCGCCATCGCGCCCGACGTCGGGCGAGGCGATCCGTACCTCGTCGCCGCCGACGCGTTGATGAAGCTCGGTCGCTGGGAAGAGGCGGAGGACTCGCTGGGTCGCTTCCTCGAGAAGAACACTTCTTCGGTCGAGGCCTACGTGAAGCTCGCGCGGGCGCGCGCGAAGCAGAAGGACGAGGCGGGATCGAGGGAGGCCATCGGCCAGGCGAAGCACACGTGGGGCGTGCTGCCGTCGTTCATGCGGCGCCATGCCTGGCCGTGGTTTGCGGTCGCGCTGTTCTCTCCGTTCTGGCTCTGAAGGGCCTGTGCTACTCCCGCGGGATGGACCTCGCGGACCTCCTTCATCGTGCACGCACCTGGGCCGAAAACGATCCCGACGCAACGACGCGCGCCGAGCTCGAAGGGCTGATCGGCGCGGTCGATCCCTCGAAGACCGATCTCGCGGATCGCTTCGCGGGCGCGCTGGAGTTCGGCACCGCGGGCCTGCGCGGCGTGCTCGGCGCCGGTCCGAACCGCATGAACCGCGCGGTGGTCCTGCGCACCACGCACGGCCTCGCGCAGTACCTGCTCGCCACGAATCCTGACGCGAAGGCGAAGGGCGTGGTCATCGGGTTCGACGGACGGCATCTCAGCCGCGAGCTCGCCGAGGACACGGCGTGCGTGCTGGCGGGCGCGGGCATCCACGCGCAGCTGTTCGCGGACGTGGTCCCCACGCCGCTCCTTGCGTTCGCGGTCGCGCATCTCGGGTGCGCCGCGGGCGTCATGGTCACGGCGAGCCACAATCCGCCCGAGTACAACGGTTACAAGGCGTACTGGGGTAACGGCGCGCAGATCATTCCGCCGATCGACGTCGGCATCGCGAAGGCTATCGAGGCCGCGCCGGCCGCGAAGGACGTCGTGCGTTCTTCGCTCGACGAGGCCACGGCCTCCGGCCTCGTGAAGATCCTGGGCGGCGAGACCGGGGACACGTACCTCGCCGCGGTGAAGCAGCTCGCGATGCGTCACGACGGCGATCGCTCGCTCTCCATCGTGTACACGCCGATGCACGGCGTGGGTGACGAGCTAGCGCGTCGCGCCTTCGCCGATGCGGGCTTCGCGAACGTGGTGAGCGTTGCCGAGCAGCAGAAGCCCGACGGCGACTTCCCCACCGTGAAGTTTCCGAACCCCGAGGAGAAGGGCGCGATGGACCTCTCGTTCGCCCTCGCGCGCTCGCGCAAGGCCGACCTCGTGGTGGCCAACGATCCCGACGCCGACCGCCTCGCCATCGCGCTGCCCAGCGCCGAGAGCCCGACGGGCTACGTGCAGCTCACCGGCAACCAGGTGGGCGCGCTGCTCGGTCACTATTTCCTCACGGGCGGCCTCACGCAGCTCGATCGCGCCGTGAAGCCCGACGGGGCGGAGCCGCTCGTCATCGCATCGATCGTCTCCTCACCGATGCTCGGCGTGATGGCCGGTGAGCTGGGCGCGCACTACGAAGAGGTCCTCACCGGCTTCAAGTGGATCGCGAACCGCGCGCTCGCGCTGAAGGCCGAGAAGGGGTGGCGCTTCGTCTTCGGCTTCGAGGAGGCGCTCGGGTACACCGTCGGCGAGCTGGTGCGCGACAAGGACGGCGTCAGCGCCGCGGCCCTCTTCGCCGAGCTCGCGGCGGTGCTGCGTGCGCAGGGCACCACGGTGCTCACGCATCTCGAGGGCCTCTACCGCCGCTACGGGCTCTTCGTGAGCTCGCAGGTGAACCTCACGCGCAAGGGCGCGGAGGGCATCGCCGAGCTGCACGCCATCATGGCGCGCCTCCGCAAGAGCCCGCCGTGGCAGGTCGCCGACCAGGAGGTCGTCACCATCCGCGACTACGCCGAGCAGAAGATCCTGAAGAAGGACGGCTCGAGCACGCCGCTCTCGCTCCCGAAGAGCGATGTGCTCGCGTTCGAGCTCGCCTCCGGCAGCCGCATCATCGCGCGACCGAGCGGCACCGAGCCGAAGTGCAAGTTCTACTTCGACGTGCGCGAGCCGATCGCGGCCGGCGAGGCCCTCGCTTCGGCGAGCGCACGCGCCGAGGCCACGATGAAGAAGCTGTCGGATGCGTTCGTGACGCAGGCCACGGGCTGAGTTTTTATCTGGATCTGGAACTAGATAAAAGCCGTGATTCGATCGCCGCGTGGTGGCGTCGAGTCGTCTCTTCACTGCGCACCCGCTGCTCCTGCAGACTGCCTACTCGGAGCTGAAGCACCTTGCGAGCGAGCAGCAGGTCATCCTCGTGGGGACGCCCGGGTCGGTGTCCGCATCCACAAGATGCTCGTCTCCCAGCTCCGCGCGGCGACGAGCGACGAGCGACGAGCGACGAGCGAGCGAAGGACATCGAGCAGGCCTCGGTGCTGGCGGCGGTGCTGGTGGCGGTGCTCGCCGAGCATTCGCCCGCTGCTCTGGCCGAGGCATTCGACGCGGTACCGCGAGCCGTTCGGCAGAAGACGCAGCGCCGAGCGGAGCAGGTTCGGGCAAGGTGCGTCGCGTCGCGTTGCGTCGCGTCGCGTCGCGTCGCGGGCGGGCGGGCGGGCGGGCGGACGGCGATGCTGCTCGAGGAGTTGTTCTCTCGATCCAGATCGAGAGAACGACTCACCATCGTCTCTAACGACCCTTCTTCCATGGGTCCGGGAAGTCGTCGAGCCTGATCACGGGGCCTGATCCGCCGGCGTCCGCGTCGGCGTCGCCCGCGTCGGCGTCGCTCCCGGCGTCCGCTCCGGCGTCGAGGGCGTCGTCGTCGGTGAGCTCGACGACCGCGGCGTCGCTCTCGGGCGTCGCGTCGCTCGCGAGCGCAGCGTCGCCCGCGCCCGCGCCCGCGCTCGAGATCGCGGAAGGCGTGGCTGATGGCGCGACGACCGGGCCCGTGGGGCGAGCCGTGAGCACGCGCATCGCCGCGTAACCGCCGCCGATGGCGAGCAGCCCGAGGATGGCCAGGAGACGTGCGACGCTGCGCTGGCGCACCGCCGCGGTGGGGCGCGCGGGCTCCGAGGGCACGATCTCGGTCGGCGCGTGCGCGAGCGCGCCGTTCGCGCGGGCGGGCGACCCCTCGCGGCGCGTTGCCGGCGCGATCTCGGTGGCGGCGGTGCCGGCGCTCGCCCGCGTTCTCGCGAGCTCGGCCTCGATGGCGCTCGCCACGTCCGACATGCTCGCGTAGCGATCGCTCGCCCCGCGCGAGAGGGTGCGCGTGATGATCCGCGAGACGGCGGGCGTGATCTCCGGCATCGCGCCGTCGAGCGCGGCGGGCACGGCGCTCATCGGATTGCCAGGATGGATGCCGGAGAGCAGCTCGTACGCGGTGACGCCGAACGCGAACTGATCGCTCCGCGCATCGGCGGTCGCGCCCGTGAACAGCTCGGGTGAGAGATACCCGGGCGTGCCGACCACCATCCCGACGTCGCTCTTGAAGCTCGCCGCCTCGAGCGGCTTCGCGAGGCCGAAATCCAGCACCTTCACGACGTCCTCGTCGGACACCATGACGTTCGCGGGCTTCACGTCGCGATGCACGAGGCCCGCCTTGTGCGCCGCGGCGAGCCCGCGCGCGATGCCGGCGAGCCACCGCAGCTTGCGCGCCACCGGGATGCTGCGGTCGCCGATGTAGGCCCGCAGCGGCGCGCCCGAGACGAGCTCCATGACGAGGAAGACCGTGTCGTCGATCTCGCCGAGATCGAAGATCGCGACCACGTTGGGATGCGAGAGTCCCGCCGCGACGCGCGCTTCGCGCACCAGCCTGGCTGCGGCGTCGGGCACGGCGAGATCGGGGTGGATGACCTTGATCGCGACCTTGCGCCGGAGCTTCTCGTCGAACGCGCGGTACACCTCGCCCATGCCGCCTTGGCCGATGGACGCCTCGATGACGTAACGCGAGAAGGTCTGGCCCAGCTTCAGCAACGCCGACAACCTAGCCGATGATCGACCTCACCGCGCCGGATCCAGCAGCTTGCAGCTCGCGAGCGGCAGCGACTCCGGGGTGAGGCCGCGCATCGCGCCGCGGTCGACGAGCGCGCCGTCGTTCCGCACCACGCACACCGTCATCGGCTCGTGCCCCGTCGTGCGGAAGGCGCCGGCGAGGGGCACCGCGTTGCCGCACGCGAGGTCGGGCTGCGGCTCGAGCGGGAACGCGGCCTCGCCGTGCTCGAACACCACGAGGTCCCACGCCGCGCGCACCCCCGCGGGGCACGTGACGAGCGCCTTCCAGCGATCGCCGTCGCGGTACACGCCGCCGGCCTCGGCGATCACGCCCTCGTCGTCGCGCACGAGCACGAAGAGGATCACGGCGGCGACGGCGAGCGCGGCGAGCACCGGCGCCACGCGACGGAACGCAAGGACCTTCGCGGGCGGCGCGACGGGCAACGCGGGCAGGGGGAGCGCGTCGTCCTGCACGATGCGCGCGAGGCACGAGGCGCACGCGCCGCACGTCGTGAGGTGGGCGGTGATCGCCGCGCGCTTGGACACCCCGAGGTCGCCCGCGTGATGCTGCTCGAGGCGCAGCCACGAGATCGGTGTGCCGACGCAGCGCGGTCCGGCGCTCACGACGCACCTCCGTCGGTCGAGCCGCCGCCGAGGCTCGCGACGACCGCGCGCACGTCGTCGAGCTTCTTTCCGACGGTCTTGCGGCTGATGCCGAGCGTGGTGGCGACTTCCTCTTGCGTCATGTCGTCGAAGTAGCGGTGGGAGACGATCTCGAGCGTCTGGTCGTCGAGCGAGGCGGCGAGCTTGACGAGCAGGTCCATCCCGATGACGTGGTCGTCGCAGGTGGTGCGGATGGGGCCGCGCAGGACGTCGTCGTGCGCCTCGAGCAGGCGTGAGCGGTTCGATTCGTCGCGCATGAACCCGAGGCAGCGGTTCGTGATGGCGCGGTAGAGGCCGAGCGCATCCTGCGGAGCAAGGCCGACGCACCCGGACATTTCTGGGTCCTGCACCGTCAACGCGCCAGGCCGGAATCGTGGGAAGCGGGGTGTGTGTGAGCGCCGATCCGTTGGCCACCGGAAGTAGTACGGTCACGCGCAGATGCACGGCTTTCCTTCACACTCGCTCGGCCCGCCGCGCCCGTCGCGCCCGCCGCCCCGGGGGCCGCTCCTGACCCTCTTGCTGGTCGCCGTCACGGCCGGGTCACTCGTCGGCATCTCCGCCGCAATCCTCGCCTTTGCCGTCCTCGACAGGGTGGCGGCCCGGGAGGTCGACCCCACGATGAGCGTCGCTCATGCCAAGAAACTCCTGAGCGTGATGCTGCTCGCGAGCGGCGTCCGGCTGGTCTGCGCGGCTGGCATGTGGCTCTGGAAGCAGTGGGGCGTCTTCGGCTACGTCAGCATGGCGTTTCTCGAGATTTTCATCGAATCCAGGCTTCATGCCCCACTTCTCGTACGGCCATCTCGTCTGGGTGGCCCTCGTCCTGGCGGCCGCCCTCCCGCGCTGGAGCCAGTTCGAGCGCTGAACGTCTGTCTCGCCGTCTCGCCAGGGGAGGGGCGTCTTGACAAGCGGACGGTCCTTCGGCATAACCCGTCGCCCCCGCATCGCGCAGGCGCATGAAACAGCTAGGGCTTGCCCCAGCGGCCTTGAATCGAGCGGAAATTGGAAGGCGCACCATGCCCAAGATGAAGACCAACAAGACCGCGGCGAAGCGGTTCAAGATCACCGGATCCGGACGCGTCAAGCGTTCGAAGTGCGGTGGTAACCACGGGCTGATCAACAAGTCCCGTAAGCGCCTGCGCCGCCTGCGCAACAACGACATGGTTTCGGATACGCACGAGCGAAAGATCAAGCGTCTCCTTCCTTACGGCTGAAAAGAGGAAAGCCATGCCCCGCGCAAAAAGAGGATTCAAGGCCCGTCGTCGTCGTAACCGCATCCTGAAGCACGCTTCGGGCTTCCACAGCGCGCGCTCGCGCCTGTACGCGTACGCCAAGGAAGTCGTGATGAAGGCGTGGGTCTATGCCTACGCTCACCGTCGCCTCCGCAAGCGTGATTTTCGTCGTCTCTGGATCACGCGCATCAACGCGGCCGCCCGTACCAACGGCACGTCGTACTCGCGCCTGATGCACGGTCTCAAGAACGCGAACGTCGCGCTCGACCGCAAGGTCCTCTCGGACCTCGCGATCGTCGACGCCGCCGCGTTCACGAAGATCGTCCAGCTCGCCGGCGCCGGCGCCCGCTGACGCGCCAGTAACTAGTAGCCAGCGACCGCAGCCACGAAGCAAGGCGCCCCGCGAAAGCGGCGGCGCCTTTTTTCGTGGTCGTGTCGGAAAGAATGCGACTCCCCCGGGCCGGCCAGTCTCTATCCGGTGCGAGCCATTCTTCGGCGTGCGCACCAACGGAGGAAGCTTGAAGTCATTTCTCTTGCTCGCGACCACGATCGTCGTCGTCGTCGTCGCTGGCTGCACGGCGAGCATTCGCACTGGACTCGAGGCGGATCTGCGCAAGCGGGCGGCGTTCGAGTTGCAGTGCCCCGAGGGTCAAGTGACGCTCGCGCCACTCGGCGGCCTGGACCCGGGCACCGACACGCCAAAGGCGGAAGGCGTCTCCGGATGCGGAAAGCAGGCGGTGTACGTCTACGTCTGGCAACAGGCCGCCTACGTGAAGAACAGCGAGAGCGACGCGAAGAAGCCGTGAGAAAGCCCCTGAGGTGTCCCTCCTCCGAGTTTCAGAGGATCCGGAGGATGAAGCGATCTCGCGCCTTGGTGCACCGCGTGAGCTCGTAGCCGTGGCAGTGGGGGGAGCGCCGCACGCTCTCCGCCGCGACGATGTACGCGGCGACGAGGGCCTGGGCCTGCGCCGGCGGGACGCGGTAGCGGAGGTACTCGACGACCATCGCGTGAAGACAGGTCGCGACCGGAAATCCGTCGCATGCATAGTCAGCATGCAAGGCCTCGATACCTCGATACCTCGATACCTCGATCAGGGCTGGAACGTCGCGGCGACCACGCCGCGGAGCCGGCGGAGCGCCTCGTCGCTGCGCGTCCGTGCCGCCCAGACCTGCGCGAGCTCGTAGCCGGGGAGCTTCAACGGCAGCGCGATCGCGCGCAGCTTCGGTGACTTGCGGAACGGCGCGAGCAGGCGCGCGGGCGCGGTCAGCACGAGGTCCGAGCCCGCGACCACGAACGGCGCGACCAGGAAGTGCGGGACCGTCATCTGCACGCGGCGGCGCAGGCCCTTCGTCGCCAGGAGCGCGTCGATCATTGCGGCAGGCTCGGTGTCCGACGCGGCGCGGGGGGCGATCCCGAGGTGGTCGAGCGCGGCGAACGCCTCGCGCGAGAGCACCTCGCTCTCCAGGGGCGCCCGGCGGACACCCGCAGCGGATCATCGAAGTGGACGCGCAGGCGCGCGAGCGCGTGGCTCATCGACGACTGGCAGAGCCCGACCTCCTCCGCGGCGCGCCTCACGCTCGGGTGGAGCAGCAGCGCGCGCCGCGGGAGGATCAGGTTCGTGTCGATGCCGTGCAGGAGCATGCCGTGAGGCTCGTCTCTCTCGACCCGCAGGTACGTGTTGGAGATCGCCTCGAACGAGAGAACCACGCAGCGCGCTTCTCGCTCGCGCCGATCGAGACGTGGCGTCCCGCTGCGCCCTCGGGCGGTCGGCAACTGCTCGCGGAGCCCTTGCTCGCCCTGTCCGCTGCCGGAGCCGATGGAATTGGTCTGGCACGAGGGATAGCCAAGGCTCAGGACGCGCAAGCCGCGCTGGCTCACGCAGCTCGGCCTCGGGCAGCGCGGGTCGCAGCAGATGGAGCTCGTCCAGGCGAGGCGCGGAAAACAACGCGTCCGCGAGAACGCCGAGACGGCGATCGTGCGCCGCTGGGCGGACCGCGAAGGGATCATCATTCCGCCTGCGCTCCGCGATCTGCAGTGATACTCGTGCGAAACGATGACTGATCCCTCCCGCATCCCTTCATCGCCCGCGCTCTCCATCGAAGAGGAGGCCGCGGAGGTGTCGCGTGAGGAGCACGGCGCGCTGAAGTGGGCGGCGCTCGCCGCAGCGTTCGCCATCGCCTGGCTGGTGATGCCGATCGGTGTCGGCATCCTGCTCGGCATGCTGATCGCGTTCGTGATGCAGCCGCTCTACGGACGTCTCAAGCCCAAGCTCGGCGTGGCGTGGTCGGCGCTCGCGGTGGTCGTCGGGTCGACGCTGGGGCTCGCCGGCGCGGTCTTCGCGCTCGCCTCGCTGTTCGTGACCAAGGGCGTGCTGCTCGCGCGCGAGCTCATCGCCATCGTGGGCACCGGCGGGATGGGTGACCGGATCATCGCGGCGGTCGGCAGCAAAACCGAGCGCTTCGGGATCACGCCTGCCGAGCTGACGCGGCGCGCGCGGCATCTCGCGGAGGACGTGGCGACGCGCACCGCGAGCGAGGCAGATGTGGTGATTGGAGCCCTCGCTTCGTCACTGCTCGGTGCGTTCTTCGCGATGCTGACGATGCACTACATCCTTCGTAACTGGGAGAGCGTCTCGCTGCGCGCGCAGGAGACCTTCCCGCTGCGCCCCGACTACACGCGCGCGCTGTTCGCCGAGTTCCGGCGCGTCGGCCGCACCACGCTCATGGGCACGATCGTGACGGGCGTGGCGCAGGGCGTGCTCGCTACGCTCGGCTACTGGCTCGCCGGTGTCCCCGAGCCGTTCTTCTTCGGCGCAGCGACCGCGGTGGCCTCGCTCGTGCCGGCGGTGGGCACGATGCTCGTCTGGGTGCCGGCGGGCATCGTGCTCATCGTGGTCGGCCACCCCGCGGCCGGCATCTTCGAGCTGGTCTGGGGCGGGCTGCTCGTCGTGGCATTCTCGGACTACTACGTGCGGCCGCGCCTGGTGGGCGGCGAGAGCGAGATGCCCTCACTCGTGACGTTCGCGGCGCTGTTCGGCGGGGTCGAGGTCTTCGGCCTGAAGGGCCTCGTGCTGGGGCCGGTGCTCATGTCGCTCGCGGTGGCGGTGCTCCGCCTCTACGCGACCGAGACGCGGCTGCGGCGTCACATCGTGCGGCCGTCGATGCTCGACAAGCCCGTGCCGTCGGTCCGGGGATGAGCGCGGGCGCGCTCGTCCCCGAGGGGCGCACCGCGCCGCTGCTCTTCGCGGTGCTGCCCGACCTCGCGCAGCACACGCCGTGGACGCCGCTCGCTCACGTGCCGACACCCGTGGAGCCGGCCGATGCCATCGCCGGCTGGCTGGGCCGCGGTGGGGTCTTCATGAAACGCGACGATCTCGTCTCGCCGCTCTACGGAGGCAACAAGGTGCGGCGCTACGAGTTCGTCCTCGCCGACGCCAAGGCGAAGAACAAGAAGCGCATCGTCACGGTGGGCGGGCTCGCCTCGACGCAGGCCATGGCCACCACGCTCTTCGGCCGCGCGCTCGGCTTCGAGGTGTGCGTCGTACTCTTCGATCAGCCGGTGACCCGTTTCGCGCGTGACTCGGTGAGAGGGTTCCTCGCGAACGGCGCAAAGGTCGTCTACGGCGGCGGCTACGTGAAGACGGCGCTGCGAGCGTGGCAGGCGATGCGGCAGGGGCCGGACAACTATTTCATCATGGCGGGCGCGGCGGGCCCGCGCGCGAACCTCGGCTACGTGGATGCGATGCTGGAGCTCGCGCAGCAGGTGGAGCGCAAGGAGCTGCCGCGGCCCGACGTGATCGTGCTGCCCACCGGCTCGTCGGGCACGCTGGCCGCGCTGGCGTTGGGTGCCGCGCATCTCGGGTGGGAGACCGAGATCATCGGCGTGCGCATCACGCCCGCGTTCGCGTGCAACCGCTTCATGGTCAACCGGATCATTCGCAACACGGATCAGTTCCTCGCCGCGAAGGATCGGCGCTGGAAGCCGATGCGCGCGCGGACGCACTACTCGCTGCACGGCGACGCGCTCGGCAAGGGCTACGGTCATCCCACGGCGGAGGCGCGCGACGGTGCAGAGCAGAACCGCGTGCTCACCGGCAGGCCCGGCGAGGTGACCTATAGCGGCAAGGCGCTGGCCGGCCTGCGTGCGCTGGTGAGGGAGCCGCGGCACCAGGGCAAGACATTCCTCTTCTGGAACACGCTCTCGCACGCGCGCCCGGAGGTGGCGCACGACGTTTCGATCCCCGCCTCGCTCGCCTGGATGTTCGAGGGCGAGCCCGTGGCCTAAGCTCCGCGCATGTCCGAGCCGCAGCACGACCCTGACGAGCTCCTGAAGCGCCGCTTCGGGTTCGACGCCTTTCGCCCTGGGCAACGCGAGGTGGTCGACGTGCTGCTGGGGCGCGGCCGCGCGCTCGCCGTGTTCCCGACGGGCGGCGGCAAGTCGATCTGCTACCAGCTGCCCGCGCTCCTGCTCGACGGGCTCACGCTCGTGGTCTCGCCGCTCATCGCGCTGATGAAGGATCAGATCGACTTCCTGCGCGGCAAGGGGATCGCGGCGGCGCGGCTCGATTCGTCGCTCGGGCCGGACGAGGCGCGCGACCTCACGCGCGCGATGGTCGAAGGCGAGCTGCGCCTCCTCTACGTGGCGCCCGAGCGCTTCAACAACGAGCGCTTCCTCGACACGCTGCGGCGCACGAAGATCGCGCTCTTTGCGGTCGACGAGGCGCACTGCATCTCGGAGTGGGGACACAACTTCCGCCCCGACTACCTGAAGCTCGCGGAGATCGCGTCGAAGCTCGAGGTGCCGCGCGTTCTGGCGCTGACCGCCACCGCGACGCCTTCGGTCGTGAAGGACATCTGCAAAGCGTTCGATATCCTGCCCGAGCACGCCATTGTCACCGGCTTCTACCGGCCGAACCTCCAGCTCACGATCACGCCGGTGACCGCGCGCGAGCGCGACGGGCTGCTCGTGCAGCGGATCCGCGAGCGTCCGTCCGGGTCGGCGATCGTATACGTGACGCTGCAGAAGACTGCGGAGCGCGTGGCCGAGCAGCTGCGCGCCGCGGGCTTCTTCGCCGACGCGTACCACGCCGGCCTCGAGAGCGAGGCGCGCGCGACGATCCAGGACCGGTGGATGGCGTCGGACCGGCACGTGGTCGTGGCGACCATCGCGTTCGGGATGGGCATCGACAAGGCCGACGTGCGGTACGTCTACCACTACAACCTGCCGAAGAGCCTCGAGAGCTACAGCCAGGAGATCGGCCGCGCGGGGCGGGACGGCGAGCCCTCGGTGGTGGAGCTCCTCGCGTGCCCGGACGACGTGCCCGCCCTCGAGAGCTTCGCCTATGGAGACACGCCGACCCAGGAGGCGCTCGAGAGCCTGGTGCGCGAGCTGGTCGGCACGAAGGGGACGATCGAGGTGAGCCAGTACGCGCTCTCGGAGCGGCACGATCTGCGTCCGCTCGTGCTGCGAACCGCGCTCACGTACCTCGAGCTCTCGGGCGTGCTGCGGCAGCTCACGCCGTTCTATGCAGGATACAAGCTTCGCTTCCTGAAGCCGCAGGCCGAGGTGCTGGCGGCGTTCAAGGGTGAACCGGGGTCCTTCCTGGCGCGGGTCTTCCGGGAGAGCAAGGCGGCGCGGATCTGGATGACCGTCGACCCCGCGGCCATCGCCGAGGCACTGGGCGCGGAGCGCACGCGGGTGGTTCGGGCGCTGGAGGTCTGTGAGGAGCGTGGTCTGGTGGAGCTGGCGGCGGCAGATCTGCGGCATCGCTACGAGCGGCTGCGCAGCGAGGAGGACCCGGCGGCGCTGGCCGTCGATCTGGCGGCGCGCTTTCTCCGTCGCGAGACCGCGGAGATCGAGCGGCTCGCGCAGGTGCTGGCGCTCGCGGCGCGAAGCGACTGCCAGACGAACGCGCTCGTCGCCCACTTCGGCGAGGTGCGCGAGGCGCCGTGTGGGCAGTGCGTGCCGTGCCTGACGGGCGCGATGCTCCCGCTCCCCGAGCCGCAGGCGCAGCCGCCACTCCCCAGCGGCCTCGACGTGGCGGCCGTGCGCCGCGCGCGCGCCGACCATCCGGCCGCGCTGGGCCAGCCCCGCCAGGTGGCGCGCTGGCTCTCGGGCCTCGGCTCCCCGGCCCTGACGCGCGCGAAGCTGACGAAGCATCCACTGTCGGGCGAGCTGGCGCGCCGTTCCTTCCGCGAGGTGCTGGCGTGGTGTGAAAGCGAGCGCGAGGCCGGCGCGGAGTGATCGCGGAGGAGGGCAGCTGCGCGCGCAGTGACGCGCGGCGATGGCATCGGCATCTCCGCGCTTGTGGAAACGACCCGTGGCCACCTATCGCCGCCCCGACGCTCTGCGTGCTTGTTGGTCGTGAAGATCATCGAGCGGTCGCGAATGCGGCGACCGTCGACGAATTGCGCGAGGGAGCGCATGCGGGCCGCGAGGAGGCGGTGGAGCAGGGATGATCCAGGGATGAGGCCTGGAGGGACGCCGACCTCGCGATCGCCCGGCGCGCGCACGAGGCTCGTCGCGTCGAAAGGTTGCCGCGGCGCGCGCGAGCTGCCGCGCTGGGGAGGCTGTCGGTCACTAGCGCCTTGTTGACGGGTCGGATCTCGCGGCGTAGCGCTCGAAGGGCCATGGTGCATCACCTCTCTGCCATCCTCGTCTCGTGCGCCCTCGCATCCAGCGGTTGCTCGCGGCCCAGCGCCGAGAAGCAAGGCGGCACGGCGAGCGCGAGCACCGCAACGCGCCCGCACTCTTCCGTGTCCGCGGCGGCTCCGACTCCGTGCGAGAGCGAGAAGGATTGCCGCCTCGTGGCCTGCGCCGGCTGTTCGTGCCGAGGGTGCATCGCGGCGACCCCGATGGCTGCGAGCCGGTGATCTGCGTCGTCTCGCCCTGCATGGGCCTCGCGGCAACGTGCAACGCGGGAACGCACCAGTGCAGGGCGGTGAAGGCGCCGTCAGCCGACGCGAGCGCTCCGTAGCGAAGCCGCGTGCCGCCAGCTACACGCCGTGCTTCTTCAGCAGCCGGTACAGGTACGTCCGCTCCAGCCCCGCATCCCTCGACGCCGCACCGCTCGAACGTCCCGTGCGCTTCATCAAGCGCCGGAGGTATTCGCGCTCGCCGAGCTCGATCCACCGCTCGCGGAACTCCTTGAAGCCCGTGCCGAACCACGGCTCGAGGTCCGCCGGGAGCCTCGGCGGCTCGCCGGAGGTGCCCGCCAGCGCCGCTGCTTGATCCTCGGGCGTGAGCGCCTGGATCTCCATCGTCGTCGACTCGATCTCGAACATCGGGAGCACGTCATCGATGGCCTCGGCGGCCTCCGGGAAGTCGCGCGCCTCGCCGTCCGTCGCGCGCAGGCGCTCCGAGTACAGTTGCAGCTCGCGCACGTTGCCGGTCCAAGGCACGCGCGCGAGATCGCCGAGCAGCGCCGGCGTTGCGAGCGCGGCGTGCTCGCCGCCCAGGAAGTGCGCGAGCAGGAGCGGCAGATCCGCGAGGCGATCGCGCAGCGGCGGCAGCGTCACCGTCGCGCCCGCCGCCAGCCGGAAGTACAGGCTCTCGCGGAACGCGCCCTGATTGACCAGCACGCGCAGATCGCGCTGGGACGTCGCCACCGTGCGGAACGCCTTCGCATCGAGCGGCGGGATGAGCTCGCGCTGGATGGCGAGCGGAAGCTCCGAGGGCTCGTCGAGCAACAGCGTGCCGCCCTCCGCCTCGGTGAGCGCGCGCTCGATCATCTCCGCCGCTTCCACCGGACCGGGCAGCGCCGAGCAGTCCAGCATCACGAACGGCGAGCCCGCGCGCGTCGACGCCTCGTGCATCGTCCGCGCAAATGACTTCTTGCCCGTGCCCTGCTCGCCGACGAACAGCACCGACGCATCGCCCAGCGCGAGCTCCGCGATCAGCCTGAACGCCGCGCGCATCGCGGGCGTCTGCCCTTGCAGACCCCGGTACGACGTTCCGTCCCAGTCAACCTCGAGCTCGGTGACCGTGTCGTACGTGACCACCACCTCGGTGGTGCCCAGGCGGATGCTCGCGCCCGGGGGAACGCGTGCATCATGCACCTTCACGCCGCCCACGAACGTCCCGTTGCGGCTCCCCAGGTCCTTCACCCACAGGCCGTCGTCACGGGGCGCGAGCTCCGCGTGCACGCGCGAGACCGCGCGGTCGGCGAGCACGAGCTCGCACCACGGGGCCGACCCCACGGTGCGCACCTCGTTCAGCTCGAGCGTGTGCAAGCCTGCTCCGTCGGCCCACGTGAGGCGGGGGCGATGGCGCGGGAGCGCGGACGAAGACTGCGGACCCGTCGAGGTCAACGCCGGCTCGGGACGCGGTCGATCACTTCACCCCGGTGACCGTCGGCGGGACCAGGAAGAGCACGCTGCGCGTGTCGAGCTTCAGGTTGCCGGGGAGTCCCATGACGTCGATGAACGCGTTGAAGAATTGCGGCTCGAGCGTGGCCGGGACCGTCGTGTTCATCGCGGGGATGACCTCGAAGCAGACGGGCGTTCCGGCCTTCACGGCGATGAACGTATCCTTGATCCCGTCGCCGTCCGAGTCCTTTGCGGGGGCGGCCGGGCAGCCCTCGGCCGGATTGCCTTCGTCCATCGCGCGCAGGGTCTTGATGAACTTCGTGGCGTCGACGCCCTTGGGGTTCTTCGGGTCGTTCGAGGGGACGGCCTTCACGTCGAACGTGGTGCCGACCGCGATGGCGGAGATGGCCTTCACGACGCTGGAGCCGACGCCGTTGCCGCCCGTGGAGAGGAAGTTGAGTCGGCAGTTGCCGCCGGGGCCATTCGGGGCGCGCGCCGCGCCGTTCACGCCGTTGCAGCACTGACCCGCCGCGCAGCCCGCGCCGAACGCGGCGGGGGGCACGTTGCTGCCGGTCGCGTCGGAGAGGTCGTTGGCCTGACTCTCGTTGCTGCTGTTCTCGGTGACGGCGACGAACTTCGCCTTCGTGGCGAGGAACGCGGCCTTGAGCGACGCCGTGTTCGCGACGCCGGACGGGTCCTTCCACTGCGCATCGGTGATGTTGACGACGACCGGCACCGAGCCAGCGCGGAAGTCGACGCCGCCGAACGTGCCCGGCATCGTGTTCGCGTGCGCGGCGGTCGGGCTGTTCGCCTTGCCGTCGAGGATATACTGCATCGAGCCGATCGAGGCCTCGGGGGCGTCGCCGCCGCCGATCGCGGTCATGCCGCCGACCGCGGTCTGCGCGAGGCCGAGGTTCGTGGTGATGGCCTGGCGGACCAGGACCGCCCAGGGGTCGCCCTGCCCGAAGTCCTTGAAGTCGACGATCGCGAGGCCGACATTCGGGACTGCGGCCTGGAGCTGCGCGAGCAGCGTGCCCTGGAGTGACGTCTTCAGGTTGTTGATCGAGCCGCTCATCGAGCCCGTCGTATCCATCGAGAAGGCGACGTCCGCCTGCTTGATGTTCGTGCTGAACTTCAGCACGTCGTTCTTCGGCGAAGGGTTCTCGTTGTAGGGGACGACGAAGAAGAAGTCGCGGCTCGCGCCGGTCTTGCGGAGCGCGACGACTGTGAGCGAGCCCAGCGCCTCACCTTCGGGCGTGTTCGCGGTCACGGTCGTGCTCTTGCCGAGCGTGCCTGCGGGGAGAGACGCGAGCGACGTGAACTTCGCGCCGGCGAAGCTGCCGAGCGTCGTGTCCTTCAGCGTGAAGGTCGCCGCGCTCGTGAGGTCCTTGCCCTGGCGCGAGACCTTGTACGTGACCGTGCCCGGGACCACCGGCATGACGGCGGTGTCGATGATCACGGTCGCGTTCAGCGGATCGAGCACCACGTTCTTCGCGGCGTCACCGCCGAAGCCCGGGTCTCCGCCGCCGAGCGACGGATCGGTCGGCGTGCTCGTGTTGTCCGGCTCCTGTTCGCCGAAGCCGTTCCGTTTCTCGCTGCTCCCGCAGCCAGCAGCGATGACGACAGCGAGACCGAGGAACAGGGCAGATTGGACGCTTCTCATGTTGGCAACGGAATGATGAAGGCGGAGTGGAAGGGCCCCTGCATTTCAATTGCATTTCAAGACCATTGAGGTCGCCCGTAAGGCGAGATGTAAGTCGTGCTAGTTTCGCCCCATCATGGGCGCCGAAAACGACCCGAGCCTCGCCATCGATCAGGCCCTCGCCGACCTCCGCGCCGCCTTCCTACCCAGGTTTCGTGGGGCCGCGAGCGAGCAGGTACTTCGCGACGAGAACGCCAAGATCCTGGGCAAGAAAGGCGAGCTCACCGCCATCCTCGCCATGCTCGGCAAGGCTGCGCCGGAGAGCCGCAAGGCGATCGGCCAGAAGGTCAACGCGCTGAAGCAGGAGGTCGAGGGCGGCTTCGAGGGGTGCCTCGAGGAGCTCCGCACAAAGGCGCGCGAGGCCGAGCTCTCCGCGCCGCCCTTCGATCTCACGCTGCCGGGCCGCGAGCCGGTCGCCGCCGGGCACAAGCATCCCATCTCGATCGTTCGTGAAGAGGTGATCGCGCTCTTCCGTCAGCTCGGCTTCGCCGTGTTCGACGGACCGGACGTCGAGCACGAGTCGAACAACTTCACGAAGCTCGGCTTCCCGCCCGACCACCCCGCGACCGACATGCAGGACAGCTTCTGGACGAAATCCGGGCACCTCCTGCGCACGCACACGTCGAACATCCAGATCCGCGCGATGAGCTCGATGAAGCCGCCCATGGCGTTCATCGCGCCTGGAACCGTCTACCGCCGCGACGACGACGCGACGCACTCGCCGATGTTCCACCAGCTCGAGGCGTTCCTCATCGACAGGAACGTCACGCTCGCGCACCTCAAGGGCGTGCTCGCCGAGTTCGCCGAGCGCCTCTACGGGCCGAACACGCCGGTGCGCCTCCGCCCCAGCTACTTCCCGTTCGTCGAGCCCGGCGCCGAGGTCGACGTGGCCTGTGTATTCTGCAAGCAACTGGACGGCACCCGCCCCGGCTGCTCCACGTGCAAGCACACCGGCTGGATCGAGATCCTGGGCTGCGGGATGATCCATCCCGTGGTGCTCGAGAACTGCGGGATCGATCCTGACCAATGGAGCGGCTTCGCGCTCGGCATGGGCCTCGAGCGCATCGCCATGCTCCGGTACGGGATCCCGAACATCAAGCTGATGTTCGACAACGATCCGCGCTTCCTCGCGCAGTTCTAGCGGACGGTCACTTCTGGCAGTAGTAGCCGGTCGGCGCCGTCTTGCAGGTGCCGGCCGAGCGCGACTCGAGGAGCGACGTGTCCTTGTCGCACGCCGACGTCGAGTCGCAGCAGCGCTCGCCCATGCACACGCCCTTGCCGCTGCTGCCCGAGCCGTAGATGCAGGAGAGGCCCAGGGCCGGGCTGTGCTACTTCCTGGCGCCGATGAAGGCCTCGTACCGCTGGCTCCGTGAGCTCGTTCCGCAGCTCCAGGCAACGCCCCGCGAGCTCGCCGACCGGCTGACCAGCGCCGGCCTCGAGATCGAAGGACTGACCGAGCTCGGCGCCGCCACCGATGCGTGTCTCGTGGCGCGCGTCGTGGCGATCCGCCCGCATCCGACGAAGAGCGGCCTCCGCCTCGTGACCGTCGATCGCGGGGGCGCGCAGCAGGAGGTGGTGTGCGGCGCGCCCAACGTGCCGGAGCCCGGCGGCCTGGTCGTCCTCGCGCCGCTCGGCGCGTACCTGCCGGCGAAGAACGTCACCATCGCGAAGCGCGCCATCGCGGGCGTCGAGAGCGAGGGCATGCTGTGCAGCGAGGACGAGCTCGGCCTCGGTGACGACCACGACGGCATCCTCGTGCTGCCCGCCGGGATCGCCGAGCCCGGGACCCCGCTCTCGACCGCCATCCCGGCGATGCGCGACAGCGTGCTCGAGATCAACGTCACCGCGAACCGGCCCGACGCGCTGGGCCACATCGGCCTTGCGCGCGAGATCTGCGCGCTCTACGGCTTCCCCTGGCGCGCGCCGACCGTGAAACCGAGCAGCAGCACCGGCGCGCTCGCGTCGGTCGTCACCATCCACGTCGAGGACGAGGAGCGCTGCCCGCACTACGGCGCGGCGGCCGTGGTCGACCTCGCGATCGCGCCCTCGCCGACCACACGCTACCGCCTCCACGCGCTCGGCGTGCGGTCGATCTCGAACGTCGTCGACGTCACGAACCTGGTGATGCTCGCGTGGGGCCACCCCATGCACGCGTTCGATCTCGATCGCGTGCGCGGCGGCAAGATCGTCGTGCGCCGCGCGAAGGACGGCGAGAAGCTCACCACGCTCGACGGAATCGAGCGCACGCTCGTCGCCGACGACCTTCTCATCTGCGACGGCGAAGGCCCGGTCGCGCTCGCCGGGATCATGGGCGGCGCCTCCAGCGAGATCCACGCGGACACGAAGCGCGTGCTCTTCGAGGTGGCCTACTTCGATCCCCGCAGCGTGCGCCGCACCGCGCGCCGCCAGGACATGCACACCGAGTCGAGCCACCGCTTCGAGCGCGGCGTCGACCCCGGGAACGTCGCGCTCGTCCTCGAGGACGCCGTCGCCATGACGCTGAAGCTCGCGGGGGGCAAGCGTGTGGACGGTCGCCTGCACGTGCAGGGAACGAAAGCGCTGTCCGAGCCCGTCGCGCCCGCGCGCCGCGCCCTCACGCTGCGCGCGCACCGCTTGAAGGATCTGCTCGGCATCGACATCCCCTTCGCCGAGGCGGTCGCCACGCTCGAGCGTCTCGGCTGCGAGGTCACGAAGCAGAGCGACGCCGCGTGCGACGTCCTCGTCCCCACGCATCGCCCGGACCTCACGCGCGAGGTCGACCTCGTCGAGGAGGTCATTCGCGTGCACGGCATGGAGAGCGTCCCCGCCGAGCTGCCCGCCATCCGCGCCTCGCGTGACGTCGGCGGGCGCGAGGAGCTTGCCCGCCGCGCCCGCGACGCTGCGTCGTCGCTCGGGCTCTCCGAGGCCATCACGTACGCGTTCACCTCGGCGCGCGCGCTCGAGGCGCTGCGCGCGCCTGCGCCCGCCGTTCTTCTGCAGAATCCGCTCGGCGAGCATCACGCGGTGATGCGCACGTCCGTCCTGCCGGGTCTGCTCGATGCCGTCGCGAACGCGCGCCGTCACGGCCAGCGCGACGTGCGCGAGTTCACGATCGGCCCCGTCTTCCTCGCCGCCAAGCCCGACGGCGACGGCCTCCCCGAGGAGCCGCTGCGCATCGGCTTCGTGCTCGCGGGCGAACGTCCGGGCTGGCTCGAGAAGCCGAAGCCGATCGACGTGTGGGACGCGAAGGCCTTCGCTGCCGCCGTCGTGCAGCGGCTGGCCGGCGTCTCGACGCCCGTCGAGATCATCCCGGCGACGCGCGAGGAGACGCCCCCTCACCTCCATCCACGCGGCGCGGCGTTCGTGCACGTCGGCGGTCGCCGCATCGGCGCGTTCGGACCGCTCCACCCCGACGCCGTGGAGGCGCTCGCGCTCGACGGCGAGGTGATGGTCGCCGAGCTCGACATCGAGATGTTCTCCGCCGGACCGAAGATCCCGCAGTACGCCGCCATCCCGCGCTTCCCGGCGAGCAGGCGCGACGCCGCGTTCGTCGTGCGTGACGAGGTCCGCGCCGGCGAGGTCACGAGCGCCGTGAGGACCGCCGCCGGTCCGCTCGCCGAGCACGTGAGCCTCTTCGACCGCTTCGTGGGCGGCTCGATCCCCGCGGGCTCGTCGAACCTCGCGTTCCACGTCGTCTACCGCGCGCCGGACCGTACCCTCACCGACGCCGAGGTCGATGCCGCGCACGCGAACGTGATCAAGGAAGTCGGGGAGCGCTTCGGCGCCACGCTGAGGTAGGATCGCGACCGTGACGGCGAATGCCCTGCAGGCGAGTCTCGTGGGGGCGATCCTCTCCCAGAAGTACTCGCTGAAGCGCCTGATCGGCACGGGCGGCATGGGCTCGGTGTACGAGTCGGAGAGCCCGGAGGATCACCGGCCGCTCGCCATCAAGATCCTCGGGATCGACTACGTCACCGACGTCGACATCAAGAATCGCTTCATCGAGGAGGGGCACACCTGCCAGCGCCTCATCCATCCGAACATCGTGCGCGTGTTCGACGTGGGCACCGCCGAGGACGGCACGCCCTACATCGTGATGGAGCTGCTCGACGGCGTGCCGCTCAGCGCCTACACGCGCTCGGGCGGACGCGTTCCGCTCGCGCAGGCCGGCCTCATCCTCCAGGGCATCCTCGCCGGCCTCGGCGCCGCCCATGCGCAGGGGATCGTGCATCGCGATCTCAAGCCCGAGAACGTGTTCCTCGCGCGCGAGCCGGGCGGCGCGTTCTCCGCGAAGATCCTCGATTTCGGGATCGCGAAGGTCATGGATGCGGCGGGCGGCATGGGCAACAAGACGCGCACCGGCGTGCTGCTCGGCACGCCCGCGTACATGAGCCCGGAGCAGATCAAGAACGCGAAGGACGTCGACGCCCGGGCCGACCTGTGGAGCGCTGGCGTGATGCTCTACGAGATGCTCACCGGGCGCGTCGCCTTCCCGGCGCCCACCGAGTACGCGCGGCTCGCGGCGGTTCTGAACACGTCGCCGCCGCCGCTCGAGGCCGTGGAGCCGGGCCTCTCGCGGCTCTCCGCGTTCGTGCAGCTCGCGATGCAGAAGGATCGCGCGCAGCGCTTCCAGACCGGTCTCGAGATGGCGCGCGCGCTCTCCGCCGCGCTCGGAGCGGAGGGCGACGCGCCCGCGGCCGGCCTCCCGTTGAGCCGTCTGCCGGACGTGCCCAGCATGTTCGCGCCGACGCGCCCGTTTTCGCAGGGGGCGGCGCCCATGCCCTCGACCGTCCAGCAGGCCGTGCCGCTGACCGCCGCCGCCGGCGCCACGCGCGACGCGGACTGGAACGTCGGGCCGGGCGGCACGCTCGCGAGCCCGCACGGTCGTTCGGTCACCGAGCCGCCGCCTCAGGTGATCATGGTGGGCGCGTCGCAGCATGGCACCCTGCCGTCCGAGAACCTGCCCATGTTCAGTCCGCATGGCGCAGCGCGGCGTCGCGGGGTGGCGCCGTGGCTCGTGATCGTCCTCGTGGTGGGCGCGCTGATCGCCGGCTTCCTCCTCGGCTACGCGACCGCCCGCGCCCATTAGTCAGGTGGGGCGCCGCCCCTCACTTCTTGAGCCTCCCCGTGCTCCCACCGGCCCGGCGCATTCGCCATCGGCGACCGGCGCTTCGCGCCGCAGACGCGCCTAGCTTTTTGATGAATGGGCTTCTAGCTTGGGCGGTGATGACGACGACGGACACCGCTGCGCTCGCCCGCTACCTCGACATGTTTCCCGCGTGGCTGCGCACGCTCGGCGAGGACGCCGGGGCGCTCGGCGGCGTCGTCGCGGCCGACGGCAACGAGGAGGTGCGCCGCTACGTGACCTCCGGCCTCAACTACATCTTCAAGTCGCTGGATCTCATCCCTGACGGGATCGACGACCTCGGCTTCTGCGACGACGCGTTCGTGATCCGCGTGGCCGCGGCGCTCGCGGTCGAGACGGAGCCCGCCTCCGCCGAGGGCATCGTGGGTCGGCTCGCCGAGGAGGCGAAGTCGGTCGAGGACTTCCTCGGTGAGGACTACGCGCGGCTCGTCGCGTACGTGAAGGGGCTCCGCAAGGGCGCCGCGCGCGGCCGCACCGTGGAGGACATCATGACCGACACGTCGGCGCGCGCGTCCTTCGTGCACGAGGTCTCGGCGTGGGCGCAGGAGTACCAGGTGCCGAGCTTCACGCGCGACGTGAAGACGCTCATCAAGCTGAAGGCCTTCCTCAGCGCAAAGCTGGCGTAGCGATGCTCGCGCGCGGCGTCGTCATCGTCGCGCTGGTGATGCCGCGCGCTGTCAGGATGTGACGGTGCTGGCCATCGCGCCCAGCCTCGCGAAAGCGGCGACGATCGGCGCCGCGAGAGCTGGGGACGCGTCTGCCTGCATCGCGGCCATCGCCAAGCGCACCGCGGCGTGCGTCGCCACCGACAATCCCTGGGCGGCTCCTCACAAGGCCGCCTTCGCTCCGCGGGTGCGGGCATCCCGCCGCGGGTGCGGGCATCCCGCGCGCCGCCTCCAGGAACCCTACCGCCGCGGCCCTCAGAACGTCTTTCCCACCTGGATCCCGCCGCGCGGCCGCGGGCCATCTCCCACCAGCAACCGCGTGAGCTCCGGCAGGCGCCGCGGGTCGACGTCCGTGAGCGTGTGTTGTGCACCGAGTGAGATGGCGAGCACCGTGCCCTTCTTGTCGAGGTGCACCGACCAGCCTAAGTCCACCGCGGGCCCGTACTGGAAGTAGCGGAACGCGTTCGGGTCGAGCCGGTAGATGGTCGCCTGTGTGTGGTAGTAGCCCGCGAGGAACGACATCCCGAAGAACGGCCCGTACGGCCCGTCACGCCAGGCGTAGAAGCGATACCCGAGCTCGGCGCCGAGCCCCACGAACGCGCCCTTCACGCCGATGATCTCGCTGATGATGCCGCCGCCGTACTGGGCGTGGAGGTTCACGCCGAGGGAGTGATGCGCGACGGGCAAGAGCTCGTAGCCGACGCTGACGCTCGTGAGCAGGAGCGGAAGCCCGTTGCTGAAGAGGAAGTGTTGCGGAAACTTCGGCGGCGGGTCGACGACCGGAGGCGGCGGCGGCTCCGGCGGCTGGACGAGCACAGGCGGCTGCACCAGCACGGGCGGCGCGGCCTCCTGCGCGAGCGGCGGCAGCTCCGCTTCCTCGGGCTCGGTCCAGAAGACACATCCCCATCCCATGCCGACCAGCAGCGCAGCCGTACTCAGCATGGGCGAACGGAGATCGGGTTCAGCTCACGCCGGGGCCACGACTCTCGGGGCCGCCGGGAAGCGGAGCCTTCGCTCCGGCGGTCGGGGAGGGCGGCGCGCCGTGCATCGTGGCCATCAGCTCCTGGATCAGATCTCGCGCTTCGGGCTTCGTCTTGAGGTGGTTCAGGAGGAGCGTCGAGACGTCGCTGAACGCCTTCTCGAAGTTGAGGCCCTCGCGCGTGCGCGTGGCGACCTTCTCGCGACCGGCAGCGAGATCTTCCTCGAGCGCCTCGGCGTACCGTGCGAGCTGCGCGCGGAGCTCGTCGATCTGGCGACGGAGATCCTTTGCCTGCGCGTCCTTCACGCCGGCCTTCGCCTCGCGCTCGATCAGCGACTCCCGACGCGCCTCGAGAAGCGCCGCGGCCCCGCCCGATCGCTCGAAGATCGCGCGCAGCGTGGTGGCGTTGCCGCCCTGCTGCGCGGCCTGATCGGCCTGCGCCTTCGCGGTGGCGCCTGCGCGCTCCGCGACCTGCACGAGCTCGCGGAGCTTCGTGGCCTCATGCTGCTCGCCCGCGGCATCGCGCAGCGCGCGCGACTCCTCGTGGGCCAGCTCCTCGACCTTGCGGCCGATCTCGGCGCGTAGCGCGCGGCCACGCCGCTCGAGCGACTCGAGCTTGCGCGTGTGGCTCGCGACCTCGCCCTCGAGCCGCGTGGCACGCGCGGCGAGATCCCACGACTGCACGAGGCCGGTCTGGATCTCGGGCGGCATGTTGCCCGTCGGGTAGACGCGGCTCACCATGCGGGAGAAGAGCGCGGCGCGATTCGCCCACTCGATGACGCCCGGCGACTGCGAGGGCGGCGGCGGGGGCGGCGCCTGGTTCTCGGGCGTGGCCTGGAGCTCGAACGGCGTCGATGGCAGCGCGCGCTGTAGCGACTTCAGTTCCTCGTGGAGATGGTGCGCGTCCTGGTAGCGCTTGCGCCGCTCCTTCTCGA
>JAYTHX010000328.1:0-3900 GCA_043732195.1 Polyangiaceae bacterium
GGCTCGCGCGCCGCTCGGCTTCACAGTCCGGCATCATGCAGCGCCGCATAGCGCGGCCGCCGAGCCTCCGCATGCCGCTGCCTCCGTCGATGACGCGGCTCCATCCCGCGGCATCCGTACCCAGCGAGCGTTGACCCATTGACCGAAGCGGCGAGGTGACGGACGTTGCTTGACCCCCGATGGTCCGGCCGTCATCCCTCCTGTTCTTCCTGCTCTGCGCAGCGCTGGTCGTGGCCTGTCCGCCGGCGCCGATCGCGCCCGTGAAGCCGCCGTTGCCCGCCGCGGAGCCGAAGAAACCGCCGCCGCCGCGGGCCGATGGCCGCCTGCCCGCGCTCGCGACGCCGCTCGGATACGCGCTCGCGCTCGCCGTCGACCCGCGGGAGACGACGTTCACCGGAACGGTGCGCATCGAGGTGGAGGTGCCGGCGGCGACCTCGCACGTCGTCCTGCACGGTCGCGCGCTGACCATCACCGAGGCGCACGCCGAGGTGGAGGGCCAGCCGCCGCGCCCGGCGAAGCCGAGCCTGCGCCTCGCGCACGAGGCGCGCGAGAAGGACGAGCTGGTGCTCACGTTCGACTCGCCGCTGCCGGTGGGCCGAGCCGCGCTGCTCCTCGCGTTCAGCGCGCCGTTCGGCGACGAGATGTCGGGCGCGTACCGCGCGACGGAGGAAGGCCGCTGGTACGCCTTCACGCAGTTCGAGTCGACGGACGCGCGCCGCGCCTTCCCTTGCTTCGACGAGCCGGGCTTCAAGGTGCCGTTCGACGTCGCGCTGACCGTCCCCACGGGCATGATCGCGGTCGCGAACACCCCCGAGCTGGGGCACGAGGAGACCGGCGCCAGGACGACGTTCCGCTTCGCGAAGACCCTGCCGCTCCCCACGTACCTCGTGGCCTTCGCGGTGGGCGAGCTCGAGATCCGCGAGCTGTCACGCACCACGAAGCCGCCGATGCGCCTCATCACCACCAAGGGCAAGTCCGCGCTCGGCGCGCTGGCGCTCGAGGCGGGGTCGGCGCTGATCGACGCGCTCGCGGGCTGGTTCGGCATCCCCTACCCGTACGAGAAGCTCGACCTCGTCGCCGTGCCCGAGCTCGCGGCCGGCGCGATGGAGAACGCCGGGCTCGTGACGTTCCGCGATCAGCTGCTGCTCCTCGATCCGGCGCGGACGTCGGTCGCGTCGCGGCGCAGCCAGGCCACCGTCATCGCGCACGAATTCGCGCACCAGTGGTTCGGCAACCTCGTCACCGCGGCGTGGTGGGACGACCTCTGGCTGAACGAGGGCTTCGCGAACTGGATGGAGACGCGCATCGTCGATCAGTGGCGCCCCGCCTGGGGCGTTCGCAACGACGCGGTGCTCGCGCATCTCGGGGTGATGGATGTCGACTCGCTCGCGTCCGCGCGCGCCGTGCGCCAGCCGGTGGTGACCACCGCCGACGCGGACGAGGCGTTCGACGGCATCACCTACGACAAGGGCGCGGCCGTGCTCGGCACCATCGAGCACTGGATCGGCGAGGAGACCTTCCGGCACGCCATCCACGACTACCTCGCCGACAACGCGTTCAGGAGCGCGACCGCGGCGACGCTCTTCGCCACCCTCGATCGCGCGTCGGGCAAGGACGTGACGCAGATGGCGGCGACCTACCTCGATCGCCCGGGCGTCCCCGAGATCTCCGCGCATCTCGAGTGCGATCCCGGCTCGCGCTGGCACATGGAGCTCCTGCAGGAGCCGTGGCGCCCGCTCGGCTCGAAGGTGCCCGAGGACGAGGAGCGCACGTGGGTGGTGCCGGTCTGCGTGCTCGCGCAGGGCGAGAAGAAGCCGATCTGCGTCGAGCTCGCGCACGGCGCCCCTTCGCTGGTCGCGGGTCGCAGGTGTCCGGCGTGGGTGCACCCCAATGCCGACGCGAGCTACTACCGCTTTTCGATGCCCGAGCCCGAGCTCGTGAAGCTCACCGCGGCCCGCGCCCAGCTCGAGGTGCCGGCACGACTCACGATGATGTCGAGCGCGTGGTCCGCGGTCCGCTCCGGCAAGGCCAAGCCGGGGATCATGCTGAAGCTCCTGACCGCCTTCGACGACGAGACGTCCCGCCACGGCATCGAGGGCGTGGTGAGCCTCCTCACCGTGCTCGACGCCGAGCTCGTCGAGGACGACGCGCGCGCGGCGTTTCGCCGGTTCGCGCTCGCACGGCTCGCGAAGCGCAAGAAGGAGGTCGGCTGGCTCCCGAAGAAAGAGGAGGCCGCGGCCAGCGGCGACGACGCCATCCTCCGCCGTGGCGTGCTGTGGGCGATGGGCGAGCTCGCCGCCGACGACGCGACGCTGCGCGAGGCCGACGAGCTCGCCGTTCGCTGGCTCGCCGACCCCACGAGCATCGATGCCGACACCGCGAGCGTCGCGGTCGGGCTGGCGAACCGTCGCGCCGGCGCGGAGCGCCTCACGAAGCTGCTCGCCATGGCGCGCGACGGCAAGACGCGCGAGGATCGCCTGCTCGCGCTGCGGTCGATCGGCGGCTTCGACGATCCCGCGCTGCTCGGACGCGGCCTCGATGCGCTCCTGACCGACGACACCCGCGGCTCCGACGTGCACTACCTGATCGGCGCGGGCTACGGCCGGCGCGCCTCGAAGCACGTGACCGAGGCGTGGGTCCGCCTGCACTGGGACGACCTGCGGAAGAAGCTCCCGGGAGCGCTGGGCGTGGGGCTGGTCGCCGGCGCCGGCGCCGCCTGCACGAAGACCGAGCTCGAGGACGCGACGGCCTTCTACACGCCGCGCGCGGCGCAGATCGACGGCGCGCAGCGCCTGCTCGACCAGGAGCTCGAGGAGGCAGCGCTGTGCGTGGCGCTCCGCACGCGCGGCGCGCCGCTCCTCACGCGCGAACTGCTCAACGGCGACAAGAAGCCCGCGACGAAGTAGCGCGCGCGGCGGCCGCGGCGCGGCTCGTCAGCCGCGCGCGTGCCAGGCCAGCCGGACCGCGTTCTCGCCGCGACCGAGCGACACCGAGGTGCCGCTCTCGAAGAGGCGCACGCGGCGCGCGGGCACGCCGTTGACGAACGCCCCGTGCGTCGACGCGAGGTCGTACGCCGAGACCGCCCTCCCCTCGCGCAGGACGAGGATGTGCGTGCGTGACGTGTTCTTGTCGGTGATGCGGCGGAGCGTCTCGGCGTGGCACTTCTCGGAGCGGCCGATCATCACGCCGCGCGAGATGTCCTCCTCGGAGAGCGTGACCGTCGCCGAGCGACCGGCACGCGAGAGCGTGAGCGCATACTGCCCGCCGGTCGCGAGGCGCCCGAGCGTCGGCGGCATGGCCTCCCCCACCATCACCGGCCGCGGCATGAGCGTGATGCGCGACATGCGGTTCGTGGAGCGGGCGTTGACGCGGTAGGGCGACATCGCCGACGCGAGCGCTTGGAGCTGCTCGCGCACGTGCGGCGGCGTCTCCATCACGGGCGGCGGGAGCTCGCCGGGAAGCTCGTTGCCGCTCGTCTCGGTCGGCAGCGCCACGAGCGCGTACTCGCCGATCGCGATGGCGATGGGCCCTTCGGCGAAGATCGAGCTGTGTCGCGTGCCATCGGGCAGGCCGAAGCCGAGCCCGGTGTGGAGATCGAACACGCGCAGCGCCACCCCGCCCGCAGGGAGCGTGAGCGAGCGCACGAGCACGTGACGCAGCGCGACGAACGGATCGTCGGGCAGGACCACCCCGCACTGGGTGTGCCGGCCGATCACCGCGAACGCGTCGTCCGAAGCGATGAGGCTGCTGCACGAGAACGTCGCGCCGCGCACCCACACGAGACGGTGCCCGGGCCTCGACTCTGGCGGCTGGAGCCGGGCGACTCCGCGCGCGAACCCGTACGCCTGACGAAGATCGACGTCGGGACAAGGCTGGTGGCCCGGGAACTGTTCGGTCGCC
>JAYTHX010000329.1:0-3889 GCA_043732195.1 Polyangiaceae bacterium
GTCATGGTGCTCCTCACCGAGACCACCACCGAGGGTGAGACCATGCGCCGCCCCACGAGCATCAAGCTGGTGCGCGACAAGAACCCGATGTTTCTGCTCACGTGGACCGCGATGCACCCCATCGACGCGGACAGCCCGTTCCACGGCGAGGGCGCGCTCGACAGGCTCCGGGCCATGAAGGCGGAGATCTTCCTCAGCCTCACCGGTCTCGACGACACGCTCGGCCAGACCATCCACACACGCTACCGCTACCTGCTCGAAGACATCGTGCAGAATGCACGTTTCTCGGACGTCCTGACGATCAGCGACGACGGCGTTCGCCTCATCGACTTCGACAAGTTCCACGAGATCGAGATGCTCCCGGGAGATGGCCCATGACTCTCGAGCGACGCGCCGACGGCTTCCTGCATCACCTCGTCGACGTCGGCTCCGTGCGCCTGCACGTGGCCGAGGCGCGGCCCGCAGGGAGCGCCGATCCCGTCGCTGCCAGCGCCCCGCTGGTCGTCTTCCTCCACGGGTTCCCCGAGCTGTGGTCGTCGTGGAAGACGCAGCTCCGGGCGTTCGCGGAGGGCGGCTTCTGGGCGGTCGCGCCGGATCTGCGCGGCTACAACGAGTCCGACAAGCCGGAGGGCGTCGACGCGTATCAGCTCGAGAAGCTCGCCGGCGACGTGGCGGGCCTGATCCGCGCGCTGGGCCGCAACCACGCGATCGTGGTGGGTCACGACTGGGGCGCGGTGGTGGGCTGGGGGCTCGCGCAGATGCATCCCTCGTTGGTGAGCCGCCTCGCGATCCTCAACGTGCCGCACCCGCTCGCGATGATGCGCGGCCTGCGCCGCGCCGCCCAGCTGAAGAAGAGCTGGTACATGTTCTTCTTCCAGCTTCCGCGGATCCCGGAGCGCGCCATCGCGCGCGACGACTTCGCCTACCTGCGCAAGACGTTCGCGAAGGACGGCTTCACGAGCGCCGAGATCGAGCCGTATATCGACGCCCTCAAGACGCCCGGGGCGCTGACGGCGACGTTGAATTACTACCGCGCCGCGATCCGCCGCCTCGTGACCGGCAACGTCCCGCAGACCGTCGTGATCACCTGCCCGGTGCTCGTGATCTGGGGTGATCGGGATCACTACCTCGGCAAGGAGCTGGCGGAGCCCCCTGCCCGGTTCGTCCCGAACGCGCGGGTCGTGCACCTGCCCGACGCCTCCCACTGGGTCCAGAACGCGGCGCCGGAGGAGGTGAACCGCCTGCTCCTCGAATTCGCGCGCCACGAAGCCTGACCGGTCTCACGGCATCACGGTGCGGCGTCCAGGAACTGTTCGACGAGGCGGCGGGTGATCTCGGGGACGGGGGCGGCGTCCGTCGCGGACATCGTCATCTCCCGAGATGGTGGTGTCCGCCGTGTTGCTCGCCGCGCGCTCCGCCCTGCTCTCCGCGCTACGCGCGGGAGACGCGCGATCGCGTCAGAAGGAGATCGCCACGATCGCGGCCGCACGGAGGACTGGCGCGGCTGCGGTCACCGGCACGTAGAGCCCTGCGCCTTCGATGCCGAGGGCGAGCCCGCTCAGTCTCACGCCCAGGCGCAGGACGGGGCCGACGTTGCCCGCCACGTGCTCGTCGCGCAGCTCCGCGGGCGTGACCGACGTGAAGCCGCGGATCCACGCGGCCCCCACCTCGACGCCGGGCTCGACGAAGAAGCGCCCCGGCGCGAAGCGCCAGGATGCGCCCAGCGCCATCGCGTAGGCCCGCTCGCGGGATCGGTACGTCACCGTGGGCCCATCGCCTGCTTCGCTGCCCCCGCCGTAGGAGAAGGCCGCGGTGTGGACCCAGAGGTGGCCGATGGGACGTGCGCGCAGCCCGAGCCCGACGAAGAGCCCGTACGGGGAGATGCCGGTGGTGAGCGCAGCGGCGTACCCCACCTGCGGCTCGAGCTCGAGGTGGGCCGGGCCCGGGGCGCTCCCGGGCGGGGCAGCGCGGGCGGTCCGCGCCGCGAGCGAAATCGCGAGCGCGGCAGCGAACGCGCAAGCCGCGGCGCTCACGGGACGCACGATGCGTCTCCGGAATCGAGGATCGCCCCGTCACCCACGCGCAAGAACTGCCAGCCGAACGACGTGGGGCGCAGGTCGAGGCGTAGCACGCCGTGGTCGCTGTCGTTCGCGGCCTCGAGCCCGGCGGGCGTGCGGACCGAGGACGCGAGCTCGTGTCCACCCGAGCCCACGACGAAGGAACGCATGCCATCCGCCGTGGGCTGCCCGGCCGCATCGAGCTTGCCGAAGCGGTTGTAGAGATGCGCGTGGCCATTGAGCACCACGTCCACGCCGTGCGCCTGGGCGATCGCCCAGAGCGCGCGCATCGTGCCTCCGTCGTCCTCGTCGCCCGTGGTGGCGCGGGGGTGGTGCCAGGCGACGAGCGCGCAGCGACCTCGATGGTCGGTGAGATCTTGCGCGAGCCAGCGGGCCTGCGGCGAGCCTTCACCGCAGCCACCGAAGTCGGCCGGGACGTAGCTCGGCACGTCGTAGCCCTCGCCGCAGTTGCTGTTCAGCACCACCGCGTGCCACGGACCGATCTCGAAGCTGTAATAACCCTTGAACGGCTCTCCGCTCGCCCCGCAGAAATAGGCCCAGAACGGTCCTGCGTGCGGCGTGTGGTACTCGTGATTTCCGACCACGGCGTGGGTGATCGACCGGAGGCGTCCCCAGGTCGGCGCGTAGCAGTCGAGGTACTCGTCGAGCGCCCCGTTCGGGTAGACCAGGTCTCCGAGCGCCAGCACCGAGTCCGGATGCAGCGACTCCGCGAGAGCCACCGTCTGCTCTTGCGCGCCGCCTGCGCAGTCGACCAGGTCCCCGGCAGTGACCAGGACGGCATGATCCTGCAGCGTCGTCGTCGGCGGCGCCGCGGCGGCGATGCACGCCGGAAGCTCGCGGGGCTGCGTGGAGCACGCGGGCCCCAACAGGACCACGAGCGCGCCGGCTGCGGCGCTCACGCCGCGGAGGCGTCGGCTCGGCTCGGACGCGACAATCGGCACACCGCACTTTACACCGCAACACTCTCGCTTCGCTACGCCGTGACCGGATTGGGCGGCGATCCCATCGTCAAGGTCGCCGTCTCGTCGGGCTTCACGGTCAGCACCTGGTTCGTGTGCGACGGGGGACGCGCGTCCGAGTCGAAGTGCGTCAACGGCTCGTCCGACGACAGGCGCGTCGGTTAGTCGAAGGATGCCGCGGCGAGCGCGTCGAGGAAGGGCCGACGGACGACGACATCGCGACGACGACCACCGATTGCACGGGGACGAGCGCCGACAACGGCAACCTCTACATTCGGGTGGACCCGTCGGCTTCGACCGAAGTGACGTGCTCCTACAATCTGTCTATCGCCATCGAGTGACGCGCTCACGCGCTCCGCGTGCCGCGACAGCTCCCTGCTCGGCGAGGTCAAAGATCTCGAGGTTGCCGTCGTGGGCCTCGCGCTGGGAACGAGTCGCCTCGACGTCGCGAGTCTCAATCGCAGGTGCGTTCGCACCGATCGAGATCGCGTTCGCAGGCGCTGACCCGAAGGAAATCGAGCTCGGAGAGTAGCTCGACGTAATGGGGGAGCTGCGCAGAGGAGCGCGGCATCACGCTGCGGCGGTCGGCATCGCTCGACGCGAGCGATGGCGTCCCGAACCTTCCATGGGAGATGCTCTCGCGAGGTGGTGGAGATGGCGCCTGACCACACGGGCTCGGTGATCGCCAAGCGGCAGGTCGAGGAGCTCGCGGTGCGCGCGGCGCAGGACTTCGAGCCGTTCTACGCGAAGCGCCCGGCGCCGCACGGAGGACGTGGAGGTGGACATGCACGTTGAGGCTCGCGCACGCGCGGTGCACCCCCGTCACCGCGCCCGTCTCCACGCGCGTCGTCG
>JAYTHX010000330.1:0-30668 GCA_043732195.1 Polyangiaceae bacterium
TTCGGGATGTCCTGCTCGTACATGTTGAGCGTGTTGAAGACGCGGACGTTGAACTTGTCCTTCGCCCAGGCCTTCTTGATGCTCTCGAGCCCCGCGGGCTCGTCGCCGCTGCGCATCTGCGTGAGGCCGAGCTCGGCCCAGGCCTTGCCGTCGTCGGGGTCGAGCTTCGTCGCCTCCTTCATCATCGCGACGATGTCGTCGTAGCGGTGCTCCCACTCCGCGTACTCACCGATGATCCCGTACATGCGCGCGTACTGCGGGTTCTTCGCGAGCACCTCCTTCTTCGTCGCTTCGAAGCCCTTTGGATCGTCGTCGAGGAAGCGCGAGGCGGCCTTGAGGCTGAGCAGCTCGAGGTCGTTGGCGTTGATGGCGAGGCCCTCGGCGAGCGCCTTCTCCGCGTTCGCGATGTCCATGTCGCGCAGCGAGAGGCCGGCGCGCACCGCGAGCGCTCCCGCGTGCTTCGGATTGACGGCGAGCGCCTGCTTGATCAGCTTCTCGGCCTCGTCGAAGTCGAGGCTCTGATCGAGCTTCACGCGGGCGAGCGCGACGAGGATGTCGGCGCGCTTGGGCGCGACCGCGAGGGCCTCCTTCAGCTCCTCCTCGGCGTGGCCGGAGTCGTATTTGTCGAGGAACAGCTCGGAGGCCCAGAGAAGCGTCTCGACGCGCTTCTTGTCGGCCCGCTCGCTCTCCTTGAACGCGGTGTTCGCGTCCTTCGGACTGCGCAGGAGGAACGCGGCGCGGCCCACGTGCGCGTAGCCCTCGGCGTCCGCGCCGGTGATGGTGCCGTCGTTGTACTCGTCGATCACCTTGTGCAGCGGGTCGTCGGCGTCGGCGCGCTTGCCGATCTCGATCAGGTACTCGCCGAGGAGGAGGCGCGCGCGCCGCACGTCGCTGCCCTTGCCGGCCTTCACCGAGTCGAGCAGCTTGATGGCGTCCGCGATCTTGCCGGTGGCCTCGAGGACCTGCGCGCGCAGCACCGCGGCCTTCACCTTGTGCGCGGCCGACGCGCCCGCGGCCTGCGCGTGGCGCTCCGCGTCGGCGTATTTGCCCTGCTCGAACGCGGCCTGACCGAGCCCGAGCTTCGCGTCGGCCTCGCCGACACCCTTCACTTGCGAGAGGTCCGTCTCGGCGGTCGCGTAGTCGCTGGCGGCGAGCGCCGCGAGGCCGCTCGCGAGCGGCCCCGAGGCGGCGGCCTTCGGCTGCGCGTCGAGCGTGCCGGCCACGAGACAGAGCGCGAGTGTGAGCGTGGGGGCGAGGCGTCGCATGTCGGTGAAACGTAGCGGAAACGCCTGTCTTTGGGTCGTCCCGCGCGTAGGCTCCGGCCCGCCATGACGATCCTCTCGCCGCGTCAGCAAGTCTTCGCGTTCCGAGCCGTCATGTTCACTCTGGTGCTGGCGGCGGCGGTCACCTTCGTGCCGCTCTGGGCGCCGCTCGTGCTCGCGGCGTGGGTGGCAGTGATGACGCGGCCGCTGCTCACGCGCATCCAGAAGATCACCGGCGGGCGCGACCGCGCGGCGGGCGCGATCGTGCTGGCGATGGTGATGGTCATCCTCGTGCCGCTGGGCGTCGCGCTGCTGTCGCTCATGCGGGAAGCGGCAGATCTGGGCAAGGGGCTGCTCGCGTCGAACGGCGCGAAGAACGCGCTCATCACGGTGGTCTCGGGCGGCGCGCAGGCGCCGGGCAGCGGACCCCTCGACGTGCTCGCCTCACCGCAGAAGATCATCGCGCTGGTGCAGGAGCACGGCGCGCAGGCGGCCTCGATCGCGTCGGGCGTCGCCGGCGCGGCGACGGAGGCGCTGCTCGGCCTCTTCATCTTCCTCTACGCGGTGTTCGTCTTCCTCGTCGACGGCCCGAGCTACTACGACTGGTTCGAGAAGCACGCGCCCATCGAGATCGAGCACACGCGGCGCCTGGTCGCAGCGTTCAACGAGACGGGGCGCGGGCTCTTCGTGAGCGTCGGCCTGACAGGCCTCGCGCAGGGCCTGGTGGCGACGATGACGTACTTCGCGCTGGGCGTGCCGCGCGCGCTGGTGCTGGGTCTGCTGACATGCGTGGCGTCGCTGATCCCGTCGTTCGGTACGGCGCTGATCTGGGTGCCGATCGCGATCGGCCTCGCGTTCGCGGGCAAGACCGCGTCGGCAATCATCATGGCAGCAGTGGGCACCGTGTTGATCGGCACGGTCGACAACGTGATGCGCCCGGTGTTCGCGCGGTACGGCAAGCTGCACCTCTCGAGCTTCGTGCTGCTGACGGCGATCTTCGGCGGTCTCGCGATCTTCGGCGCGTGGGGCCTCCTGCTGGGTCCGCTGTTCGCGCGCCTCGCGAAGGAGGCGTTGATCATGGCGCGGATCGATCGCCTGCACGACAAGCGGGCCGAGCTTGACGCAGCCGCTTCGAGTGACCGTGCTATTTCTGGGATGGAGGACTGAGCGCCGCATGACCCGCCAACTCGACCGACTCTCTCTGCGCGGCATGCGCTTCGACTGCATCGTGGGGCTCTTCGACTTCGAGCGGAACACGCCGCAGCCGCTCGAGCTCGACGTCACGCTCCACTTCGACACCCGCGAGGCAGCCCGCAACGGGCGTCTCGTCCAGACCGTCGACTACTCGCGCCTCCTCGGGGAGCTGCGGTTCATCCTGATGGCGAGCCGCTTCCGCCTGCTCGAGTCGGCGGCTGAAGCGGTCGCGGCCTGGGTCCTCGCGCCACCCAGCGTCGACGTCCCGCGTCCTCATGTCGAGGAAATCGACGTGCAGCTCTCCAAGCTCGTCGCGCTCTCCGGCGCCGCCGTGCCCACGCTCGAGATTCACCGCACGCGCGCCGACTACGCGATGATCACCGAGACGAAGTCCTTCGGGTACGTCGACATCGTCTTCGAGACGAAGGAATGCGGCGTCTACCGCGAGCGGCTCCATCCGCGGACCGTGCTGCCCACGCACGTGCACCACCAGTTCGACGAATCGGAGCTCGTGCTCGGGAGCGGCTTGCTCCTCCAGGGCCAGCCCGTTGCGGCGGGCCTCGCGCACACGTGGCCGCGCAACTTCCCGCACCGCTACGAGAACACGACCGACATCGAGCAGAGCTTCCTCTGCATCGACCGCCCCGCGTTCATCCCCACCGACGAAGTAGAGGTCGACATCGCCGTCTCCGCCCTGACCCGCCCGGAACCGGTCAGGTATTTCTAGCGAGCCTGAAGCCTTAGCCCGCGACGTTCAAGGACATCTCGACCGCGTCCTCGCCGTCCGCGTAGTACCGCGCGCGCACGCTGAAGCGCTCGAAGCCGAGCGCCTCGTACATGGCGATGGCGCCCGCATTGCTGGCGCGCACTTCGAGGAGGATGCGCACGACCTCGTGGCTGCGTGCATACCCGAGCAGGTTCTGCATCAGCGCTCGGCCGATGCCGCGGCGGCGGCACGGGATCGCGACCGCGACGTTCAGCAGGTGCAGCTCGTCGACCACGTGCCAGAAGAGCAGGTAGCCGAGCAGCGTCCCGCCCTCGTCACGCGCGGCGCGGAGGCGTGACCACGGGCGCGCCAGCTCCTCGCGCAAGCTGCGCTCGCGGACGATCCGCGGATCCTCGCGGCCCTCGCCGAGCTCGCCCGCGACGAACGACGCGAGATCGATCGCGACCGCGCCGTCCAGATCCTGCTCGACCAGCGTGTCGATCGCGAAGGTGCCGTGCTCGACCATGTCAGCTCGGCGGACGCGAGAGCGGACGCGACCCGACCGGCGGCCGCGACGGAACCTCGCTCACCCGCCCTTCCGGCACGCGCCCCAGCGCCCGCGCGCGAGGCGCCAGCGCATGGACGTCGAGCGCGAGGCGCAGCGAGCCGTCACCGCGGACCACGGCGCCGGCGAACGGTCCCATACCGCGCAGCAGCGGCGTGAGCTCGCGCACCAGCACCTCCTCGGTCGCGCCCACCGCATCGACGCCCACGGTCAGCTTCTCGGCCACGTCGAGACCGACGTCGAGATCGACCACGAACTTCGCACGGTCCGAGCTGAACGGCTCGAGGCACGCCGCGAGATGCGGCACGCGCTCGGCCTCGGGGCCGTCGTTGATGCGGATGCCGCGCGTGTGCATCGCCGGGAGCGCGTGCTCGACGCCGCCCGCGGTGACCCACAGCACCGTGGCCAGCCCGCTCTCGATCGGCACGTCGACGCGCGCCTCGAAGCCCCAGCTCAGGCGACTCGAGAGGCGGATCGATCCCCCGAGCTTCTGGACCGACGCGAGGGTGATGTCGAGGCCGATCCCGCGGCCGGCGAGGAGATCGGGGCTCTGGCCGCGCGTCGAGAAGCCGGGGAGAAAGAGCAGCTCGAGGAGCGTCTGGTCGTCAACCGCCTCGGCGAGCACCTCGGTGACGACGCCCGACTCGACCGCGCGGGCCCGCACCGCAGCGACGTCCACGCCCGCGCCGTCGTCGGCGATGGTCACGACGAGCCGGCTCGCCAGCTTGCGCGCCGTGAACGTGAGCGTGGCCTCGCGCGGCTTCTGGAGCTGCTCGCGCACGTCCGGCGTCTCGATGCCGTGCGCGATGGCATTACGTGCAAGCTGCAAGCATGGCTCGACGAGCTGCTCGGCGAGTCGCCGGTCGATGGGCTCGTCGGCCCCGACCGTACGGATCGTGAGCAGGCGACCGGTGCGGCGCGCCTCGGCGAGCGCGGCCGCGGAGAGGCGCGCGAACATCCCGCGGATCGGGGTCTGGCGCATCGCGGAGAGGAGCTTCTTCGCGTGGCCTGCGTTGTCCTTGATCGCCTGGTCGCTCTGCTCCAGCTGCTCCGCGACGAGGTCCAGCTCGTCGCCCATCTCCACGAGCGTCTGCGCAGCGCGCTCCACGCGGCGCAGCGCGGCGGCCGGTGCGCCCCAGGGACGCGGCGGACCGATGAGCCGCAGCGCCTCGGCCAGCTCCGCGCGCGTCTTGCGCAGGATGCGCGCCTGCGCCGAGGCCCGCACCACGCGCGCCGCTACCCGCTCGCGCGCGACCGCGATGCCGCCCACGTGGTCGAGCAAGCGATCGACGGACTGCGCGGGGACGCGGATGGTGGCGTCGCCTTCTACGCTACGGGCTTCCTCGTCGGTCACCGAGCGCGGCGCTGCGCGCGGGCGTCCCGGCAGGCCGCGCAGCGTCGCGAGCGCAGCGTCCGGCTCGTCGACCAGGCCGCCCAGCACCGCGCGGTACTTCGCGACCTCCTGCAGCGCGGCGGTCGCGGCGGCGGCGGTGGCCGAAGCGCCGCGCAGGCGCTCCTCGAGACCGTGGCAGAACCACGCCATCGGCTCGTCGCCCACGGCGCTGGCCGCGCCCTTCACCGTGTGGACGTGCCGGTACACGGCCGACGCTGCGTCGGTCGGGTCCCCCGCGCGCCCGAGAGACTCGTCGATCTGCGCGAGGCGGTCGGTCACCTCCGCGAGGTACTGCGCGCGCAGAACGGGGTCGATCGCGGCCGGCAGGAGATCGGGCGGCGGCTCCGGCCAGGCGACGGCGATCGCCGGCTCACCCGCGGACAGACGGCGGATCGCATGCTTGACGGTCTCGACGATGTCGCCCAGCGCCGCCTGATCACCTTCGCGCAGGCGTCGCTCGAGGCGCTGCATCGCGCTCGCGAGCTCGGGCTCGCCGGCGAGCCCCGCCGACCCCTTCAGCGCGTGCACGGAGCGGCGCGTCGACTCGAGCGCCTCGGGATCACCCTTGCCGGCATCCGCCTCGAGCGCGACGAGATGGCGCTGGAGCTCCATCGTGAGGAGCCGCGTGAGCTCGGGGTCGCGGGGGTTCGGCATGGCGGCGCGGGCCCCTCAGGTGGGCTCTTCGTCGTCGCCTTCGAGCATCCGTGAGAGCGGCTCGAGCACGGGCCGGAGCGCGCTCACCACGAGGGCCTGGGGGACCTTGCCGCTCAGCGTGCCGAGCGCGCCGACCAGTGCCCGCGCGTGCTCGGTGGCATCGGCGATCGCTCGCGCGGTCTCGGGGTCGCTGCCCGTCGTCTTGCGGAAGCGGTCGCCGATGTCGGTGAGCGCGCGCTCGGCGTCGGCCGAGGCGCCGCCGACCCGCGCCGCCTCCTGCGCGACCTCCGCGGCGGCTTCGCGCGCGCGGTCGAGGCTGGCGTTCACCTGCACGAGCTCGCTGCCGATCTCGGCGAGCGCGGCGGAGAGCTCGCGTGCCGCCTCGGAGCCGCGCGTGGCCTGCGCGCGGACCTCGTCGGAGACGAGCCCGAGCGCTTGCCCGCCGCCCTCGCTCATGCGCGCGCCCTCGAGACCGGCGTTGAGCGCGACGAGCTCGAGGCGCGCGAAGGAGTCGACGATGCGGCCGAAGCTGGTCGAGAGGTCGTTGGCGCGCGCGGAGACGGCGCGCGCGCGATCGGCGAGCGCGTCGACGGTGCCGCGCTGCTTCGCGACGTGCGAGGCGATGCGCTGCGCCGCCTCGCCGGAGTCACGGACGGCGGTGGCGGCGCGCTGGTGCGCGGCCCAGAGCGCACTCTCCTCGACGGCGCTGCGCCCGATCCCCTCGGCACGCGCGCCGCGGCGGAGGAGCCGGAAGAGGCGGCGCTTGGGGTTGTCGGTCGCCATACGAGGAAGGCTACCAGCCTGAACGGGAACAGGAACGGGAACAGGAATCTCGAGTCGTGAATCAGCCCCGTTGCGAGGCTGTCAGCTCGCCCGACCGGGGAGGCCAGAGGAGAACAGGAACAGGAATTTCCAATTCCGACCCGCTGATCGCCATCCTCAGCGCGTCGATCCGCACGGTCCGATTCCCGTTCCTGTCCTCTGTTCTCCTCTGACCTGACGGGTGGTACGAGCCCAGCGAATCGCGGCGAGCCAACAAGCTACACCGCCCAGCGGTGCTCCCTCAGGCCGCTGAACACTGCGCCCACGTCGAAGACCTCCGCGTCGCCATCCGTCGGGCTGACCTTGCCCGTCGCCACGATCTGCAGCCCCACCAGGCCGACGCGCTCGCCCATGTACGTGCACACCAGCATCGGACGGTTATCCGCGCGCGGGCGCTCGCCCGACGGCGGACGGCGCGAGCCGCGCGCGTCGAGGTCGCCGATCGCGACCACCGGCACCATCTCGCCGTCGACCAGCGCCACGCCCACGAGCGAGGCCGGCGCGCCCGGTACCCGAGCCACGCGCGGCATCGGCAGCACCTTCGTCGCGATCGCCGCCGGCAGGAAGTACAGCCGCTCGCCCACACGGAACAGCACCCCGCCCGAGCCGCTCGTCACCGCCGCCTCAGGACGCGCGCCTCGAGGAACTGCACGAGCGTGCGGCACGCGTCGAAGCTCGACATGTGGCTGGCGGCGATGATCGCGCGCACCGTGCGCTCGCCATCCACGGCGTCGAGCACGGCCTTCTCCTTGGCGGGCAACGTGCCCATGTCGACCGAGCGCAGCGCGATCTCGTCGCGCACGAGCACGCCGTCGAAGCTCCCGAGGGTGCGCTCGAGCACGCGCCACTCGTCGACGCGGCGGAAGCCCTCCATCACCACCGACGCCACGGGCAGCCCGAGCTGCGCGCTCTCCACCGCCGCGCTCAGCGGCACCGCGCGGAAGTCGAAGCGCCCCTTGGGCCAGCGGAGCACCTCGTAGAGCAGCTCGCTCGACTGCCGCGTCAGGGCCGTACGCAGCTGCGAGTCGGTGATCTTGCCGTAGGCGAGCAGCGTGGCGCCGAGCAGGTGCCTCGGCACATCGCTCACCGTGGGCGGGCCCGAGCCGGGCAGGTGCGAGCGCCGCGAGGGCACCGACGACGGCAGCCCGGGGATGGTGATGCGCGCGTGGGGATCGTCGGGCGTCGTGTCGGGCGACTTGAGCGTGATCACGGGATCGCTCGTGTGCCCCGCCGAGAGCTCCCCGGTGCGGAGCGTCACGCGCGAGAGCGGCGCGGGGTCCTCGCCGGCCTCTGCCGCGCGCATGCGCGCCATGACCTCGTCGATCTGCGCGGGCGTGAGGATCCCTTCCTCGACGAAGAACCGCCCCAGGCGGAACTCGTCGCCAGCGCCGCTCGACTGGACGAAGTCGATCAGCCCCTTGCGGAACGACGCCACCACCTCGGCTGCGCCGCTACGGCACACCAGGTTGCCGGACTGGTTCTCCACCTGGAGCAGCTGGAAGATGGCGCCGATCGGGACGACGCCGAGGTCCCCGCTGAGGATGTGACCGCCACCCTCGCCGCCGCGCTCCAGATCGCGCACCGCCTCGACCATCTCGAGCAACGCGTCCTTCGCGAGCTTCTCGGTGAGGGCGGCGGCAAGCTCGCCCGGCGTGACGCTCGGCCGGTCGGCCATCGTGCGCGTGACGATGTGCGCGAGCTTGGTCGCCACGATCTGCGCGACGTGGGTGCGCCGCGTCTCGAACTCCACCGACGGCGGCGGGACCGGCTCGTCCTCGTCGAGCTCGGGCAGGCGCGCCGAGCTGGTGCGGTGATCGTTGAGGCGCCGCAGCGCGTTCTCCACCACCGCCACGAGAGCCTGCGCGTCGAACGGCTTGGTGATGGCGTCGATGGCGCCGGTCTGCTGCACGAACTGATCGCGGATGCGGTCGCTCTTCGCGCTCATGAGGACCACGGGGGTCATGGCGAGATCGGCGTCGGCCCGGAGCGCGCGGCAGAACTGGTAGCCGTTCATGCGCGGCATCACGAAGTCGAGGAGGACGAGGTCGGCCTTCACCTCGCCGCTCTGGAGCGCCTCCATCGCGTCCATGCCGTCGGAGGCGACCGGCGCCTCGTACCCGTGTCGCTCCAGGATGGCGGACACCACCCGGCGGATGGTGGGGCTGTCGTCCACGACGAGGATGCGCGAGGTCATGGGCGAGGCTGTCGATGTTACCATCGCGACAGCTCCGCCGGAAACCGCGTAAGCTCTCCGCCGCCTTGGGAACGCTGATCAAGGGCGGGCGGCTGGTCACCTGCAGCCCCGAAGACGACACCCTCGAAGGTGATCTGCTCGTCGAAGACGGCATTATCACGGCGATCGGCAAGATCCCGGCGCGGGCGCTGGAGGCCGCGAAGCGCCGCGGCCCCGTACGCCTGCTCGACGCCCGCGGCTGCGCGGTCACCCCCGGCCTGATCCAGGCCCACGTCCACCTCTGTCAGGTGCTCTTCCGGGGCCGCGCCGACGATCTCCCGCTCCTCGAGTGGCTGAAGCAGCGCATCTGGCCCTTCGAGGCCGCCCACGACGAGCGCTCGCTCGCGGCCAGCGCCGAGCTCGGGCTCCTGGAGATGATGCTCGCGGGGACGACCACCATCCTCGACATGGGAACGGTCCACCACTACGACGCCGTCTTCGACGCGTGCGCACGGGCCGGCATCCGCTGCTTCGGCGGCAAGACGATGATGGATGCCGGCGAGGGCGTCCCCAAGGGCCTCCGCGAGACCACGAAGGGCAGCCTGCGCGAGGCCGACCGCCTCCGCGAGGCCTGGACCGGCAAAGCGGGCGGCCGTCTCGGCTACGCGTACGCGCCGCGCTTCATCCTGTCGTGCACCGAGGCGCTGTACCGCGCTACCGCGGAGCGCTCGCAGGCCACCGGCGCACTGCTCCACAGCCACGTCGCCGAGCATCCCGACGAGCGCACGGCGGTGCGCGCCGCCCTCGGCGACGACGACCTCGCGATCCTCCGGAAATGGGGGTTCTCCGGCTCGCGGACGCTTCTCGCGCACGGCGTGCAGATCCGCGACGACGAGGCCGACGTGCTCGCGAAGGACGGTACCTGCATCGTGCACTGCCCGAGCGCGAACCTGAAGCTCGGCTCGGGCATCGCGCGCGTCCACGAGCTCGACGCCCGCGGCGTTCGTCTCGCGCTCGGCGCCGACGGCGCGCCCTGCAACAACAACCTCGATCCCTGGATGGAGCTACGCCACGCCGCGCTCCTCGCGAAGGTCCGGACCTCCACCACCGCGCTCCCGGCGCGCCGGGCCTTCCGCCTTGCCACCATCGACGGCGCGCGCGCGCTCGGCCTGGGCGACGAGATCGGCTCCCTCGAGCTCGGCAAACGCGCCGACGTCGTCGTCACCCGCATCGACGGCCCGCACGTGGAGCCCGGAGGCGACGTCTTCTCGCGGCTCGTCTACGCGTGCACGGCGCGCGACGTCGAGCACGTGCTGATCGACGGCGAGCTCGTCGTGCGCCACGGCGAGCACCTGCGGCTCGATCGCGAGGAGGTCCTCGAGCGCGCGCGCGGCCAGGCGAAGAAGCTCGCGGCACGAGCGCGCCTCTGACGGGACTCTGACGCGCCTCCGCCTAGGACGCGCGCGCTTCCGCTTCTTCGATCTGGGTGAGGGCGACCGCGAGGGCGTCCTTCGCGCGGTCGAGCGAGGAGCGATCCGCGTCGATCTTCGCCGACGCCCGCTCGAGGCGGTTCGTCTGCGTCACGAGGTGGCCCTTCGTCTCGTCTAGCGAGTACCGGGTGGCTGCGAGGTCGGCCTCGAGCGTCGCCACCTTCTGGCGGATCGCGTCGAGCTCCTTCTCGAACGCGTTCCGGGCGGTGATGGTCGCCGCGAGCTGCGTGGCCTGCTCGGCGGCGTTCGTCTCGACGGTCGCGAGACGGGCCTTCGTGGCGCGCAGGTCCTCTTCGAGGCCGGCGATCTGCGCGTCGGCGGCGCTCTTCTGCGCAGCGGCGGTCTCCTCGGTGCGCGTGAGGCGCTCCGCGGCATCGCGCTCGACGGCGGCGACCCGATCGGCGCTGGCCTGCTCGGCCGCGGCGATCTTCTCTGCGGCCTCGGCCTCGGCCTCGGCAGCCTTCGCGGCCCCGTCCTGCTCGGCGGCAGCCACGCGCGCAACGGCGTCCTGCTCCGCGACAGCGGCGCGCGCCGTGGCGCCGCGCTCCGCGGCTCCGATCTTCGAGGTCGCGTTTTCCTGGGCGGCGGCGATCCTCTCCGCGGCGTCGTTCTCGACCGCGAGGATCTTGCCGGCGGCATCGGCCTGCGCCGCGCCGATGCGTGCTTCGGCGGCGGCCTGCGCGGCCGCGAGCGTCTCGAGCGCTTCGGTGCGCGCCGCGGTGAGCGAGGCGTTGGCCGCGGCATCGGCGAGCGCGAGCCTCTCGGCCGCCTCGTCGTTCGCAGCCGAAAGGGCCGTTGCGCCGCTGGACTCCGCGGCAGCGACCTTCGCGTCGCGATCCGACTCGAGCTCCGAACGGAGCGACGCCAGCGCGCTCTCCTGCCCCGCAGCCGCGGCCGCGATCGCCTCGGCGTGCTGCGCGGTGAGGGACGCGAGGCTATCCTCGTGCTCGGTGCGGGCCTGCTGCGAGGCCTCCTGCTGCGCGCGCCGCAGGCTCCCGATCTTCGTCTCGTGCTCGCTGCCGAGGCTCCTGGCCTGCTCGGCGAGCGCGCTGGCGCGGGCCTCGTCGGCGGCGGACTGCGCCTCTTCTCGCGCCGCCTGGTGCTCGCTCGCGGCCTTCTCGAGCTCCACGGCGCGCCGCTGCTCGGCGTCGGCGAGGGCGGCCTCGTGCGCGAACAGCGCGGCGGCGCTCGCCGCGGCGTGCTCCTCCGCGAGCTGGGCCTTCTCCGCGGCGAGGGCTGCGAGCTCGGCGATCTGCTTCTCGCGCGCCTCGGCGAGCTCCCGCTTCGCGACCTCGGTCTCGGCCTGCGAGCGCTCGGAGCGCCGCTTGAAGTCGTCGCCGGCCTTCTTCGCCTGCTCCTTGTCGGCCTGGAGCGAATCGAGCTTGTCTTGCTGCTCGGCGAGCTGACGCTCCTGCTCGAGCACCTTGTCGTCGAGATCCGCCTTCTGCCGCTCGAACACGAGCGACTTGTCGCGAACGTCGACGATCTCCTTGTCCTTCTTCGAGAGCCCTTCGCGAAGCGAGAGGATCTCCTTGTCCTTTTTGTTCAGCGCCTCGCGCAGGTCGAGGAACTCGCGGCTCGAGACCCCGCCGCCCTTGCCCGCGCTGGCGGCGGTGAGGCGGGTCTTGAGGTCCTCGTTCTCCTTGAGCACGCGCTCGAGCTCGGCGGCGTCGGCGCCGCGCGTCGACGGGGAAGAGGAGGCCAAGGCGTTGTCGGCCTCGGCGCGCGCGGCCTCGACGTCCTGGCGAGCGCTGGCGAGCGCTTCCTCGAGGACGTGGATGCGCTCGTTCGCCTCCTCGAGCTCGTGATCGTTCCGCGGCGCGGGATGATCGCTGCGCGCCACCGGCGCCTCGCTGGCGGCGCGCAGCGCGGCCTCGAGCGACTCGGCGGTGCTCGTGGCCTTGCCGGGATGCTGCGAGGGCATCTCCTCGATGACGATGTCCTGCTCCGCGGGCTCGCCCGCGCGCGCGGGCGGATGGCCGGTCGGATGATCGTCGTCGTCGTCGTCCCCCGGGGACGCCGGCGCGGGGCGACCGCCTCCGAGCGCCACGAACGGGTCGATGCGCGCGAGCAGCTCCTCGAACGAGATCGGTTTGTGGACGTAGTCCTCGGCGCGCGTCCGCAGCTTGCGGTGCTGCTCGAACGTCTCGTCGCTCGACTCGCTCGACATGATGATGAGCGGGACGTCCTTCAGCGAAGGGTCCTTCTTCAGCTTGTTGCAGACGGAGAACCCGTTCATGCGCGGCAGCTCGATCGACAGCAGGATGAGATCCGGCCGCGCCGACGTGGCCTGCTGCAGGCCTGCATTGCCGTCGTCCACCACGCGAACGTCGCAGCCGAGCTTGGTCAGCTCGTTGCGGAGGTCGCCGGCGAAGTTTGCATCGCTCTCGAAGACGAGGACGTTCTGTCCCATGGGGTCGCCGAGGGTATCATCCTGCGGCGTCATGCGAACGCTTCTCGTCGTCACCGCTCGTTCCGGCGCGGCGATCGAGCTCTCGCAGCACGTGCTCGACGCCGAGGCCTCGCGATCGCAGCGCGCCGATCACGGTCGAGAGCACGTCTGCGGCCGCGGCGGTGACGCGATCGTCCGGCCCGTCGGCGACCGCGCGTGCAAGCCGGGCCAGCGGGACCGCGGCGGGGGCGTCCTCGTCGGCGAGGCGCGGCTGCCCGTCCTCCAGCCGGACCCGGCGGTAGAAGCACGACGGCCTGCCGGTGTGGCAGGTCGGTCCCTCGGGCGCGACCACGTAGATCAGGCAGTCCGCGTCGCAGTCGGCGAGCACCGCCGCGACCGGGAGGCCATTGCCGCTGGTCCGGCCCTTTTCCCAGAGCTCGCCGCGCGATCGGCTCCAGAACGTGGCCCGCCCCGTCTCGAGCGTGAGCTGCACGGCGCGCTCGTTGGCGAACGCGACCATGCGGACCTCGCCCGTCACGTGGTCCTGGGCGACGACGGGAAGCAGGCCGTGCTCGTCGAATTGCATGTGAGGTCTCCGCGCTCCGGGTTCTTGGCTACAGTAGCGGTCCCCGATGATCCGCGCCGAGCTCGCCTTCGCTACGCCCCGCAAGCTGCCCAAGCCGAGCACCGTCACGGGCCGCGTGGTGGTGGTGGACGTCGCGTTCGCCTCCGAGGCGTCGGGCGGCGGCTTCGAGAAGATCACGAAGCCGTTCATCGACGGCCTCGGCAGCCGGCTCGCAGCCTGGATCGATCATCACGACCACCTGTTGCATGCAGAATACAAGAAGGACGCGCGCTTCGTCCTCGCCACGAAGGCCGAGCACGGCGCCTGCCCCGAGATGGTGACCCCGGAGCTCTGCGCGCGCGTCGGGAAGATCGACACCATCGTGTGCCACACCGACTTCGACGGCCTGTGCAGCGCCGCGAAGTGGCTCCGCGAAGGCCTCGAGCCGTACCCCGGCTCCGACGACGACGCGCGCGCCATCGACACACGCCTCGGCGTGCCGTCGAACACCGCGAAGCGGTTCGATCGCGCGATCCGCGCGCGCGGTCGCGACCCGGCGCTGCTCGGCCTCGTCGTTCGCCATCTCGCGAACGGCCTCGCCGACGACTCGCTCTGGCACGACATCGACGCCGCCGGGAGCGAGCTCGATGCCGTGGAGAAGGCGACGAGCGAGCTGGCGCGGGGATACCGCAAGATCGCGCTCGCGAAGCCAACGTTGCAGGCTTGCACATCGATCGCATTCCTGGATGTGACCGGAGGTCGTACCAGGTACGATAAAACGATGCTCCTGCTCCTCGGGCAGGAGCGCGCCTCGATGGCGATGCTTCTCGACGGCGACACGCTGACGCTCGCTGCGCCCTTCGACAGCGGCCTCAACTTCCTCGAAGTCCTTGGTCTTTCCGGGGGGATGCCCACGATCGTCTCGGTGAACAAGGACCGCCTACAGGACGCCCTCGCGCACCTCGGTGTCCCGCGGTCCGAGATTGACGCGCTACGCAAGGATTGACGCACCTTGCAGTCCTGTCGGGTGCGACTTTCATCGGTGGAAGTCGGTTGACCTCTGCGTGTGCCGGCACGATAACGGCCTCCTTCCAACGTTGAAATGAGATCCCTGCAACGTTGCAGGGACGAAACGAGGGTGGGGGTGCATCACATGGTCGCAAGAGCCTGGGGAGAGCGGGAGCGGACGGAGGCCAAAAAGCCTCGACCGTCGCAGGGCGTGGCAACGCCAACGATCAAGCGCGGCGTCGAGGAGATGTTCGTGCAGAACGAGACCGTCTCGCTCTGCCTCCTCTTGAACCGGCGAACACGGACCATGCGCGTGATCGATTTCCGCGCGGGACCGAGCCATGCGAAGCGCGCCTTCGTCCTCAAGCTCGCGAAGCGCGAGGGGATCGAGAAGGTCTACACGCTCGTCGAGCGCGACGAGGTGAGCACCTGGGTGAAGCTCGGCTTCGCGAAGGAGGCGAACATCGCCGGCTTCTACAAGCGGAGCGACGCGTTCATCCTCGGCTGCTCGGCGCTCGAGCAGCAGCTGCGTGTGCCGATCGGCATCGAGGAGGACGACGAGCCCTCGGCGCAGGAGCCCTCGCCTGCGCACGACTTCGCGGAGAAGACCCTCGTGCATGCGAAGAAGCACGCGAAGGAGCTCCACGATCGCTCGCTCCCGGTCACCAAGATCGCGATCGTCAAGGAGACGGACGCGCCGGTGAAGAAGGCCATCGAGAAGGCCATTCGCGCGGGCCGCGCGCTCACCGCGTTCGAGGCCTTCGGCCGTGACGTCGAGCGCCGCTTCTTCCATCTCACGAGCCGCGGCGGCTTCGAGCTGATCGCGTCGACCGAGTCGCAGTCGTGCTTCGGCAACGCGTTCCTCGAGCTCCTCTCGGGCCCGAAGACCGAGGCCGAGCGCATCGCGACGGTGTCGGCGCTACGCGCGCTCTGCGACAAGCTGCTCGGCGAGGGCGTCGTGAGCTGCTTCGCGGTGGGCCCGAGCGACGACGTCGCGCTGGCGACGGCGTTCGTGTTCAACGGCTTCCGCCGCACCGGCCTGCTCCAGAACCACGTCACCGTGGGCGACAAGCGCAAGGACGCGATCGTGTTCTCGCGGAAGCTCGCGACCCCGTCTGACGAGTAGGGGCGACGAGCAAGGTCAGGGCGAGAGACGGTCGATGCGCCACGTCGCATCGCCCGTCCGCGTGTAGCGCAGGCGATCGTGGAGCCGGCTCGGCCGGCCCTGCCAAAGCTCCAGGCGCTCGACGGAGAGGCGGTAGCCGCCCCACTCCGGCGGCGCCGGGATCGGCTCGTCGCCGAAGCGCCCGATCATCTCCGCGAGGTTCGACTCGAGCTCCTCGCGGCCGCTGATCACCGCGCTCTGCTGCGAGGCCCACGCGCCGAGCTGGCTCGCGCGCGGGCGCTTGGCGAAGTACGCCTCCGTCTCCTCGCGCGAGACCTTGGTGATGCTGCCGGTGACCCGGATCTGCCGCTCCAGCAGCACCCAGAAGAAGCACGCGCACGCGCGCGGGTTCGCGGCGAGCTCGCGCCCCTTGGCGCTCCCGTACCCGGTGAAGAACACGAGGCCGCGCTCGTCGAGCTCCTTCAGGAGCACGATGCGCGCATCGGGCTCACCGTCGGCGGTGGCGGTCGCGAGCGTCATCGCGGTCGGCTCCGGGTGCTTCGCGGCGACCGCCTCCTTGAGCCATCGGTCGAGCTGGCCGGTGGGCGACGGATGCGCGTCACGCTCGTGGAGGCCAGCCTGGGCGTAGTCGGTGCGAATCGCGGTCAGATCCATCGTCGGAGCATTGTAGCGCGCCTTTCAGCGCGCCTCCCTTCTGGTAGCCTCGGGGCCGGGGACGCGCGATCACATGACGGAAATGCACAGCGTCGGTGCCAGCGCGCCGCCAACGAATGGCGAGGCGACACCGCACCTCGTGACGAAGATGAACCGGCTCGCCGAGCTGCTCGCGAACGACACGCGCCTCGTCAACGAGACGATCTCGCGGCCGCATCCGCTCCTGGTCGCGGTCACCCGCGACGATCTGATGGTGGTCCTCGCCCCGGCGGCGGTCTGGGATCGCGGTCGCGAGCTGCTGAAGCCCTTCTCCGCGCGCTTCGCCGACTCCACCGCGATGCTCATCTTGATGGGCTACCCGAGCGACGTCGATCTCCAGCAGGCCATGAATCGCGGCCTCGCGAGCATCGTCGCGGAGGAGGCTTCGGTCGACGAGATCTTCCTGGCCGGCATCCGCGCCTTCGAGCTGCTCGAGGCGAAGGGCCGCGCCGAGAGCCGCGGCAAGTGGCTGCGGCGCTACCGCTACGAGCTCGGCGAGCTCATCAACATCGCGCGCGCGATGACCACCGAGCGCGACGTCGACAAGCTGCTCGGGATCATCCTGGAGAAGAGCCGCTTCGTCACCGGCGCCGACGCGGGCAGCATCTACGTCGTCGACGAGGACGGCGGCCCCGAGGCCGGCGAGAGCGGCCCCGTGAGCCGCGCCCGCGGGCCCATGCTGCGCTTCAAGCTCTCGCAGAACGAGTCGGTCAGCTACGACTCGCGCGAGTTCGTCATGCCGATCTCCAGGCGGTCCATCGCCGGCAGCGCGGTCGTCGGGAAGAAGGCGATCAACATCGCCGACGCTTACGACATCCCCGCCGGCGCGCCCTACGGCTTCGACCGCCGCTTCGACGAGAAGATCGGCTACCGCACGAAGTCGATCCTCACCGTTCCGCTCATTTCCCAGCGGGACGAGGTGATCGGCGTCATCCAGCTGATCAACAAGAAGAAGGATCCCGAGAAGAAGCTGTTCGACAAGGAGGACGTCGAGGAGCAGGTCGTCCCGTTCGACGAGCGCTCCGAGGAGCTCCTCGGCATGGTGGCTGCTCAGGCCGGTGCGTCGCTCGAGAACGCGATGCTCTACGACGAGATCCGGAAGCTCTTCGAGGGCTTCGTGAAGGCGAGCGTCGAGGCCATCGAGTCCCGTGACCCGACCACGAGCGGTCACTCGCGGCGCGTCGCCGACCTCACGGTGGAGCTGGCGAAGGTCGTCGACTCCGAGAGCGCCGGTCCCTACAAGATCGCGAGCTTCTCGCGCGAAGATCTCCGCGAGCTCGAGTACGCGAGCCTCCTCCACGACTTCGGAAAGATCGGCGTGCGCGAGAAGGTGCTCGTCAAGGCGAACAAGCTCTACGAGGAGAAGGTCGAGCTGATCCGCGCGCGCTTCGACTTCATCGCGCGCTCGCTCGAGGCCGACATGCTGCGCCGCAAGCTGACCACGATGGAGCGCGGCGGTCCGAAGACCGAGCTCGACGCGCTGGAGCGGGAGTACGTCGAGCGCCGCGCCGAGCTCGATGCCTCGTACGCCATCATCATGGCCGCGAACGAGCCCACCGTGATGGCGGCCGGCGACTTCGCGAAGATCGAGCTGATCGCGAAGGAGACCTACTTCGACATGCGCGGCGACACGCGCTTCCTCCTCGACGCCGACGAGGCGACCGCGCTCTCCGTGAAGCGCGGATCGCTCACGCCGAAGGAGTACGCCGAGATCACGAGCCACGTGACCCACACCTTCAAGTTTCTCTCGAACATCCCGTGGGGAAAGGCGTTCCGGCGCGTCCCCCAGATCGCCGGCGCCCACCACGAGCGCCTCAACGGCACCGGCTACCCGAACCGCCTCCGGGCCGAGGAGATCCCGGTGCAGTCGAAGATGATGAGCATCTCGGACATCTTCGACGCGCTCACCGCGAGCGACCGCCCCTACAAGAAGGCGGTGCCGGTGGAGCGAGCGATCGACATCCTCGAGTACGGCGTGAAGGACCAGCACCTCGATCCCGAGCTCGTGCGCATCTTCCGCGAGGCTCGCGTGTGGGAGCGCCCGAGGGCATGACGGTGACGACCACGGCGCCATCGTGACGTCCGGGTCACGAATGCGGCCGGTCCGTTTCGGAATTGTCACGTTCGAGCCCGGCGAGCTTGCTATCCCAACCGACGTGAAACGCAACAGCCCCCGCGCCGTCGCCCTCGCCATCGCACTCCCGCTCCTCCTGAGTGCGCCCGCCGCGCTCGCGCAGCCGCTCGTCGAGCCGACGCCCGCGCAGGCCGCCGACCCGCCGCCGATTCCGGCGCCCGGCTCACAGACGCCGATCTCCAGCTCCGGCACGGACGTCGCGCCCCCCGGGCCCACGCTCGGCGCGGCGCTCCTCCCTGCCGCAGATGCCCCGCTGGGCGACGCTCGCCGCCGCGATCTCGACACGCGGCTCGCGCTCGACGACGCCCGCCTCAAGACCCTCGAGGACGACCTCGGGCCGCTCCGGCACCTGAAGGTGCAGGGTTACGTGCAGTTCCAGTACCGTCTCCAGTCGTTCAACGCGGCGGCGTCGCCGAACCTGGTCAACGGCGCGCTGCCCGCCGGCATCTCGTCGAACGACGTGGTCGCCAAGGCCGACGGCACCACCACCAACACGAACCTCTTCCGCCTGCGCCGCACGCGGCTCCGGACCATCTACGAGACGGACATCATGAGGGTGTTCCTCCAAGTCGATCTCCTGCCCGCCGGTGGTCCCACCGCCACGCAAGGCACGATCGCGCGGAATGCCGAGGCCACCGGCATCGCCCACTGGACGAAGGACCTGAAGACCGAGCTCACCGGCGGCCTCTTCCAGATCCCGTTCCGCGCCGAGGTCATCGAGTCCTCGATGTACCGGCCGTGGATCGAGCGCACGTTCGCCTCGCAGAGCCTCTTCCCCTCCGAGCGCGATCTCGGCGTCCACGCGAAGACCATCTACGGCAAGGATCTCGTGGCGCTCGATCTCGGCGTGATCAACGGCCAGCGCCTCGGCGAGAAGAGCTTCGTGCTCCAGCCCGACCTCAACAGCTCGAAGGACTTCTTCGGCACCGTCACCACGAAGGTCGGGCCGTTCTCCGCCAACCTCGCCGGCTACCTTGGGCGCGGTCAGGTCGTCGACGCTACCGCGCTCCGCGTGAAGAACTTCAATCGCCTCGGCGCGAACCTCGGCGCCCAGTGGGCGCAGACGTTCACCGAGAAGCTCGGCGAGACGAAGGTGCTCGCGGAGCTGATGTTCGGCACGAACATGGATACCGGCGTGCTCGCCGCCTTCGCAGTGCCCACCATCCCCAAGAACTTCAGCGACGGCGTGCGTGATCTGAACGAGCGCGGCTTCTACGTGCGGGTCGATCAGGAGGTCACGAAGTGGGGCATCGCGGGCTTCCGCTACGACACGTACACGACCGACTCGTCGATCGCGAACAACGGCCGCGACACCTACACCTTCATGGCGGGCGCGCGGTTCTCGAAGCTCCTGCGCCTGATCAACGAAGCCAGCTACGCGATCGACAACCTCCACGCGGAGGGCGCCGCCGCCCCGTCGAAGCACATCTTCGGCTACACGGCGTGGCTCCAGGGATCGTTTTACTAGGCTTCATCCTGGCAGCGGGCGAGGACGTCGCGGAGCGAGCGGAGGGAGCGCACGCCGAAGAGCGCTACGCCGGGGGCGCCGAGGGTGGCGTCGACCAGCTCGCCGAGCGCCGCTGCATCCGCGGGGCCGGAGGCGAGGGCCGCTTCGAGGTCGGCCAGCGCATCCCGTGAGACCATCAGCTCGCCGCCGACCCGCAGGCGGCCCGCACGATCGCGGCCTGCGCCGAGGAGGCCGATCGCTTCGGTCGCCGTCGCCGCCCACGGCGGATCGTCGAGCGCCGGCTCGTCGGCCGCGGGCGCGCTCGAGATCTCGCCCTCCGCCGCGCCGTAGGCCTCCTCGTACGAGGCGAGGACGAGGCTCGCCAGCGCACGAGCGTCGACCTTCGCGCCGAGCTCCGCGAGCGTCGCAGGCTCCTTGCCCATCGTGCTGGCGCGCGTGCGAACCGCGAACGGCGTCGTCACCGCCACGATCGCCTCCACGAACGCGCGGCCCGACGTCGCGTCGTGCGCGAACGCGATCGCCGCCACCGGCCGCTTCGCGCCGCTCACCCAATCGCGCTCGAAGTAGTGCGCGAGCACGCCCGCCCGCGTGATCGCGCGCAGCAGCGGGCGAACATGGCGATTCAGGAGTCGCTCCGGCGGGCACGCCACGAGCGCGCTGCTCTCCGCGAGCGCGAGCTGGAGCCAGAGCGAGCCTGACCCCACGCGCGCTTCGCCGCCGCCCGACCCCCGGCGCACGAGCGCGCGTTCCGTCTCGCCCCCATCGCCCACCTCGCACGCGCGCTGGAACGCGCCGAGCGCGAGCGCCTCGTCGCTCGGCACCGCCACGAGCAGCTCCGCGGGATGCAGCAGCGGGCGATCGAGCGCGCTGCGCGACCGCGCCGCCAGCTCGAGCGTGCTCAGCCCCTCTCGAACCTGCGCGCGGATCGAAGCCATCGAGCGCGCGATCATTGCACGCTATGCTCGCGCCTGGCGATGACCACCGCGACGGACTGGAGCACCGAGGGCGACACGTGCATCGCGCTGCTGCGCGATCTCATCCGCGTGCCGAGCGTCAATCGCGGCACCCGTGACGAGGGCGACGGCAACGAGCACGTCTGCGCCGAGCGCGTGGCCGATCATCTCCGCCAGGCCGGCCTGGAGCCGAAGCTCTTCGCGAAGGCCAAGGGCCGCACGAACGTGGTCACGCGCCTCAGGGGCGACGGTTCCAAGCCCCCGCTCCTCCTCAACGCGCACCTCGACGTCGTCGAGGCCGACGCGACGAAGTGGAAGCACGATCCATTCGGCGGCGAGATCCACGACGGCTACGTGTGGGGCCGCGGCGCGATCGACATGAAGCACATGGCCGCGATGAGCACCTGCGTCATGGCCCTCCTCGCGCGCGACGTGCGCGAGGGCAAGAAGCTCGAGCGGGACGTGATCTTCGCGGCCGTGGCCGACGAGGAGGCCGGCTGCGACCTCGGCAGCCTCTTCCTCTGCGAGGAGCACCCCGACGAGGTGCGTGCGGAATACATGCTCGGCGAGATCGGCGCGTTCTCGCTGCACCTGTTCGGCCGCACGTTCTATCCCATCCAGGTCGCAGAGAAGGGCGTGTGCTGGGTGCGCGCGACCTACGAAGGCTCGCCGGGGCACGGCTCGATGCCCGACCCCGAGAGCGCGATCGTGCGGCTCTCGAAGGCCATCACGAGGCTCGGCAAGGGGCGCCTGCCCATGCACCCCACCGAGGTGGTGACGAAGTTCCTGCACGGTCTCGCGCGCGAGCTGCCGAGCCCCCAGCGGCATGTGCTGAAGAGGCTGACGACGCCGCAGGTCGCGTCGTTGATCCTCGACCACCTCGTGAAGGACAGCGGGCAGCGCCGCTCCTTCGGGGCCATGCTGTCCAACACGGCCTCGCCGACGGTGCTCCGCGCCGGGTCCAAGGTGAACGTGATCCCCGGCACGGCGTCGGTCGAGCTCGATGGCCGCACGCTGCCCGGCCAGAGCGAGAGCGCCTTCCTCGACGAGCTCCGTGAGGCGCTGGGCGGCGATCCGCACCTCGAGGTGCTGCGATCCCTCCCCGCCGTGGAGGCCACCAGCGCCACGCCGCTCTTCGATCACCTCGCGGCCACGGTGCGGAGGAACGACCCGACGGGTCACCCTCTCCCCTTCCTGATCCCCGGTTTCACCGACGCAAAGGCCTACGCGAGGCTCGGAACGACCTGCTACGGCTTCGCGCCCGTCAAGTTCGATCCCACCCACGACGTCAGCTTCATGAAAATGTACCACGGGCACGACGAGCGGGCGCCCGTGGACGGCCTTAAATGGGGGCTTCGGGTGCTGTTTGAAGCCGTTTCTGGCTTCTGCGGCGCGCGCGCCTGAGGTCGCCTCGCGCTTAATGAAGCGCCGCATGCCTGCAATCCCGCATGCATGCACTTGCTGTCCGAGCCAAGAGTCGGATAGAACCGAAGCTGTCTCCCGTATCTAGTGTCGGGGCGGACGACATCGCGGATTTGCATCTCGCAAGGTCTGCGGAGGGCTCGATGGTCAATCCCCAGATGGTGATGTACGAGGAGGAGTTCAACCAGATCCAGACGGTCGTAGACCGCCTGGTCAGGGACGCGAACGCCAAGGTCGTCTTCATCGTCGACAAGAACGGGCAACTCATCTCTGCGGCCGGTGACATCGACAACGTCGACACCACCAGCCTCGCATCTCTCACCGCGGGTAACATCGCGGCGACGGGTGGAATGGCGAAGCTCCTCAAGGAGAACGAATTCGCCACGCAGTTCCACGAAGGTGAGAAGGCGAACATCCACATCCAGCTGGTGGGCAATCGCGTCATCCTGGTCGTGATCTTCGACTCGCGGTCGAGCCTCGGGCTCGTGCGCCTTCGCGTGAAGAAGGCGAGCGAGGAGCTCAATCACATCTTCGAGGCCCTCCTCAAGAAGGTGCACGAGCCCGGAACGGATTCGCCGTTCGCCGAGATCACGGACGAGGACATCGACAACCTGTTCAACGATTGATGAACAAGCGATGAGTTTCATCAACTACATGGCGCGCGAGATCAACTGCAAGTTGGTCTATTACGGTCCTGGTCTCTGCGGGAAGACCACGAACCTCCAGTACATCTACGAGCGCACGAACCCCGAGGCGAAGGGCAAGATGATCAGTCTTGCGACCGAGACGGAGCGCACGCTCTTCTTCGACTTCCTCCCGCTGTCGCTCGGCGAGATCCGCGGCTTCAAGACCCGGTTCCACCTGTACACCGTGCCCGGACAGGTCTTCTACGACGCGTCCCGCAAGCTGATTCTGAAGGGCGTCGACGGCGTGGTCTTCTGCGCGGACTCGCAGATCGAGCGCACGGAAGCGAACCTCGAGTCGGTCGAGAACCTGCGCACGAACCTCGCGGAGCAGGGCTACTCGCTCGACAAACTTCCCTACGTCGTCCAGTACAACAAGCGTGATCTCCCGAACGTCGCGTCGGTCGACGAGCTCCGCCAGATGCTCAACCCGACGAACGTGCCGGACTTCGAGGCTGTGGCGCGCACCGGCGTCGGCGTGTTCGACACGCTGAAGGCGGTCGCGAAGCTCGTGCTGACCGAGCTCAAAAAGGGCGGCAACGGCTAGTACCTCTTTGCAGTGGAGGTGACCGGCTCCGTCGAGACAAGACCTCGGCCGCGCTCGTGGGCTTCATTGCGGTCTTCATCGCCACGGCGCCGGCCCCGAAGACGCCCACCGCCGCCGCGACGGAGAAGTCGGCGCTGGAGGCGCACCTGATCACCGGCGCCGCGTACGGGGACAGCGAGGAGGAGAAGACCCTCGCGTCGAAGGTGTTCTCCTCGATGCAGAAGGACGAGGGCCTGCCCGCGAAGGCTGTCGGCGTCGCCGTTCGCATCAAGCTGGGCGCGACGAAGCGCGTGATCATCCTCGTCGAGGTCGCCACGCGGAAGGACCTCCATCCGAAGGCGCGTCGCGACCTCGTCGACGACGTGCGCCGATCCATCGCGGACGATCTCGACTCCAAGGACGTCGTCTCGACGTGGAGGTCGACGAGCTCGTGCCGTCGCAGCACGTGGAGCAGGCCTTCGGCGACGCCCCGACGGGCGGCGCCGCGCGCCCCCGTGGCCTCACGGACAGGTGACGCTACGGCAGCCTTTCGAGCGGCGCCAGCGGCGCACCGAAGAGGCGCGACCACACCTTCCGCGCGGCGTCGCGGAGCTTGGGCGCGGGGACGTTCGTGAGCTCGCGGTGCGCCACGTCGATGCGCGCGTCGTCGAGCGCGCGGTCGTGGATCAGCGGCGCGACGCCCTTGATGCCCAGCTCCTCCGCCAGCTGCTCGGTCGCGATCAGCGCCGCGTACGACTCCGCACTGCCGCGCACCCGCGGATCGGCGAGGAAGCGCAGCAGCATCGTGTAGGTGGTGCGGGTCAGCGGCTCGTCGCGGGCGATCTGCGAGAGGTACGCAGAGAGCTCGCTCCGGATGTGATTCCGGACGTTCTCCGACGCCTTGCCGCCGCCCGGCGGCACGAGCGGGTCGAGCTCCTTGGGCGTCGCGATGGGTGTGATCTGATCGAGCCGATGCTGCACCTCGTGCCGCTCCACCGACGCGACGAACGCGTCACGGAGCGTGGCGTAGGCCTTGCGCACGTCGAGCCGCTCGAGGCGCTTCTGGACCGCGCGCAGCTCCGCCAGCTCTCCCGGCGGGATGCTCGGCCCGAGCTCCCTCTCCAACGCATCGACGTCGACGTCGAGGCGCGTGGGCGACTTCAGCGTGCCGCGCCCCTTCAAGCGGGCGTTCCACCGATCAAACAGCGCCCGCCGCGCGCGCACCGCCTCGCCCAGCTCGCGACCTGCCGCCTTGTTCGCGCCCAGCACCTCGTCGACCTCGGCGCGGACGTTCTCGCCGGCGCGCTTCGCGATGGCCTCGGGCAGCGGGGGCCCGCCTCCGCCCTCGCCGTCCGGCGCCTCGCTCGCGAGCAGCGGCATCGCGGCCTCAGGGGCGAGCGCCGGCACCACGTTCGTCACGAGCTGCTCGTCGATCGGGTCGAGCAGGACCACCGCGTACGTGCGGTACGGATTCACGAAGCCGAGGAGCGTGTGCGACCAGTTCAGGCGATCGAGGCGGCGGAGCAGCACGGCGCGCACCTTCGAGGTGCCGCTCGCGTGGAGGCCGGTGGAGATGATCGAGAACTCGTAGAGCAGGAGCAGGCGCTTGTTACGCGCCCCATCGACGATCACGCTCGCGTCGACGAAGTAGGGCAGGCCCGCGGCCACGAGCGCGTTGTCCAGCCGCGCGGTCGCGATCTCGAAGGCCGCGACCGTGGCCTCGTCCTCGACGGGCGCGGCAGCCGCGCTCTTCGCCGCCACCACGAGATCGCCCATGGCCGTCGCGGCGCGCGGCCCGAGCGCCGACGGGACGTCCTCCGCGCGGAGGCTCTCCTCGGCGCGTGCGAGCTCGGGGCTCTCGGGCCCGGCGTCGGAGAAGCCGCGTTTTGCCGCCTGATCGAGCGCGATCGTGAAGCGGAGAAGGCGCGCGGTGAAGATGTCGTCCGCGGTCGGCAGCGCGCCGTGCATCGTGATGGGAAGGAGCGTCTCCGGCGCCTCGACCGGCGACGGCGCGCTCGCATCGACGATCGCGATCGAATCCGCCGCAGGCTTGCGGAGGTATGTCCACGCGCCGAACGCCACGCCGGCGAGCAGCACGACGCCGAGCACCACCAGCGGCCTGCTGCGCTGCTCCCGGGAGCCGTCGCCCCACCAATCCCGATCATCCTCGTCGAGAGGCCGCCGCGGCGCGCTCATGCGCCGCACTCTATCAGCGGTTCGCGTGCGCGACGTCGCTCGACGCCTCGAGCACCGTCAGGCCGATGATCACGCCGCCCACGCTCGCCACGGCACCGAGCGTGATCATCAACGCTAGCGCTGCGAGCACCCAGATCGCGGGCGGCATCGCGGGGCGGACGATTCGCGGGTCCGCCGGATGGAGCGACGCCGGCGGAGCGTGAACGGAAAGACGAGCGGGCACGTACACACGCGGGTACATGCCCAGAAGAGCCGCGACCCGAGCCCGGGTCGCGCTATTTCAGCCGTTGCTCAGGTGGCGCGGTGCGCCTGGTACACGCGCGAACGACGACCGCGGTCCTTGGCCTTGAGCTTCGCGCGATAACGCTTGGTCTTACCGCGGGCGGACTTGCGGGGCTTCTTGGAGAGGATGAGATACATGGCGATTGGACGAGGATGTACCCGAACCGGCGCGGGCGGGCAAGCTGCCCGGACTTCCGGGCGGATCCAGGGGTAGAAAGGCCGGCATGAGCGAGCGACCGCCCACGCCGCCGCTCTCGCCGCGGGCAACGGCCGCGCGCGTCCTCGGGTCGGTGATCGTGGTGGCGCTCGGCGCGGCGCTCTTCGCGGCGGCGTTCCGGTGGTCGCTCGGGTTCGTGTACCGGACGGTCTTCGCGCATCGCGACCTCGTCGAGATCTTCCGCGCGCTGCCGTGGACGATGCGCCTGGCGCTGCCGGCAGGCGGCGGCCTCCTGGTCGGGCTCCTCGGGATCGTGGCCGACCGCCGCGCGGGCGGGGCCGGCGTGGGCGACGTGATGGAGGCCGTGGTCCTCGGTGACCGCAAGCTCTCGCTGGTCCGGACGTCGTGGAAGGCGCTCGGCTCGTGGGTGGCGCTGGCCACGGGAGGCTCGGTCGGCCGCGAGGGCGCGCTCATCCAGTTCGGAGCGAGCCTCGGCGCCACCGTGGCGCGGCTCGCGCGCTTGCCCGATGCGGCAGGCCGAGCGGTGATCGCGGCGGGGGTCGCCGCGGGGTTCGGCGCCGCGTACAACACGCCGCTCGCCGCGATCCTCTTCGTGATCGAGGTGGTCACGGGGGTCGTGGTGCTCGAGGCGCTGTGGCCGGTGATGCTCGCCACCGTGATCGCCACCGCCGTCACGCGCACGCTCGTGGGGGGCGGTCCGATCTACGGGGAGCGCGCCTTCGCCATCGATTCGTCGGGCGAGCTGCTCGCGCATGCCGCGCTGGGCGTGGCGCTGGGGGTGGGCTGCGTCGCGTTCATGCGCCTCCTGAGCGCCGGCGAACGCGTGTTCGCCGGCTCGCGCATCCCGCAGCCATGGCGTGCGGCGCTCGGCGGTGCGCTCGTGGGAGCGCTCGCGCTGGGCATCCCCGAGGTGGTCGGAAACGGCTTCGAGCCCCTCAATCGCCTGCTCGACGGTGACCTGCCGCTCACGCTGCTCCTCATGCTGGTCTTCGCGAAGGCGGCGTCGACCACGGCGTCGGTCGGGTCGGGGAGTCCGGGCGGGGTCTTCACGCCGTCGCTGCTGGTGGGCGGCGCCGCGGGCCTCCTCTGGGGCTACGCGATGACGAGGCTCGGCGTCTCGACGTCACCGGGGAGCTACGCGCTCGTGGGCATGGCCGCGGCCTCCGCCGGCATGACCCACGCGCCGGTCATGGCCGCGGTGCTCGTCTTCGAGCTCTCCGGCGACTACGCGATCGTGCTGCCCCTCGTGCTCGCCACCGCGTGCTCGGCGGCGATCTCGCGGAGCCTCACCCCGTCGTCGATCTACACGGCAGAGCTCCTCCGCAGGGGCGTCGCGTGGACGCTCACGCTCGAACGTCGCCGTCCGTGATAGACTGTGGGCGCTTTGCAGGTGCGAAATGTCCGTCTGGTCAACGAGTTCAAGTTCGAAGCCGCCCACCGGCTTCCCAAGGTGCCTACCGGCCACAAGTGCGAGCGCCTGCACGGGCACTCGTTCAAGATCGAGCTGACGGTCGCGGGTCCGGTGAACCCCGAGACCGGATGGTTCATCGACTTCAGCGACATCGAGGACGCGTGGAAGCCGCTGTTCGATCAGCTGGACCACAACTACCTGAACGAGATCCCCGGGCTCGAGAACCCCACCAGCGAGAACCTCGCGGTCTGGATCTGGGACGCCTTGAAGGGGAAGCTGCCCTCGCTCGCGCAGGTCACGGTGTTCGAGACGTGCGACGCACGCTGCGAGTACACGGGCAACTGACGCCGTGGCGAAGGTCCTCGTCTGCCGCTGCGAGGACGTCACCCTCCACGAGCTCGAGGACGCGATCACGCGTGGCCACGACGACATCGAGTCGCTGAAGCGCTACACCGGCTTCGGCACCGGCTGGTGCCAGGGCAAGGGCTGCGTCGCGCTGTGCGCGCGCCTGCTCGTCGCGCGCGGAGGCGAAGCGGCGCTCCCGTTCACCCCGCGCCCTCCGTTTCATCCGCTGAAGCTCGCCGATCTCGCGGGGCTCGCCGCCGTGGCCGACGCGGACACGAACTCGGGCAGGAAGCCTCACTGAGCTGGTAGCTTCTCGCGCATGGAAAGCGTCTTTGCGCCCAACTTGCTCGTGGGGAAGGCTGCGCTCGTCACGGGCGGCGGCAGTGGCATCGGGGCCGGCATCGCGAAGCTGCTCGCGCAGCACGGCGCGAAGGTAGCGCTCGTCGGCCGCACGCTCGAGAAGCTCGAAAAGGTCGCGGCCGAGATCACGAGCGCAGGCGGCGTCGCGTCGGTCCACGCCGCCGACGTGCGCGAGTACGCGGTCCTCGAGAAGGCCGTGAACGACGCGGCCGCCTCCTTCGGCCGCCTCGACATCGTCATCAACAGCGCGGCCGGCAACTTCCTCTCGCCCGCCGCGAACCTCAGCGCCAACGGCTTCCGCGCGGTGATCGACATCGATCTCTGCGGCAGCTTCAACGCTTGCCGCGCCGCCTTCGCGCACCTCGCGAAGCAGGGCGGCACCATCGTGAGCATCACGGCGACGCAGGCGCACGTCCCCACGCCGCTCCAGGTGCACGCCGGCGCCGCGAAGGCGGGCATCGCGAAGATGACGCAGGATCTCGCGCTGGAATGGGGCCGCTCGGGCATCCGCGTGGTGTGCGTGGCACCCGGACCGGTCGAGGGCACCGAGGGCATGAGCCGCCTCGCGCCGGGCACCGCCGCCGATAACCTCAAGAAGCGCATCCCGCTCGGCCGCTACGCCACGGTCGAGGAGATCGCAGGCACGGTCCTCTTCCTCTGCACGCCAGCCGCGGGCTACGTGACGGGATCGACGCTGCTGGTCGACGGAGGCACATCCTTGATCGGCGCAGGCCCGTTCCTCGACATGATGGGACTCTGAGAGAAGCTGATAGCTGACCGTTGTTCGAGAGCCCGAGATCAGAGCTCCAGCGCGGCGTTCTCGTCCCGGCTTTCGACGGTCAGCAGTGAGCTGTCGGCGGTCAGCTTCTTCCCCAACGTTTCCCACGCCATCAGGACCAGCGCGATCCACGTCGCGTCCGCCATGAGCAGATGGATGATCTGCATGGGGATCGGCGCCAGGAGCACCATGTTCAGGAGGCCGATCGCGAACTGCATCGCGAACGCGAGCGTCAGCAGGCGCGAGAAGAGACGCGCGTGCGCGTTCGGGCTCGCGAGACGCACGAAGCTCGCCGCGGCGAAGACGAGCGCGCCGGTCCCCAGCGCGAGGAAGGGATGCAGGACGCGCAGGCGCAGGAACACGTGCGCGAGCGGCGAGAGATCCTGCGCGAACCCCTCGCGCAGCGAGGCCGCCGGGAAGAGCGTGTCTCCGAGCGCCGCGATGGCGCCGCTCGAGCCGAGCACGAGGACGCTCGCGAGCGCCGCGATCACGAGGGCGCGCGCCATCCCGCCCGCGCGCGCGGCAGGGCCGTCGGTCGCCGCAGCCCGAGGCGCGGCCGCGCTCTCCCCGCGCAGCGTCCACGCGGTGATGGCCAGCGCGCCCGTCAGCAGGAACGTGTTTCCGAGGTGCAGGATCATCGAGAGCCCGCGCTTCATCGAGGCGTCGTGGGCGACGAGCTCGAACAGCACGAGCGCGGCGCCGATGAGCGCCTCGCCCATCACGAACACCGTCGAGGCGATCGCCGCTCTCCGCGCGCGGTGCCCTCGCGGCATCGTGCGCAGCGTCCACACGAGGAGCGCGACGACGAGCACGAGCGCGAGCCCGCTCGTCACCCGGTGCGTCATCTCGATGATGGTCGCGCGGCTCTTGAGCTCGGGGATCCCCGCGCCGTTGCACAGCGGCCAGTGCGCGCCGCACCCCGCGCCCGACCCGCTCGCGCGCACGAACGCGCCCCAGGCGATCACCAACAGGTTGTAGGCGAGCACGCCCCAGCCGAAGCGAACGAGGCCACGGCTGGCCTGCGGGATGGTCGATGAGGTGTCGATCCCGTCTATCATGCGTGGCGAGGACGTAGACCCGAGCGCCCGCTCCGGCAAGCGCTACGCGGTGTTACACGGCCATCCCTCGCGCGGAATCGATCATGGATCATCGCTGACCCTGCGGCTTTCAGGGCTCTTGCAGGGATGGTAAGCTCCCTGACCAAGTGGCGGAGCAATCCAGCGCGGATTTCCGCGGAAGCCTGGGGCGGTACGCGCTGTACGGCGAGATCGCAGCCGGCGGCATGGCCACGGTCCATCTTGCGCGCCTGCTCGGGCCGGTCGGCTTCTCGCGCACGGTGGCCATCAAGCGCCTCCATCCGCACCTCGCGAAGGACCCGGATTTCGTGGCGATGTTCCTGGAGGAGGCGCGCCTCGCGGCCCGTGTCCGCCACCCGAACGTGGTCGCCACTCTCGACGTCGTCTCGGACGACGGCGAGCTCTTCCTCGTCATGGAGTACGTCGCCGGCGAGTCGCTCTCGCGGCTGGTCCGGAAGGCCCGCGAGGCGGGCGAGCGCGTCCCTCCTCGCTGCGCCGTGGGTATCATCTCCGGAGCGCTCGAAGGGCTGCACTCCGCGCACGAGGCAAAGAGCGAGAAGGGGCAGGTACTCGGCCTCGTCCATCGCGACGTGTCGCCACAGAACGTGCACGTCGGGACCGACGGCGTTCCGCGCCTGCTCGACTTCGGCATCGCGAAGGCGACGAACCGCGTGCAGGAGACGCGCACCGACCAGATCAAGGGCAAGGTCGCGTACATGTCGCCGGAGCAGCTGGCGAAGGGCGCCATCGATCGCCGCGCGGACGTGTACTCCGCGGCCGTCGTGCTCTGGGAGACCCTCACCGGCCAGCGCC
>JAYTHX010000331.1:0-3879 GCA_043732195.1 Polyangiaceae bacterium
GATCGTGGCACAGAAAGGGGCTCCGCGCAGCCGGGTCAGTAACCGGCGGGCAGGACGAAGTCGCCGAGCGGGGTCACCGTGCCCACGCACTGCGAAGGATCGGTCGGCGCGTCCTCGCCTGGGCAGTCCTTGATGGGACCGTTGAGGTAGGCCATCTCGAGGTCGTGGTAGCCGGGGATGGCGGCGTTACGCCAGCGGTCGGGCCGGATACCACCCCAGGAGTTCTTCACGCGGATGAACTCGATCTTGGTCCCGTCGGCGAGCGCGGCTTCCATCTGCGCTGGGGTCGCAGTCTCGCCGGCCTTGAGGAGACCGATGCCCGGCACGGTGGCCTGGTAGTCGTGCGCGACCGTCATGTGGCCGCCGTGGCGACCGGGGCCGAGGCGGTTCAGCTGGTCGAGCGAGAAGTGGGCGTCCTGCGTGAGCGCGTTGAAGTCGACCTTCCACGACACGAGCACGGGGACCTGGTCGTGGAGCACGCGCTGGACGCGCTTGAGGACCGCGCGGCGGCCCGCCGCGTCCTCCGGGTAGTCGACGGTGTTGAACGCGAGCCGACCGGAGCGCGCGCCGAACGAGTTGCCGGTGCCGGTGGCGTCGGCGAGCGTGGCGCTCACGAGCTGGCCGCCCGCGCCGCTCTTGATGCGGATCGGGACGTCGACCGCGCGGAGGATGCCGTTGCCCGGGGCGGTGCTCACGAACGAGCGATCGAGGGTCCGCTCGACGCCCGCGCCGAAGACCCTGTCGATGCGCGCGATCGTGTCGGCGTCGAGCTGCCAGGCGGCGTCGAGCGCCTTGCGGATGGCGGCGCGATCACGACGCGCGACCGCCTCCTTGAGAGGGCCGTTCTTCAGCGACTCGTTCGCGGCGTTGAGCGCCGAGGACTGCCGGTTCGACATCTCGGACTCGGCCTCGAGCTTGATGAAGTCCTTCTCGAGCACGACGCCGTACCGGTTGATCAGGTTCGCGGCACCTCTACCTACATCTTCATACGCAAGCACGGGCCAGATTCACCGGAGGCTCGGAGCAACGGAGTTCGAAAAGAAACGAATTCTTCGACCCCTGCGGTCGAAGAATTCGTCCTCGTCTCGGCTCCGAGCCTCCTTGTAAAGTCTCGCGCCTCGGTCAGCGGTTGACGCGCGGGCTGTCGAAGCGCCCTCGCGGGACATCGGCCCAGACGCAGATCGGGTCGGACGGGTTCCTCGAGCACGTGTCGATCTGGGCGACGCGCTCGCTGCGACGCACGAGGGCAAGGACGGCGCGACGTGGTGCAGCAACCCGTACATCGAGAAGGGCGAGAAGAACGCCCAGACGAACTGCATCGGTTGCCACCAGCACGGCGGACTACCCGGCCTGTCGAGCGAGACGATCCTGAAGGACGAGGCGAAGTTCCCGAAGTCGGGCCGCACGCGCCTCCGCAAGAACTTCCCCTCCGACTACGCGTGGGGCTTCGACTTCGCGCCCGAGTTCCTGTCGCGGATCATCGAGACGCAGGTCCAGCACTTCGACAGCATCAATCGCTAGACAGCGGCTCCGGCTCTCTAGCGCGACGCGGGCTCGTGCAGCGGGACGCGCGGATCGCCGGCATAGACGAGGCCGTAGAGCTCGTCGTAGAGGCGGTCGAACGCGCGCGCCGTGAGCAGCGGGTAGACGTTCGCGTCCCCGGGCGGGACCACGAACAGGCTGCGCTCGCGCACCGCGACCGGCGGTGCGTCGGGCGGGCTCATCGTGAGGTTGAACGTGATTACGTCGTCCAGGGCGACGCCGCGCAGCGTGACCGCAAACGCCAGGGTGGGCGCGACGACGTCCTCGCCGTGGACCTTCCAGGTGCTCCGCTTCGCCGGCCACGTGACGACGGTGCGGACGTCGAAGCCAGGCTCGCCGATGCTCGCGCGATCGAGCGGACGACGCGCGAGCTTCACGAACGTCGCCGGGCAGGTCTCGGAGAAGATCCGCTCGAGCGCCCAGAGCACCGTCGCCGAGCGCAGCTCGACATCGAGCGCGGGCGCGCTCGCGGGGCGGTCGTTCTCCTCGGCGAACATGCGCACGGGGATGACGTTGTCTCCGGTACGCCCCGCACGGCGCACGAGCGCCTCGAGAATGGGGGTGGCGTTCGGCTGCGTGGTCGAGCCGTGCACGCGGAGCGCCACGACGCAGCGCTCGATGGTGCCGCTCCGCGCCTGCGACTCCTCGGGAGTCAGCTCCCACGCCGCGCGCGGCAGCCCGTCGAACCCGGCGCGCGCGCGTGAATCCGCCGCGTGCCGCGCGAGCTCGACGCGCTGGAGCTCGAGGCGCGCGCGCAGGCTCGACGCGTCCTCGTGATGGGCGGTCCCGCGCGTGAGGTAGGCGTCGAGCGCCTCGGTGGTGCCGAGGCGCAGCGCGCGCAGATAGAGCGCGCGATCGCTGGCCCAGTTGCGCCCCAGGAACGCGGCCCCGCCGAGCGCAGCAGCGACCGCGAGCGTCGTCGTCGTCGCGACCGCCCCGTGCAGCAGGCGCTGGTGCCGCCGCGTCCGCTTGCTCGCGGGCCCCGCGGGCGCGACCGCGGCCCACGAGTCGTCGACGCGGACGTCGAAGAACGCGTCGTTCGCGAGAGATTTCTCGAGATCGCGAGCATAGGTGAGCTGCTCGAGGAGCGTCTGCGCGTGCTCGAGGCGGCGCAGCGCAGTCTCCCCTACCCGCTCCTCGCGGAGCGCGAAGGTGAGCTCGGCGCCGCGGTCGAGCACGATCACCAGCTCGCTCTTCTTGCCTCGGCTACGGACGCGCGCGTCCCGGGCGTCTCCCAGAGGCGTGACCACGATCACCTGCTCGCCCTCCGCGTCCGGGGCGGGCACCTCCACGACGTCGAGCGGGAGGAGATAGCGCCCCGGGGCGAGCGAGCTACCGGAGGCGAGCGCCCGGCGCCGGTGCAGCGCGAGCAGCGCGTAGCCGAGGAGCATCATCGCCGCGACGTAGGGAACCATCATCACGGTCGGCTGGTAGGCGAACGCGGCCCGCGGATCCGCGAAGCCGATCGCCGTGCACGTCGTGAGCGCCACCATCGCGAGGAGCGCCGCCCACGTGGCGCGGAACCGGGAGCGCAGGCCGGCCGGCGCCTCGTGGAGTATCGGCGTCGGCTCGGCGCGGCCCGCGAGCACGTCCGCGAGGCGCTGGCGTGCTGCCCGAGGCAGCTTCGTGGCCGACACGAGGCGAACGCCGCCTGCATACGGCCCCGAAAGGACACCCTTCAGGACGCCCGGCGTTCCCGGCTTTCGGTACATGGCCGAAGTATAGACACGCGCCGGGCGGAGCGCGTTGGGCGGAGCGCGTTGGGCGAGAGAGGCGTCCCGATCAGAAGGCGATATCGCCCGTGACCCGGAGCCCTAGGTTCAGCATGTAGCCGATACCGTTTCCGGATCCGCCGAAGAGCGCGTTCGAGCCGGTGTTGTCGTTGATCGGCTGGAGCGACTGCGGCGGGCTCGGCTGATCACGATGCAGGAACGTGAAGTCGACGCCGATGAACGGGCCGACCTTGAAGAACTTCGTGAACGAGTACGCCGCGTAGACCTCTGCGCCGACCACGAGCCCGTTCAGCTCGATGTTCGGGGTGAGCACGTTCGTCCGCGGCAGCGACGAGGCGACGACCGAGCGCTCCACACCTTCGTCGAAGATGTAGCCGCCGTGGATGAAGATGATGGGCGTGAGCGGCTTGAAGGGCAGACCGAAGCCGACCTCGCCCATGACCGACCACAGCGAGTACTGCGTCGTGCTCGCGTCGCGGAAGCGCCCGCCGAAGCGCAGGTTCTTGTAGCGGTAGCCGATGCCGAGACCGGCCACGAGGCCGTTCGCGCCGGTCTTGTCGAAGGCGAAGGTGTCGCTGATGCCGCCGATGTCGGCGCGCGTGAA
>JAYTHX010000332.1:0-12324 GCA_043732195.1 Polyangiaceae bacterium
CGCCCGCGCTCGGTCCGGCCCGCGCCCGCATCGACGCCCTCGACGACACCATCCTGAAGCTCCTCGAGGAGCGCGCGGACGTCGCCCGCGAGGTCGCCGCAGTGAAGCGCGCCGCGGAAATCCAGGTCTTCCACGACCCCGAGCGCGAACGACAGGTGCTCGACCGCCTCGTGAAACGTGGCGGCGATCGCTTCCCGCCCGACGCCATCCGCGCCGTCTTCCGCGAGGTGATGAGCGCCTGCCTCTCCGTCGAGGAGCCCCTGCGCGTCGCGTATCTCGGGCCCGAGGGCACGTTCTCACAGACCGCGTCGCGCCACCTCTTCGGCCTCCAGGCGCGGTACCGCGAGTGCGCCACCATCGAGGCGGTCTTCGAGGCCGTCGCCAGCAAGGACGCGACCTACGGCGTCGTGCCGTTCGAGAACTCCACCGAGGGCGCGGTGAGCATGACCTCGGACGCGCTCCTCGAAGGAGACCTCCTGATCCGCCAGGAGTACGTGCTGCCCGTCTCGCACTGCCTCCTCTCGCGCGCGCCGTCGCTCGCCGCCATCACCACCGTCTACTCGCATCCCCAGGCCCTCGCGCAGTGCCGCAACTGGATCGCGAAGCACCTCCCGCGCGCGCAGGTCGTGCAGACCTCCTCGACCGCCGCCGCCGCCCGCGAGGCGCACGCCGACGAGCAAACCGCCGCCATCGGAGCCGACATCGCCGCCGAGCTCCACGACGTCCCCATCAAGCGCAAGAACATCCAGGATCGCCGCGAGAACGCCACGCGCTTCGTCGTCCTCGCGCAGAACGACGCCCCGCCCTCCGGACGCGACCGCACGACGCTCGCCTTCGGCGTGCAGCACCACGAGGGCGCGCTGCGCAAGGTGCTCACGGACTTCGAGGACGCCGGCGTGAACCTCACGCGCATCGAGTCGCGGCCGAGCCGCAAGGCGCCCTGGCAGTATGTCTTCCTCGTCGACGTCGAGGGCCACCGCTCCGACCCCGCGCTCGGCGCCGCGCTCGCGGCGGCGAAGAAGAGCGCCGCCTTCCTCAAGGTGGTGGGCAGCTATCCGCGCGGTGATACGCCGGCCCCCGCCCCCTCGAAGCCCGCGCGGAGGAGCCCCGCGAAGCGACGCGCATGAGGCTCGCGCTGCGCCTCGTCGTCCTCGCGCTGGTGGCGCTGCTCGCGCTCGCGGCGAGCGCGTGCGCGCCGCGCGTGGCCGGGACGGACGACGTCGAGCTCACGTACCAGGCGGAGGTCGAGCCGGGCGCCGCAGCCTTCGGGCAGGACGTGCGCGCGCTCGTCCTGCGGCGCCTCATGGCGGCGGGCTCGATCGGCGCCGACGTCTCGCAGGAAGGGCGCACGCTCACCATCGTGGTGGACGAGGCGCTCGCGCCCAGCGTCGACGAGCTCGTCACCTGGTCGGGCACCGTGCTCCTCCTCGAGCCCGATCCCGCACAGCCGGGATCCCCGCGCGACGAGCAGGGCCTGGTCGCGATGTCCGAGACCCTGCCCGACGGCACCGTCGCGCACTTCTGGGAAGGCTCGCACCCTGCGATCGCGCGGGCCGTCGAGCACTGGAACACCGATCGCGAGCATCGCGCGCTCGCCGAGGCGGTGTGGCCCACCGCGCGCGGCGTCTCGGAGCCGCGCTATCGCACGCGCGTGGTGTGGTCGCGCCCCGTCGCCGAGCTCGGGCCCGGCATCCTCGTGGGCTGGGGCGACAAGGGCGCGCTGCGCCTCCGTGCCACGAAGGGCTCCCCGGCAGACGCCGCGATCGCCGCGGCCCACGCGCGCGTCTCGCTCAGGCATCCCGAGGTGCTCGTGCGCGGGCGCACGTCGCTCGGCCCGCCGGTCTTCGATCCCGACGCGCTGCACGTCTCGTTCGGCAGCGGCATCGAGGCGTATGCGCGCGCGCAGGACGAGAAGCAGCTGCTCACGACCGCGCTGCTCCCCGCGCTGAAGCGCGTGGGCGCGGTGGGGCTGCCGCCGAACAACGCGCTCGCGACGGCGTGCTACGTGGTGCCCATCCTCCTCTCGGTCGCGTGGCTGCTCTTCATCCGCCGCTTCGACCGCGCGCATCCGGAGCCGATGTGGCTCATCGCGCTCACGTTCGTGCTCGGCGGCCTCTCCACCATCCCCGCGGGGCTGGCCGAGCTCCAGCTCGCCGATCTGACGCCGTGGCTCGACCCGCGCGTAGTCACGTTCGGCGGCCAGCTCTTCGCGCTGCCGCTCGCGATCATCGTCTTCACGGTGGTGGTCGGGTTCTGCGAGGAGGGCGCGAAGATGCTCGGCGCGCTGTTCGCGGTGCGCCGTCGCGAGTTCGACGAGCCCATCGACGGCATCGTCTACGGCATCGTCTCGTCGCTCGGTTTCGCCGCCGCCGAGAACATCCGCTACTTCGCGATGACCCGCCTCGCCGCGCCGATCGTGATCGCCCGCTGCTTCATGAGCGTGCCTGCCCACATGTTCTTCGGCGCGATCTGGGGCTACGCGCTCGGCGCGCGTCTCGTCGAGAAGCGCTCGCGCGTGCTGCTCTTCCTCGGGCTCGCGGCGCTCAGCCACGGCCTCTTCGATGCGCTGCTCTCCACCGACGGCGGCGGCATCCTCGCCGTGGTCCTCAACGTGGTCCTCGCTGGCGTGTTCATCGCGGCGGTGCGGAAGTCGCTCCGCCACGGCGTGGTGGAGGAGGCGTCGCGCGCCATCCTGCCCGAGCACCGCGCGCTCTTCCGGGTGGGCCGCCCGCGCCTCTTCCTCGCCTCCTCGGCGGCGCTCCACGTGCTCGCGTTCGGCGTCGTCGTGCTCGGCGGCTGGTACCAGCTCGCGCGGCATCGCCCGAGCGCGGTGTTCGTCATCGGCTCGAGCGTCCTGCTCGGCCTGCTCGCGGTGGCGGCGTTCGGCGTGTCGGCGGCCATGCCGCTCGACGTCGCGGTCGACGACTACGGCGTCACGTTCGCTGGCGCGGCGCGCGCATGGTCGCGCATCCGGCGCTTCGCCGTGAAGGACGACCACATCGAGCTCGATTGCGAGGCGGGCCCGCTCCTCCTCGGACCGGGCACGCCCGAGACCATCGAGAGCCTCGCCGCCTCACTACGCGAGCACCTCGGCGCGGATCCGCGCGACCGCCTCGTCACGCTCGAGAGCCTCCACGACTGAGCCACGAGTCGGCGTCGGTGCTACTTCTTTGCGCCGGCGTCCCGGAACTGCGCGGGGAGTTTGGGCGTGACGGCCCCGGCGTCCTTCGCGCCGCCCGCGTTCTTCGCGCCGCCCGCATCCTTCGCGCCGCCGTCCTTCGCGTCGTCGCCCACGATCTCGAGCAGCTCGACGTCGAACTTGAGCGCGGCCTTCGGCGGGATCGAGGGCGGGCTGCCCTTCTCGCCGTACGCGTCCTGCCACGGGATGGTGAGCTTGCGCTTGCCACCCACGCGCATGCCAGGAAGGCCGTTGTCCCAACCCTTGATGACCATGCCCTTGCCGATGGTGACCGGGAACGGGTCCTTGCCGCGCGAGCTGTCGAACTGCTTCCCGTTCATCAGCGTGCCCGTGTAGTGCACCTTCACCTGGTCGCCGACCTTCGCCTCGGGGCCGGTGCCGACCACCTCGTCGACGCTCTCGAGCTTGTCGGGACCCGGCGGCAGCGGCGGCGCCTCGGTGGGCTTGAACTCCGCGGTCGGCGGCTCCTCGACGCGCTTCGTGCAACCGATCGTACTCAATGTGGCGATGGCGGCGAGCGCCAGCGCGAGACCCACGTTTCGCATGGGCCCCGACTACCACGAGTCAGCGCCCGCCGCCTCCGCCTCCGCTAGGCTGCACGGCGGCGCCGAGATAGGCGCCCACGCCTTGCAAGATCGCCTCGAGCTGGTCCTGGCTCACGCTGAGGTGCGAGTTGATGTGCGTGCCGTTCGCCTCGACCTTCGCGTTGTTGAGGAGCCCGCGCGTCGCCGCGCGCACCATGATGCCGTTCTGGCGCTTGATGAGGTCCGACAGCGCGTCGGCGGCGTCGCTCGCGGCCGCCTCGTCGGTGCAGTCGCCCTCGATGTAGACGTCGGCGCCGCCGTCGCTCGCGCGCGGGACGACCCAGAGGCGCAGCTCCTTCACCGACTCGTTGAACTTGAGCCCGGGGACCGAGATCTGCTTCCACGGATCCTTCACGACGAGGCGCAGCGCCTCGCCCGGTCGCACCTTTGGCTGGATCGACGCGCGCTTCATGAGCTTCGCGAAGTCGGTGGCCTTGTCCTTCGGCACGATGGTCAGCACGTGCGGCTGGCCGCGCAGAAAGACGCGCTCTGCGTTGTCGGCGTGGCCCAGCGAGGCCCTCACGCCCGGAACGCCCGCGTCGTACGCGCCGCCGCCCGCGTAGCGCTTCGCGATCGACTCGACCGCGTTGTCGACGACGTCGTCACCGATCGAGTAGTGGACGATCACCGCGTCGCGTTCGGTGTGGATGAGGGAGGGCCCGTAGATCAGGATCCAGTCGGTGTCCCTGATGGGATCGACCGCGGCCTGCGAGCCCTTGATGAAGTCGTTCCACTGCGGGATCGCGTAGAGCAGCGGCCCCATGCGGGCGCCGACGGGGTTTGTCCGGATCACCGCGATGTTCACGATGAGCGTCACGTTCACGGTGCCGGCGCTGATGAGCCCCGGCAGCCCGATCATCGCGCCCGGATCGCGCGGCCCCGCGGCGCCCGGGGGCGCCGACGCATCGACGCTCGCGACGAGCCCGCCGCCGTCCGTCGCTGCGTCACCCTCGCCCGCGTCGGTGGGCGCGCCGCCGTCGTTCGGCGCGGCCGCCTGCCCGCCGTCTTGATCAAGGAGCGCGATCGCGGCGTCGGAAGCGAGCGCCGCGGCATCGGGCACCGACGCATCGGGCTTCGGCTTCGGCCCCGCGTCCGGCTTACCCTTCAGCGCGTTGGGATCGTTGTCGGGCGGCGCGACCGTCTCCGGCGGCGCCGGCTTCTCCTCGGGCGGCGGCTCCTCGCCGAGGAGCTCGACCGGGATGGTCAGCTCGCCGTCGACGTCCTTCATCTTCAGGCCCGAGTTGTCAGGCAGGAAGCTCCACGGGGTCACGTACCCGTGGAGCACCACGGAGACGACCAGCGCGATCCCGATCGCGGTCCGCATCCCGCGCGCCCGCCAGAACCGGGCCGGCCCGCTCTTTTTGTCCCGCGTGGCCGGGGCGGTGGCGTGGGGGGCGGTCGGCGCCGCGTCGGCCGCGCCGATCCGCGGATCGCCACGCAGCGCGGTCGCCGCGCGCTGCTGGGCGAGCCGGTACGGGTGCTCGCTGGATCGCCCCGACGACGGCGGTGGGCGCGTCTTCCTAGCCACGCATGACCCCGATCACACACATACGGTAAGGCGAAGCTCCGCGCAAAACCACGCTATTTCCGTGTTTGAGACCTGGCACGACGCTCGCTTCCACGGTGGGGTTGCATGCCTGACTTCCGCCGAAAATTGGCCCTTTTCGTGTGCTTTTGGCATCACCATCCCCGCCCTTCCCCGCTGGCTCGACTCCCGGGCCCGACCATGCGAAGGCCAACCGGTCGCATGTCCTTTCGTTCCCTTCGATCTCGAGCCGGAGCCCTCGCGTTCGGCGCTCTCGCCGCCGTCGCCGCCGTCGGCGCGCTCGCCGCGTGCTCGGAGACGAAGACCGACCCCGCAGCGCCGAAGGATCCGGTAGCGCCCGCCGTTCCGACCCTCAGCAACGGCCAGCCCGCGCCCGACGGCAAGGACGCCGGCGCCCGAGCCGCCCTGAAAGACGCCGCGGCGCCCGTCTACGACGGCCCGCTCATCGGCGCGCTGTTCCTCCAGACGCCCGTGATGAGCGACATGGAGTGGCCGAAGGAGGACAAGAAGACCGGCGAGAAGACCGGCGCGGTCCGCCTCGGCTACATCCGTCAGGGCTCGCGCGTCCCCGTCATCGCGGAGGCGCACCCCAAGGCGAACTGCAAGGAGGGCTGGTACGAGCTGGTCCAGGGCGGGTTCGTCTGCGGGAAGTACGCTTCGCTCGACGCGAATCATCCGCGCGTGAAGCTCGCGCCGCACGCGCCGGACATGGTCTCGTCTCTCCCGTACCAGTACGGGTACAACGTCGCGAACGGCACGCCGCTCTACCGCACCATCCCCTCGCGTGAAGAGCGCGTGCAGATCGAGCCGTGGCTCGCGCCGAAGCCGAAGAAGCAGCGCCGCTCGTCCGAGGAGACCGCCTCCGCCGACGACGGCGACGCGACCCCGACCGTCGCCATCGGCAACGCCGCGCTCACGCTCACCAAGAACACGCAGACGGGGGCGGGCGGCAGCGCCGATCCGCTCGGCGTCACCGGCGAGCTCGATGCGGGCGTCCCCTGGTACTTGCGCGACTACGATGGCGGCAAGCCGCAGGTCACGCTCGACGATCTCCGCGGCGAAGGCCCGGTCTCGCGCCGCATGGTGAAGGGCTTCTTCCTCGCCCTCGACAAGGATTTCGGCGGCGGCGGCTCGCGCTGGTGGAAGACCACCGGCGGCCTGCTCGCGCCCTACGAGCGCGTGATGGTCTACAAGCAGGCCAGCGACTTCCACGGCGTCTGGCTCGACGAGAAGGCCATGGGCGCGCTCGCTGCCACCGCCGACGGCGGCGCTGGCTCGCCCGAGGCGAAGAAGGACATCCCCGATCTCGCGAAGGTCGGCTCGAAGGCGCAGATCGGCGTCATCACGCAGTACAAGTCGAAGAAGTACATCGTGTCGACGAGCAAGAAGGCCGTCACCACCGGCGACCCCGTCTCGCGTCACACCGTGCTCCGCCTCACCGGCGAGAGCGTCACCATCAACGGCGCCACGTACGACGAGACGGACGACGGCTGGTGGATGAAGGCCTCCGAAGGCGTGAAGACGAACCCGGGCGCCGCCCCCAAGGATCTCAAGGAGGGCGAGAAGTGGGTCGACGTCAATGTGAAGACGCAGACGCTCATCGCCTACGAAGGTGACCGCCCGGTCTTCGCCACCGCGGTCTCCACCGGCCTCGAGGATCGCTCCGACAAGGAGAAGGACCACCACACGCCCACCGGCACGTGGCGCATCCGCGAGAAGCACATCGCGGCCACGATGGATGGCGACGTCGCGAGCGACGGTCCGTACTCGATCGAGGACGTGCCGTGGATCATGTACTTCAACGGCAGCTACGCGCTGCACGGCGCCTTCTGGCACAACCAGTTCGGCCGCACCAAGAGCCACGGCTGCGTGAACCTCGCCCCGCTCGACGCGAAGGCGCTCTTCGCCTGGACCGAGCCGCACGTCCCCGAGGGCTGGCACGGCGTGATGTCGACGAACGAGAAGCCCGGCACGCGCGTCGTCGTGCACGAGTAGTCACTCCACCGCGCTCGACACCCCATCGCGGTCGAGACCGAACGCGAACACGCCGCTCACCACCACCACCGCGAGCACGGCGGCGAGGCCGAGCGCGCCGCGGACGCGCGGCGAGACGGTCGCCAGCGATCGGCCGGTCGCCAGCGAGAACAGCATCGGGGCCGCTGCGAGGACGTGCGCGACATTGAGCACCTCCACGATGTGGCGTAGCCCGCGGTCCGTCGCGGTGACCTGGAGGACGGTGACGAGCAGCAGCACGAGGCTCGTCAGCGCGTTGAGGAACGCGCCCCACGGCCGCAGGCGATACAGCCCGATGAAGCCGATGACGTACGCCGCCACGGCCGCTCCCAGAACGAGCTGGGTCGCGAGCTGCTCCTTGTTGCGCCACACGAGGACCATGAAGAGGAAGAACGTCTGGGCGTCGGCGAGCGCGAGCACCATGAGGAGCAGGAGAGAGCTGCGGAATGCCGCCGGCGCGTAGCCCCCGCGCTCTCCGGCCTCCCAGGCCGCGACGTCCCACGGCCACGAGCGCGAACGCGCAGAGCGCGAGGAACGTGAAGGACGCGACGTTGTGCGAGCTGTGCGGGCTGATGATGGCGCCGAGACCGAGGTTCGACCACCAGACCGCGCGGGCGAAGAGCTGAGGACCGAGCGCGGGGAGATGGATCACCACGGCGGCGATCGCGAGACGGAGAGTGGAACGGTTGGCCGCGGCGCGCCCGCGGCGCAGATCGTCGCCAACCGGATCGTATTCACGCGCCGTCTCGAGGGCCTCGCAATCGTCGGTGGCGGCGGCACCATTACAGTGACCTTCGCGAACGCCGGCTCGCCGCTGGCATTCTCCTACGACTGGGCACGCTATTCTCCTCGACCGACGCCGCAAGCCACGACCTCGCAGCATTCCACGCGCGCACGCAGCTCCAGGCGAGCGCCGACCTGTCGTTCGCCCTTCATCCCGCGCAGGCCCTCGAGTGTCGTGGAGGTCGGGGACCTGGCGCTCCCGCAGATCCGACGACGTGTTCGTGCGAGGACGAGGATGGCGAACGCTCGGGGTGCACGCTCCAAGCCGGACATGAGCAGTGCTGCTTCGACACCGTGACGGAACTTCTTCCCTTCCACATCGAGGTCGACGCGACGCATTGCGCCGCGATGTGTCGCGCCGTACCCGGCCTCCCGGACTACTGCGGGGAGCTCGCCCAGCCATGAGACCCAGGAGTCGTCGACGGCGTGCTGCGTGGTCGCTCGTGGCGTGCCTCTGGCTGGCCGCGATCGGTTGCGCGGAACATGAAACGCCGAGCGCGCAGGCGGAGGCGCAGACAGCGCCGGATGCTGGCACGAAGGACGACGAGATCTTCTACGGATGCGCCTCCGCTTGCGAGATGAAGATCCGACCCCACCTCCTCATCGGGCTCTACCCGGACGACGAGCGGGCGGCCGAAGGACGACATCGTGCGGCTGACGCTGGAAGACGGGGCGAATCCGCCCCTCGTGTTCACGGTGAAGCTCGGCATGTTCAACTACTGCAGCCGGGACATCACGGATGTCCTGATCCATCGCGACGAGGCGGGCGGTGGCTGGAGCGCAGGCACCGTACGGGACGTCTCTCCTTGCGACACGCTTTGACGCCGGCCCCCACGGACCCAGGTCACGGGCGGCGCGCGGTGGTGAGATGCACCCTCGGGCCTCGCGCCATCGCGCGTGCGCGCAGGCCCGAGAGGCCCTCGCGGCTCGCCACCACGTTCGCGGCGATGCGGCAGATGCTCGGGCCCACCGTGACCTGGCCCGCCAGGCCGCGCGTGGGCTCGGCGAGCGACTCGCAGCGCGCGACGTCGTGGCTCTGGATCGCCACTTCCATCGCGCGCAGCTTCTGGTCCACGTCGTTCATCGCCTGCGTCGCGGTCGACTCGACGAGGCCCGCGCTCCGGAGCGGCACCTGCGCCGGGACGCTCGCGAGGACGGCCCGCGCGTGGAGGCGCTCGGACTCCAGCGGATGGGCCGACGACGCATACGACGTGCGACGGATCGCCTCCGCGAGGCGCGGCTCGTCGAGCAGCGAGGCGTCGGCAGCGACGCGGCTGCGCACGCCGTCGATCAGCTTGCCGGCGATCACCGAGCCCACCAGCGTGTGCGCGCGGTCGACGCGGTCGGCGCGCGCGAGGACGTCCGCCAGCGAGCCCGCCGCCGCGCCGCGGTCGCCGATCCGCAGCGCGGCGTCCGCTCCCGCGAGGGCCGACTGCCCGATCTTGTACTCCGGCATCGCGAGCGGTGCCTGCCGCTCGAGATCGCAAGGGTTGCCCGTCCGCGCGTTCGTCGCGGAGACGCCCGTGAGGTCGAGGCACTCCGCCCGGAGAACGGCGCGAGCCTCGTCGAACCGTCCTTGCGCGCGACGACCCAGGCCGGTCGCGGCGACGGTCGAGCCGAGCGCGAGGACCGCGACCGCCGCGAAGACCGCGGTGCTCCGCGACGAGAGGGACGCACGGAGAGGAGCGGAGGAAAGGGTCGGCTTGGCTAGCATGCTGAGCCCTGTCGCAAGGCGTGTGCCCTCGCGTGCGGCCCTTTCGGATCGCGCACTTGGGCGAGGTATCCATCGGTCACATCCCCGATCGCCGACAGGACGTCAGCCCGACCGACCGCCGCTTGCCAGAACGTCAGGCCATCATGCGGGGTAGCCTCGATCGCGCGTCAGCAGTCCTCAGCGAGCAGCGGCTTCAGCAGCAACGCCGGGTCGCTGTGGGGCCGCGCCTTGGCCGCGATCGGCCGCACGCGCTCGAGCGCGCGCAGCATGCGCGGGAAGTCGCCCTGGCAGTGATCGAGCAGCTGGGCCATCTCGTCGCGGCCCGAGCCGTAGGTCTTGTACTGGATGAGCGTGGCGTTCGAGACCGGGCGCTTGATGCGGAGCTCGGCGCGCAGCGTCTCGACGATGCGCGTCTTCTCGGCGAGCTTCTCGTCGCGTGGAAGCGTCGACGCGTACAGCTTCTCCAGCGTCTCGTAGGCGGCCTTCATCTTCTTGCCGCGCTCCGCGCTCTGCCGCTCGCTCTCCATGAAGCGCGTGGCGAGCGCGCCGTTCGGGCCTTGCGTCTGGTCGAGGTACTGGACGGCCAGCGTGTCGCCGACGAACGACGCCATGCTCTCGTTCAGCGTGCTCTGACCCGGGATGTAAAACGTCGCGTGCAGCGACTCGTGGAGCACCACGTCGGCGAGGTCGCCGAGCGCGTCGTCACCGCCGCCGAGCATGGTCGAGAGGATGGGGTCGTTGAACCAGCCGAGCGTGGAGTAGGCCTGCGAGCCGCGCACGTCGACGTCCCAGCCCTTCGCAGCCAGCTCCTTCGCGTACGCGTCGGCCTCCTTGCGATCGAACCAGCCGGTGTAGGTGATGCTGCCGACGATGGGGAACGTCCACGTCTTCGGCCGGAAGTGCAGCGGGTCGCACGCCGAGACGACCCACATGACGGCGGGTCGTCCGAGCCAGAGGTAACGCTGGTAGTTCTTCGTCGCCTTGAGGCCGTGCTTCTCGCCGAACGCCTTGATCTCCGGCACCTGCGCAAGCAGCCCGCGCGTGCGCTTGTCGAGGTAGCCGTTCTCGACGATCTCGGAGATCTCGACGCCGCGGCCGTTCAGCTTCTCCTGCCCGGCCGCCGCCTGCGTGACGTAGTGCAGTCCGGGGCCGAGGCACCCGCAGAGCGAGAGGAGCGCGCAGACGAGGAGGAGGCGAACGATGCGTGATGTCACGTCGCTACCACGTTATCACGCGCCGCAAGACTTCACTTCGGCTCGAGCGCCAGCGTGAAGCTGTTCGCACCGAACGCCATGACGGGCTCGAAGCTGGTTGGCGTCGTGTCGTAGACGTGCGCGGCGTAGCCGGCGAGGTCCTGGTCCTGCCACCGGAAGCTCTCGTGCACGTTCACCTCGCACACGACGCGCTGGTCGTTCGCGACCGTCGGGTCGATCACGACGAGCGTCGGGAAGACGTAGAACGATTCGCCGCCGGAGGTGTCGAGGGAGATGCCGCCGCCGGACGGGATCTGCGGGATCGGCGCGTTCTCGCCCTCGAGGACGCCGTACGACGTGGCCCCGACGCGGAAGTCGTAGCGGTACCAGCCCTTCGCGTGGGTCTTGCCGTCGATCACCGCGCCGTCGGAGAGCGCCTGGACGTTGTCGTAGCGACCGTCGACGGTGATCGGGCCGTTCATGCGCGAGGAGACGCTGTAGCGAACGTAGGCGGTCCCGGCCTTCGCGAGCCGGTACGTCCCGGCGGGCAGCGATCGCAGCGGCACGGTTCCGATCTCGCTCACCACGCCGGTCACCAGATCGGTCTCGACCGAGCTCGCGCCGAGGTCGAGCAACTTCACCGGGGCGGGATCCTCGGCCGACCGATAGAGCCACAGGCTCTTGATGGCGACGATCTGCGAGGACGGCGTCTGCGCGGCGAACGAATCGGCGTGCGCGACCGGCGCGACCGAGCCCTGGAGCGCGAGCGTCAGCAGGGGGCCGCCAGGTTCCTTCGAGCCCGTCGCCGAGCCGCCGCCGGACGATCCGACGGCGCGAGACGACGCCGGCGCGGGCCCGACGGTGCCCGCCTCGCCGCCGCAGGCCACGAAGAGCACCGGAACGGCGAGAACGCTCAGCCTCATCACATCGCGCGAAATACGAGAAAAAAGCGAAAGACAGACCATGGGGGTTCCTCCGAACGCAAGGATGAGTGGAAGACCCCCTCCCGCATTATGAGACCCTTGATCCGTTTCCGCAGAACGTCGATTAGAGTAAGGAAACCGCGATGGACCAGCTCTCCGCGCACCTCGATCGCGGCTGGGACCTCGCCCAGAAGGGCGATGCTCCCGGCGCCAGCGCATGCGCCAAGCGTGCCCTGGAGCTCGATCCGCAGTCGCCCGAGGTACACAACCTCCTCGGGTACACCGCGGCGCTCGTGGGCGACTCGGAGGAGGCGCTCGAGCACTACCGCCAGGCCATCGCGCTCGACGAGACCTACCTCGAGGCCATGC
>JAYTHX010000333.1:0-3862 GCA_043732195.1 Polyangiaceae bacterium
AGCTGTCCGTCGACGATCGCGACCGTGCGGCGCGCGGCGAGCACGCCCTCGACCGGCTGATCGCCGAGCGTCTCCTCGTAGGGATCGCTCTCGCGGTAGCGGTAGAAGATGCGGCTCACGGGTGCGTTGCGCCAGTCGACGATGCGGATGCCCGCGGCGGCGTCGAGGTACTGCTTCGAGCCGATGAGCACGTCGCGGCGGCGCTGCTTCTCGACGCCGCCTCCGCCGCGAACGGTGTACGTCTCGTCGAGCCGGAGATGGCCGAAGTACGGGCTCTTGCGGTCGATCGAGCCGATGGTGCTCTTGCCGCGATGCGCGCGGACCGCGCCGAGCGTGTGCATCTGCTCGAGCAGCGCGGGGAGGTCATCGGGCTTCGCGGCGGCGGCGAGCTCGCGAAGCTCGACGAGCTTGCGATCGTCGTCGGCGAGCGACTCGTTCAGCGTGGGGCCGGCCTTCGGCTGACCGTCCACGTTGGCGAGCGCGGGATCAGGCCCGAGCGCCTTGTAGACGGTGCTGAGGAGCTTCAGCTCCTCGCGAACGACCCGCGTTCCCTCCTCGTCTTCTTCGAGGCCGGGTACCGGGAATTCGTCGCCAGTCTTTGCGGGTGCGTCGCTCAAGGGGGCCCGCGGACATAGCACCCTCGCCCGCTGCGCTCCACCACTCTCGACGCACCGCGCAATCCCGAAGCGCTCCTACAGGAGGAGCTGGTCGCCGAGCGACAGGACGGAGAGGTTCAGGCCCTTCAGCTTCGCGCACTGCTTCTCGACCACCGCCTGGAAGGCCGGCTTGATGTGGTAGAGCAGCGTCGGTAGGTCCTGCGGGCGCTCGTACTTCATCAGGTCCGGCAGGAGCGTCTGCGGCGTGTGATGCCCGCTCGACGTGGCGACACGCTGCTCCTCGTTCGGGAAGCTGACCTCCATGAGGAGCGCGCGGAGGTCCTTCTCCTCGTTGAGAACCTCCCAGAGTCGATCGGTCGGACCGGTATCGCCGCTGTACGCGACGGACGCGCCCTTCTTGTCGATGATGAACGCGCACGTATCGATGGTGTGCGTCACCTCGATCGCGCGGACGCCGAAGCCCGCCACCTCGATGCGGACCTCGGGCTTCAGCACCTTGTACTGGATGGTCGGGTTCTTCTTGGTCGGGATCGCGGTGAAGTCCGGCCAGACGAGCCCGTTGAAGAAGTGCCGCTTGAGCACGTCGAGCGTGGCGACGGTCCCGACCACGAGCAGCGGCTTGCAGCCATACTGCGCGCGGTTGTCGGCGATGGTGGCGAGGTCCCGGATATGATCGAGGTGCGCGTGCGAGACGAGCACCGCCTCGAGCTGGCACTGCAGCTTCAGGTCGAGCCCGCTGGTGAGCGAGCCGGCGTCGATCGCGAGACGCTCATCGAGCACGAACGCGCTCGTCCGGTGCTTCGGGGTCTCGCCGCCGTGGCAGCCGACTACGCGTAGCTGCAAGGCGCTCTCCGCGTGTCCACGTTGCGGATCATCGACAGCAACGAGCTTATCGCCTCGATTTCCACCGAGTCAAAAAGCGCGCCCCCACGGCCTTGCTTTCTCCGCGCCGGCCGATCGCGTGCCATCACGAAAAAGCCCCGCTACCTGATGGCAACGGGGCTCGTTCGATTCACGTTCGGTCGAAGGACCGAAGCGCGTGCCGGGTCAGTCCATGTCGAAGTCGCCCATGCCGCCCATCCCGCCCATGCCGCCCATCCCGCCGCCGCCGCCGCCACCGCCGCCGGCCGCCTTCTTGGCCGGCTTGTCGGCGATGAGAGCCTCGGTGGTGAGCATCATGCCCGAGACGCTCGCCGCGAACTCGAGCGCGGAGCGAACGACCTTCGCGGGGTCGATGACGCCGGCCTTGACGAGGTCCTCGTAGGTCTCGGTCGCGGCGTTGAAGCCGAACGCGCCCTGGCCGCTGCGGACCTTCTCGACGACGACGGAGCCTTCGTGGCCCGCGTTCTTCGCGATCTGGCGGAGGGGCTCCTCGACCGCGCGACGAACGAGGTTGATGCCGGACTGCTGCTCGCCCTCGGCCTTGAGGGTGTCGAGCACCGCGCTGGCGCGGAGGAGAGCGACGCCGCCGCCGGGGACGATTCCCTCCTGGACGGCCGCGCGCGTGGCGTGGAGCGCGTCTTCGACGCGCGCCTTCTTCTCCTTCATCTCGGTCTCGGTGTACGCGCCGACCTTGATGACGGCGACGCCGCCCGCGAGCTTCGCAAGGCGCTCCTGGAGCTTCTCCTTGTCGTAGTCCGAGGTGGTGTTCTCGATCTGCATGCGGATCGTCTCGGTGCGCGCCTTGATGTCCTTGGCCTCGCCCGCGCCGTCCACGATGACGGTGTTGTCCTTGTCCACGGTGACGCGCTTGGCGGTGCCGAGGTCCTTGACGGTGATCGTGTCGAGCTTGATGCCGAGGTCCTCGGAGACGACCTTGCCGCCCGTGAGGATCGCGATGTCCTGGAGCATCTCCTTGCGGCGATCACCGAAGCCCGGCGCCTTGATGGCGCAGACCTTGAGCGCGCCACGGAGCTTGTTGACGACGAGCGTGGCGAGCGCCTCGCCCTCCACGTCCTCGGCGATGATGATGAGCGGGCGCGCCTCCTTGGCGATCTGCTCGAGCAGCGGGATGATGTCCTGCATCAGGGAGACCTTCTTCTCGCTGATGAGGATGTAGGGGTTGTCGATCTCGGCGGTCATCTTCTCCGTGTTGGTCACGAAGTAGGGAGACAGGTAGCCGCGGTCGAACTGCATGCCCTCGACCACCTCGAGCTCGGACTCCATGCCCTTCGCTTCTTCGACGGTGATGACGCCTTCCTTGCCGACCTTCTCCATCGCGGCGGCGAGCATCTCGCCGACGGCCTTGTCGCCGTTCGCGGAGATGGTGCCGACCTGGGCGATGTGCTCCTTGTCCTTCGTGGGGACGGAGGCCTTCTTGATCTCGGCGACCATCGCGGTGACCGCGAGGTCGATGCCACGCTTGATCTCCATCGGGTTGTGACCGGCTTCGACGAGCATGAGGCCGTGCGTGTAGATCGCCTGGGCGAGCACGGTGGCGGTGGTCGTGCCGTCGCCGGCCTTGTCGCTGGTCTTCGACGCGACCTCGCGGACCATCTGCGCGCCCATGTTCTCGAACTTGTCGTGGAGCTCGATCTCCTTCGCGACCGTGACGCCATCCTTGGTGACGACCGGCGCGCCGTAGCTCTTCTCGATGACGACGTTGCGACCCTTGGGGCCGAGCGTGACCTTCACCGCGTCGGCGAGGGCGTTGACGCCGTGGAGGATGCGGCCGCGGGCTCCGCGGCTGTAGACGATCTGCTTTGCGCTCATGGTGTTCTCTCTTCTCTTCTCAGGTCAGGACTTGGTGGGCGCGTTGAAGACCGCAAGGACGTCGTCCTCGCGGAGCAGGACGAGGTCTTCGCCGTCGACCTTGACTTCGGTGCCCGTGTACTTGCCGAACAGGATGCGATCGCCGGCCTTCACGTCCATGGGGACGACCTTGCCGTTCTTGAGGATCGTGCCGGAGCCGACAGCCACGACGATGCCCTCGAGGGGCTTCTCCTTGGCGGTGTCGGGGATGATGATCCCGCCCTTGGTCTTTTCTTCTTCCTCGACGCGCTTGACGAGGACGCGGTCTCCCAGGGGACGAAACGCCATGATGCTCTTTCTCCGTTCGAAACGACGGTTGGTTTTGTGACAGCGCCAGACGCCCAAGGCCGCGTGTTAGCAGTCGCGGCTCTTGAGTGCTAACGACGCGGTGCAAGTAGGAAAGGCTCGGGGACGAGTCAAGCGCGGCAATCCGCGGGGGAACACGGAAAGTGCTGGAGGCGCTCGTTACGCGCGGCTAGTGTTCTGCTCGAGGA
>JAYTHX010000334.1:0-30606 GCA_043732195.1 Polyangiaceae bacterium
CTGGACGACGACGAACGCCATCCCGCTCGGCTGCGAGACGTTATCGAAGAGGGCCTCGAGGCCGCCGGCTGACGCTCCGATCCCACAAGTGCGCGCGTGCTACCCGCCGCGGCGGCCGGTGCGCTTCGCGGCTGGCTTCGCCTTCGAGGACGCCGGGCTCGGGTTGGACGCGGGGACCGCGGCTTTCGCCGCCGCCTTTGCGGCGGGAGCGGGATCCTTCTTCGCCTTCTTCGCGGACCGCGGCGCGCGCGGGACGAGCGTGTCGTCATCGACCACGGTCCAGCCGAACATTCCCGCGGCGGCGCGCCCCGTCTCGCGCGTGAGCACCGAGGTCGCGGTCACCGAGAAGAAGCCGTGGGTCACGAGCGCGGTGACGAGGTCCTCGTCCACGACGCCCATGCTGCTCGCGAGCTCCGGCAGTGCCATCGACGGGCCCATGCGCAGGGTCGGCACCGCCGAGGCGACCGGGACGGCGCGCACCGACGGGACGGGCGGATCATCGTCCGCGCTGACGATCTCCTCGAGGCGTCGCAGCTCGTCGACGCGCAGCGATGCGAGCGCTCGCGCCACGTTCACCGAGGACGGCGGGCCGTTCTCGTCGTCATCGGTGTTGTCGCCACGCATCACGTGGGTCGCTCCGGCGTGCGCTGCTCCGGCGCCGGGAGCCGTGGGCGGCGGCTCGTATACGCGCCTCCGCACCACGGTGGGACGTACGCGGTCGAGGACGGTCGCGGGGCTAGCGGGCGCGGCGTCGTGAGGCTGCGGATGCGGGGGCGGATCGCCGGGTCGGGTCATGACGGAAGGTCGACACAGTATGGCGGTATCGAGCGAAGCGCGCCACGCCGAGCGCCTCGGTCACGCCGTTTTCACTTCGCGCCGGGGTGCTTGAAGTAGAGCTGCTTGTCGCCGCCGGAGCTCGCGACGAGCGCGCTCTTCGTGCGGATGGTACCGAGCTTCTCGAACGTCTTGTCGGTCTCGGACGCACGCGCCATCACGTCATAGACCGCGGTGCCGGGCTCGATGCGCGTGAGGTCGAAGCGGAAGTCGTGCTGATCCGTGTTCGGGAAACGCTTGGCGACCGCGGGGTTCCCGCGCAGGACGATCTCGTAAGGCACCGACTGGCGCGCCGCCGGGACCGCCGCGCCGCTCGCCGACACCTCGCCGAGGTGGTCGATCGGGAGGTGGCTCGGATCCTTCGTCACGGTCTCGAAGTACTTCTTGATGAGGTAGGGGACGTCCGGATAGATGTGCCCGATGTCCTGCTGGAAATAATTCCAGTTGTTCTTGGGGACGCCGCCGAAGTCGTGGATCGCCACGAAATTGCGGGAGGGCTGCCCGTCGATGAGGAACTTCACGGACGCGCCGGGGATGAGGTTGGGCCCGCCGCCAGGCGCCATCCGGAGGATCAGCGGGAGCGGCGTGCCGCCGTTTGCCAGCACGCCCGTGTAGGGACCGGACCGATGGATCGACGCGTCGGTGGGGCGGTCCGCGTAGTCCGCGGTGAACTCGGCCTCGCCCGCGACGCCGAACGGGTGGAAGATCTTCTTGCGGCCTTCGGGGGCCTCGTCGCTCGCGAAGTTGAAGGTCGGCTTCAGCGAGAAGAGGGCGGGGACCGCCGAGGCGAGGTAGCCGATGCCGCCGGTGGGAAGCTTCTCGCCGCAGACGCTCGCGGAGTCGTCCTTCGCGCAGTACTGCCCTTCGCGGATCATGGCGCCGGCGAGCTTCTGCTTCGCGAGGCCCGAGAGGGAGTCGTAGTTCGCGGGGAGCACCGCCTTCTCGGCCGGCTTGCTGGGGAAGAGACGGAGCTCGTCCTCTCCGGAGACGGTCTCCTCATCTTCTTGCGGCGCCGCGCAGGCCGGGGCGATCACGAGGGCGACGAGGATCAGCGCGAGGCGGGAGGAGGAGAGCATCGATGACCCCTCCAGCACGGGGCAAGCCAGGGATCCGCTGCAGGAAATGACAGCGTTTTTCCGGTGAAGCCGCCCAAAAACGTACTGAATTTACCCACCTTGTGGGTCACCTAGGTACCACCCTGCGCCCGCCGCTTCTTTCTCGTCCACCAGGACCTCGCGCTCGGTTGCGAGCGCGCGGAGGGTCGAACGGGCGATCGCGAAGTGCTCCTCGAGCACGTCGTAGAAATCCTCGCGCACGAGGAGGAGGACGCGCGTCCCTTCGCCGGCGCGCGTGTCATGGCCGAGGTCCTTCGCGCCCGCGGCGGCATTGCCGAAGACGAGCCGCCCCGGACCGTACGTCCGGACGCGCGTTCCGCCCGGCACCGACGCGGTGATCTGGCCGCTGACCACCACGTGCAGCGCATCGTTCACGTGGTGCGGGTCGAGCGCGTCGCCGGCCGCGAGAGCGATCTCCTCGGCTTGTTCGGCGAGGTTCGCGAGCGCCTGCATCTCGGCCCCTGCCAGCAGCGCTAGGCCATGCAGGAGGAATACGCGATCGACGAAGCCGAGCGGCGACGGCAACGCCGGGTCGACGAGCGCAGCCGCGAGCGCGGTGAGCCCGACCTCCTCCATCGCGATCAGCGCCTGGCGCACCGCCTCGCGGCCGGGCCGCCGTCCAAGTTGCCCCACGAGGTAAGGGACGAAGCGTGGATTCTTGATGGCGCGCATTGCGTTCGCCAGCAGCGCGATCGTCTCCGCGCCCTGGTCGAGCCGGCGGCTGGCGGCTGGCGGCGATGGCCTGGAAGAGCGTCGCGGCGACCATCGCCCACGCGAGGCAGAGGACCACGACGATGCCCGCCAGGAACTGCGGCGAGAGCAGGCCTGCCATGCCCAGGCCGAAGAGCGCACCGGCGGTGAGCGCCTGCACCGAGCGACCGCCATCGGCAAGTACAGCAGCTCGGTGGCGACGCGGTTCAGCGAGTGCCGGAGGCCGCCGTCGACCATTCGCATCGAGACAAGGTTGAGCTGGCTCGGGGGCAGCTTCGACCGCACGGAGCTGTCCGCCCAGCGATGGATCGGCCTGCGCGTCCTGGGAATGAGTGTCGCATTGGCTGGGCTCGCGACGGCGCTGTTCGTCACGGCGAGCTGACAACCCCGCGACGGGCTGGACACCGCAACCTCCGGCCGGGATGATGCATCTCAACCGGCAGGGCGATGGCGATGCGCATTCCCGAACGTTGGCTCAGCAGCGAGTGCCTGAAGGCGGCGTTGGGGACTCCCCCGCGAGGCGTCGGGATCCCCGTGCTCAGCCAGCCGTGGGTCGACCGTACGCTCGCGCGCGCGCACCCGGCGTTCCCGCTCGTCATCTACACACCGATCGCCCTCGCGATCCTCGTCTCGGTCCACCGGCCGGGCAAGATCCTGAGCCACGCGGCCTCGTTTGCGGCCGGGTGGCTGGTCTGGACACTCGTCGAGTACCTCGTGCACCGCTTCGTCTTCCACATGACCTTCGCCGACACGCGTGACGGAAAGGTCGCCGGCTTCCTCGCGCACGGCTACCACCACCAGTACCCGCGAGACCCCACGCGCCTCGTGCTGCCGCCGATGATGAGCGTGCCCATCGCCAGCGCGGTCTTCCTGCTCACGCACGTCGTCCTGGGCGGCGGCGGGTTTGACGCGGGCTTCGCGGGCTTCCTCGCCGGCTACGTGACCTATGACAGCGTGCACTACGTCGTGCACCACACGAAGAAGACCACGGGCATCACCGGGTGGATGCGCCGCTACCACCTCCTGCACCACCACGATCACGAGCCTGCGCGCTACGGCGTGAGCTCACCCCTCTGGGACGTGCTCCTCGGAACGTTCCAGGACGCGCGCCGCACGAAGCGTTAGATTGCCGCCCGTGCTCCGGGCCATCCTCGCCGCGTTCTCCGCCGTGTTCTCCGTCGCCGACCCGCTGGGTCTGGTACCGGTCTACCTCGCGATGACCGTGGGCTACGCGCCGGAGCGGCGCCGCCGGACCGCGGTGGTGGCGAGCGCCGCGATGTTCGTCACGCTCACCATCTTCGCCGCGGTCGGGCCGTCGATCCTGCACTTCTTCGGGCTCTCGCTCGGCGCCTTTCGCATCGCCGGCGGCTGCCTGCTCTTCCTCATGGCCGTCGACATGCTGCGCGCGCAGCCCGCCATGAAGCGCTCGTCCCCCGAGCAGCTCGCCGAGAGCCAGGGCCACGACATCGCGATCTTCCCGCTCGCCTTTCCCATGCTCGCCGGGCCGGGCGCGATCGCGAACGCGATGATGCAGACCGCAGGGGTCGACACCGTCTGGCAGAAGACGGCGATCTACATCGCCATCGCGCTCGCCTCGTTCGCGACGCTGCTCGTGCTGCTCGTCGCCTCGGTGGCGGAGCGGCGCCTCGGCAAGACGGGCCTGTCCGTTCTCGAGCGCGTGATGGGCCTCGTCCTGGCGGCGGTGGCCGTGCAGTTCATCGTCGACGGTATCGGCGAGGTCCTCCCCGCCCTCCGGATCGCGAGCACGCGCTAGCCGCGGGGGCTCCTTCCGGTCCCGTCGTACCGCAGACGGTGGTAAGGCGGGGGATTCGATGCAGGAGACGTCCGAGACCCAGCGTTCGAGGATCAAGGACATCGTCTTTGCGATGGTCGATTTCGGCGGCCGGCGGCCCGGCGTCGTCGTCGGCATCGCGCTGATCCTCCTCGCGGCCTGCTGGTCTTACGCGCGCAACCTCGAGATCCGAGGCGACGTCATGGAGCTGCTGCCCCGCGACAGCCCGGGCTTCCAGTCCTTCGAGCACCGGCTCAAGCGCATCGGTGGCCGCGCCACCATCGCCATCGTCGTCGAGTCGCCGGAGCGCGCGGCGAACGAGCGCTTCGTCGACGCCGCGACCGCCGCTCTCCAGGCGAAGATCGACGAGCGGAACAAGTGCACCGCGAACTGCGGGCCGGAGCGCATCGCGTTCCTCGAGACCAACACGAAGGAGGTCCGGAGCTTCTTCGAAGAGAACAAGTGGCTCTACGTCGACGTCAAGGAGCTCGAGGAGGCCGACCAGACCCTCGATCACCAGATCGCGATCTCGAGCGGCATGGTCGACGACCTCGAGAGCACGGGCGAGAAGGCCGAGGGCACGCTCGGCATGGAGAAGTACCGCACCAAGTGGAAGTCCCGCGCCACCGAGCGCGACGACTTCCCCACGGGCTACTTCGCGACCCAGGACGGCACGCGGATGGTGCTGTGGGTGGTCTCGAACGGCGCGGGCATGGGCGGCTCGGAAGACGAAGGGCTCCTGAAGGAGGTCCACGCTCTCGTCGATGGCCTGAAGCCCGCGAGCTTCCACCCCGCGATGGTGGTCGGGCTCGGCGGCGACATCGCGAACGCGAAGGCCGAGAAGGACTCGCTCATCAGCGAGGCGCTCATCGCCACCAGCATCGCCGCCGCGCTCATCATCGTGGGCGTGGTGTGGTTCTACGGCTCGCTGTGGGCGATCCCGCTGGTCTTCTTCCCCCCGCTCTTCGGCGTCGGCTGCGCCTACGCGTTCGCGACCGCGAAGTACGGCTTCGTGAACTCGTCGGGCGCGTTCCTCGGCGCGATCATCCTCGGCAACGGCATCAACTATCCGATCGTCCTCTACTCCCGGTACAAGGAGTTCCGCGCGCGCGGCATGACGCCCGACGTCGCGCGCCGCGAGGCGGTGTGGAACGCGTTCCGCGCCGAGCTGGTGGGCGCCGGCGTGGCCGCCATCGCCTACGGCTCGCTCACCGTCACGCGCTTCCGCGGGTTCAGCCAGTTCGGCATCATCGGCTTCTTCGGGATGCTGCTGGTGTGGGTCTCGATGATCCCGTGCCTGCCGGCGCTCATCGTCCTCGTGGAGAAGCTCCAGTCGAGGCTGCCGCCGTTCATGCGCGAAGCGCAGGCGAGCGTCGCCGACGACGGGAGCCGCGGCGTCGTCTCGCGCGTGGTCGGCAACGCGTCGGCGCGCTGGCCACGCACGTTCGTCCTCGTCGCGGTCGCCCTCACCGTGTTGGCGGTGTGGCGGCTGCCCGGGTTCCTCAAGGATCCCTGGGAATACGACTTCGACAAGCTCGGCTCGAAGAACGCGCGCTCGAGCGGAGCCTTCCAGTGGTCGCAGAAGGGCAACGACATCCTCGAGGGCCGCAAGGCGAACGAGGGCGCGGTGGTCCTCGCTGACAAGGCCGAGCAGGTCCCGATCGTGAAGGCAAAGATCCTCGCGAACGACGCCGTCGATCCCGAGGGCTCGCTCATCGACGAGATCGTCACCATCAACGATTACCTCCCGGGCACCCCGGCCGAGCAGGAGGCGAAGCTCGCGGTGCTCACGCGCATCCGCGAGCGCCTCACGCCGGGCGTCATGGCGCGCATGTCCGAGACGGAGGCGAAAAACCTCCGCGAGACCACGCCGCCGGAGCGGCTGCACGTGATCACGCCCAAGGACCTGCCGACGTTCGTGCTGCGGCGCTTCCAGGAGCGCGACGGCACGATCGGGACGCCGTTCTACATCCGCTACAAGACCACGGTCTCGCGCAACGACGGGCACAACCTGCTGCGCATCGCCAAGACCGTCGACGGCATCGTCCTGCCCGACGGCACGCGCGTCGACACCGCGAGCCGCTCCACGGTGTTCGCGGAGATGATCAAGTCGCTCGAGCGGGACGGGCCTCTCGCCACGGGCGTCTCCTTCGGTGCGGTCATGATCGTCGTCATCCTCGCGACCGCGTCGCGCCGCGGCGCGTTCGCCGTGCTCCTCGCGCTCGTCTTCGGCGTGACCTGGACGCTCGGCCTCGCCGCGATGTTCGGGATGCGGCTCAACTTCCTGAACTTCATCGCGCTGCCGATCACCTTCGGGATCGGCTCCGAGTACCCGTTCAACATCTACGACCGCTCACGCCTCCTCGGCGGTGACATCACGAGCGCCGTGAAGCTCCACCTCGGCGCCGTCACGCTGTGCAGCTACACGACGGTGATCGGCTACGGCTCGCTGCTGTTCGCCGACAACCAGGCGCTGCAGTCGTTCGGCAAGCTCTCGATCATGGGCGAGACCGCGTGCGTGCTCGCCGCGCTGCTGTTCCTGCCAGCCCTCCTGCACGTCATCTCGCCGCCCTTCGAGCAGGCGCAGCTCAAGCCGCACGGCTCCTGATCATCTGACGGTCACGCCCAGATGGCGCCGTGCGCCTTCTCCTCGTCGGGGTGCGCGGCGGCGACGTAGTAGTACGCGGAGACCGACGCGCGGTAGCGGCCCTCCGGGCACGCCAGAGGCGCCGGATGGCCGTGCCAGTACGTGTCGCCGTGCGCCATCACGATGAGGCGATCGAGCACCGGGAGGTAGCTCGCCTCGCACGACGTCCGCGCCTCGTTCCACAGCTCCAGGCCGCCGCCCCACGCGCTCTCCCAGTCCTCGCCGAGGTAGTAGAGGACGGTGACCTTGCGCTCGAGGTGCCGCGCGCGATCACGATTGAAGTCGGCGTGCAGCGCGAGATGCCCGCCCGGCAGCGTCAGGGCGGGGCCTGCGCCGCGGAAGTGCGGATCCGCGATGAGCCCTCCCTCGCCGGTGAGCGCTCCGAGAAACTCGAGGAAGGCCATGCTCGAGAGCTCGGCGAGGAGATGCCGCACGATCGGCGCCACGCCCTCGAAGCCGCTGCGCTGCAGCTGACCGAGCCGTGCCGACTGCTCGCGGTAGTCACGCCGCATCCAGCCGGCGTGATCGGGACCGGGGAACGCGCGCGCGAGGAGGGTCGCGGCTTCGGCGCCGAGGAACCGATCGAAGACCGCGTGCGGGTAGGGCGGCTGCGTCCGGTAGGCGTCGCGTCTCGAGAGCGCGAGCGCGCGTAGCGCGTTGCGGTCGAGAAAGAAGGGACGGAACGGATCATCGTGCATGCCGCGCAGGCACGTTACCGACTCGCCTGCGCGCATGACGCAAAGTTAATGGAGGCGAATCGAATTGCGTCCTCCGGGCGTCGTCGGACATTGTGGCGTGCCGCGTCTCTCCCTTCCTCATCCCTCGAGCTCAGGAGTTCGATCGTTGCGCTGGCCTCTCCTTTTCTGCTCGCTCGTACTCGCCGCTGGCGTGGCGTTCACGCGCGGCGCGAGCAGCGCGCCCCCCGCCGTGGCGCCGCGCACGCTCGACGACTATCGCCACTTCCGCATCGCCTCGATCGACCTGCTGGGGCGGATGCCCACGCGCGGCGAGGTCGCGACATTCGAGCGCGCGGACTTCGACTTCGATCGTTGGATCGAGGGGCATCTCCAGGGGCCTGCGTACGTGGAGCGGCTCACACGCATCTACATGGACCTCCTGCGGCTCGAGCCGAACCTGAACTTCTCTCCCGCGCCCGCGCAGCTGTTCCGCCACGAGGTCCTCCAGGACGACGGCAAGAGCGTCTACGTCTACTACCGTCAGAACCAGCGCCGCGCAGAGCCGTCGATCGACGGTGAGTTCTGCTTCGCGCCCGACGAGACGGGCGTCGTGATCCGTCCCAACGCGCCGTCGGTTGGCGCCACGCCCAAGGCGCTCCCCAAGAAGCTTCTCGAGGCGCGCACCGTGCTCGTGCATCCGTGGTGGCTCTATCGCGACTACCGGAGCCCTTACCCTTCGCAGCGCTTTGGCGAGTCGTGGAAGGATCCCGACCCGCAGTACCGGCCCGTCGAGACGCTGCTCAACGAGGCCGATGGAAAGCCCACCATCGCGGTCCGCGTGTGCCGCGAGGAGGCGCAGACCCAGGACCTCGGTCACGTCCACACGAGCGGCCGACTCAAGAACGCCCCCGCCGACGAGAAGCTGCCCGGCGGTCGCTCGAAGCCGCCGCCCATCGACAAACCGTTCGCGCTCCAGCACAAGGGCGAGCCCATCTCGTGTGACACGCGATCCGCGCTCGAGAACAGCATCGACTGCGGCTGCGGCGTGGGGCTCGAGCGGTGCATCCCGAACGACGGCAACGGCGCGACGAACGCGTTCTATTTCCCGAACAAGATGCCGCTCGGGCCCGGCCAGCCGCTCGACCTCGTGAAGCAGCGGGCCGAGCGCTGGTACCCGTACTGGTGGTCGCGCGAGGCCGTGCACTTCCTGGACGATCTCTTCGAGAAGGACCGCGACTTCCGGCAGATCCTCGTGGGTCGGCAGTCGTTCGTCAACGGGCCGCTCGCGCAGTTCTACAAGACGATGCAGCGCACCAGCTGCTGCGGGCCCGAGACGGCGTTCGGCATGAACGAGGAGCTCGCGCCGCTGTTCGAGCCGCAGAACGTGCCGGTCGACCTCATGCCGCACGACGTCGAGACGTGGCGCATGGTGCCCGATCGCGGGCCGCGCGCGGCGGGCATCCTCACCACGTCGATGTTCCTCCAGAAGTACGCGACGGCGCGCGCCCGCGGCGCGGTGCTCTACAACGCGTTCCTCTGCAAGTCGTTCGTCGCCGAGAACGCGCAGCTCACGCCCTCGACGGAGCCGAACCTCATGAAGCGGCCCGGCTGCCAGACCTGCCACGCGACGCTCGAGCCGCTCGCCGCGTACTTCGCGCGCATCGAGCCCTCGAGCTCGGTGTTCCTGCCAGCGACGAACTTTCCCGCAGTGAGCGCCGCCTGCCGCAAGGACAAGAGCGGCAAGCTGAACGGCAACTGCAACGCGCTCTACGACGTCGCGTTCGCGGACGACAAGGGCGCGACCCTGCGCAGCGCTTACGGCTCGATCGCGCACGCCGACGCCGCCGCCGCCGGCGCGGGCCAGGACATCACGAAGATGCCCGAGTTCGCAGAGTGCGCGGTCCAGCGCGTCGCCTCGTCGTTCCTCGGCCGCCCCACGAACGCCGACGACGCGCCGCTGCTCACCGCGCTCGACAAGGAGTTCGTCGCCTCCGGCTTCCGCATGAAGACGCTCGTGCGCGGCATCATCCGCTCCAGCGAGTACCGCAAGGCAAACAACATGACCTCGGCGCCTGCGGCCGACGCGGGGGCGAAGTGAGGGCGGTTTTGATGGGGATCGCGCTGCTCGCGGCGGGCTGCGCGGCGCGGCCCGTCGAGCGCGTGGTCGGCACGCCGGCCGGCGCGCTCGTGGCCAAGGAGACCATCGACCGGGACACGACGCCGAAGGCGGAGCTGCGCATGGTGCCGCCCGAGGTCTACATGCGGACGTACCTCCAGCTCTTCGGCGGCCTCCTGCCGGACGCCGCGCAGCAGAAGGCGCGCGGCGCGGAGGGCAACAACCTCTTCGACACCTGGGACGACTACGTCTCGTCGCTCGGGTTCCCCGACTATCGCCTCGACATCCCGCGCCAGACGCAGACGAACGCGCTCATGGTGGCGGCCTTCGAGCGCCTCGGCATCGCGCTCTGCGATCGCGCGGCGGAGCGTGATCTGGCGATGCTGGGCAAGGCGGGCGGGCCCAAGGCGACGGCGCTGCCCGTGCAGGAGCGCGTGATCTTCGCCTTCGACCCGGCGCCCGGCGCGATGGACGAAGCGCAGTTCGCGACCCGCTTCGACGTGCTGCATCGCACGTTCCTCGGCTACCCCGCGGCGCTGGCGCCGAAGGAGCGCGCGCCCCGTTACCTCGCGCTCTACCGCGACATCGCCGCGACGCACGCGAAGACGCTCCCGAAGTCGAAGCTCACCCCCGATCAGGCCGCGTGGGCCGCGGTCTGTTACGGGCTCGTTCGTCACCCCGAGTTCCACCTGTACTGAGGACCCGCATGACCACCCGCCGCAGGTTCCTGAAGGTCCTTTCCGGCAGCGCCATCGCGGCGCTGACCGGGTCTCCGCTCACCGCGCTCGCGCAGGCCGCGACGAAGGAGAACGAGGGCGAGTTCTTCGTGTTCATCCACGCCTCGGGCGGCTGGGACGTCACGCTCTGGTCCGATCCTCGCAACGAGGCGAAGGGCATCGTGAGCCCGGCCTCCACCGACAACACCGACAAGGGGCAGGTCCGGCTGTGGGCCGATGCGCCGCTCGACGGCGCGACGAAGACGTTCGAGCTCGTGCGCCCCAGGGGCTCGAACCTGGTGTTCGGGCCCGGCATCGGCGCGCTCGCCGAGCTGCCGGACCGCATCACCGTGATCAACGGCCTGGCCATGAACACCGTCGCGCATCCCGACGGCTCGACCTACTCGGCGACCGGTCGTCATCCGCAGGGCGGACGCGTGGCGGCCTCGAGCATCGACACGATGCTCGCCAACGAGCTGGGCACCGGGCAGCTGCTCCCCACCGTCTCGTTGCGCTTTCCCTCGGCGTTCGTGGGCGACAACCTGGACCGGCGCGCGGTGCCGCTCGCCGTCGACGACGTATCGTCGGTGGGGCGCACGCTCTTTCGCTCGCAGTTGTTCGACGCCAACGCCGAGCGCGACAAGGTGACGGCCCTCCTCTCCGAGGAGGCCAGTGACCTCGCGAAGCGCTCCACGTATCCTGGCGTCCTCGAGGGAATGGATCTCCAGTACCAGAGCCTGCGCCGCATGCTCGGGACGAACCTCCAGGAGGTCTTCACCGCGAACAGCCTGAAGACCCTGCATCCGCAGTTCAACTACAAGGCTCGGTTCGGGGCCGGGCCTGCGGTCAACGCGTCGTTCGCCGTCGAGGCGATGAAGCGCAACATCGTGCGCTGCGTGAGCTTCACGTTCGGCAGCTTCGACACGCACGGCAACAACTACAAGACGCACGCGCAGAACCAGCAGGAGCTGTTCGACATGGTGGCGACGCTCCTCCGCGCGCTCGACGCCACCCCGCATCCGACCAGGACCGGGAAGAAGCTCTCCGAGCACACGCACATCCTCGTGGTGAGCGAGTTCTGCCGCACGCCGCAGATCAACCTGGCGATGGGGCGTGACCACTACCCGAACAACTCGGCGCTCGTGGTCTCGCCGCGCTTCCGCACGAACTTCTCGTTCGGCAGGACGGACGTCGAGCAGCTGCTGCCGATGGCGGCGAAGAGCTTCACCGATGGGAGTCGCGCCATCGCTCCGCCGGACGTCCTGGCGACGTTCCTCGGGGCGTTCGGCATCGACCCGCGGAAGTACATGCGCGACGGCGAGGTCGTGAGGGAGCTGCTGAAGGCATGAGGTGCGCGCTGTCGATCGCCGGCTTGTTGCTCCTCGCGGGCTGCAGCGCGGTACCTCACTCGAGAGCGGCGGGCGCGGTGGCGAGCCTCGCCGTGCGGCCCGTCGAGTGGAACGCGGCCAGCGCGCCGGTGGGGAAGGTGAGCGCGGTCGCCGACGCGGGCGACGTCGTGGCGGTCTTCGCCGACGACGGCGTGAGCATCCTCTCGGCGCGCGCGGTGGTCGCGCGCGACACCCACGTGAAGGGCTGGACGACTGGCGACACCATCGACGCCGCCGACGGCGTCACCCGCTGGATCGTGGGCATCGACGAAGCAGGCCGCGTACAGCGCCTCAAGGGACTCGCCGCGTTCGAGGACGTGACGCCGCGCTACGGGCTGGCGGGGCGGCGGATCCGTTCGGCGACGATGGTGGGCAAGGGCAAGGTCGGGTTCCTGCTCGACGGCCAGGTGGTGCTCGCCGGCGCCAGCAAGCTGGCCGTGTTCCCCACCTCCACGTTCACGATGTTCGCGGGTGGCGGCGGCTTCGGCGCGGGCGTGAGCAAGAACGCGATCGACGTGATCAACGGCACGAACGCGCTCGTCACCCGCTTCACGCTCCCGGGCGTGACGTGGGCGGCGCTCGACGCAAAGGGGCGCCTCTATGCGGCGACGCCGCGCGCCGTCTACGCCGCGGACAGCGGCGGCGCCCTCGCGCTCGTGTACGACGCGGGGCACGAAGGCATCCACGGCCTCGTCGCGAGCGGTGACCGGGTGTGGTTCGCCGATCGCGGGGAGCTCGGCGTCGTCGAAGGGGATCACGTCGCCGAGACCACTGGCGCGAACCTCGCCACCGACGCGAAGCTCCAGGCCTCGCCCAGCGGCGACGTGTGGGTCATCGCAGCGGGCAAGCTCCAGCGCTACTCGGCGCTCGGCGGCGCCGCGCCGATCGGTCTCGCGCTCACGTGGGGCTCTTCGGTCGCGCCGGTGTTCGCGCGCTCGTGCGCCTCGTGCCACCAGCCGGATGGCGTCTCGGGCGTCGATCTCTCGAGCGAGGCTGCCTGGCAGAGCAAGCGCGCGCTCATCCGTGAGCGCGTGCTGGTCGCGCACACCATGCCGCCCCAGGGACACCCGATCTCCGATGCCGACCGCGAGGCGATCCACGCCTGGATCGAGGGCGCGGCCGGTCGTCCCTGAGTCAGTCGCACCCGCCCCAGCCCTGGTGGCGTCGCCAAGATCCTCGATCCAGACTCACTCCAGCGACCACCTCACCGCAGCGCCGCGGGCTAGAACGACAGGTAGGTGTGGTCCTTCAGGCCCCGCTCGTACTCGGCCAGGAGACGCATGCCCTCGGTCGGCTTGAGGCGGTCTTGCTTGATCGCCGCGTCGACCTGGCTCTTCAGCTTGGCGGCGAGGTCGCGCGCTTCGTACTGGGTCATCTGGAGGACCTCGCCGATGGTGTTGCCGGCGATGGTTTCCTCCAGGTAGTAGCCGCACTCCTCGTCCTCATCGAGGAAGACGTGCACCTCGTTGACGCGGCCGAAGAGGTTGTGGATGTCGCCCATGATGTCCTGGTACGCGCCCGTCAGGAACACGCCGAGGTAGTAGGGGCCGGTGCCGATCGGGTGCAGCGGGATCGTCTCGCGCGAGTCCTCGACGCGGTCGATGAACTTCGAGACCTTGCCGTCCGAGTCGCAGGTGATGTCCACGAGCGAGGCCTGGAGCGTCGGGCGTTCGTCGAGCCGGTGGATCGGCACCACCGGGAACAGTGCGCCGAACGACCAGTGATCGAGCAGCGACTGGAACACCGAGAAGTTGCAGAGATGTTGCGACGAGAACTCGCTGGCCAGTCCGCGGAGGTCGTCCGGGACCTCGGTGGGGTCGAGCTCCTCCGTCGCCTTGCGGATGCGCTCGGCCACGCGCCAGAAATCCGCCTCGACGCTCGCCTTCACGTCGAGCTCGAGGAGACCGAGCTCGAACATCTTCTGCGCCTCCTCCTTCACGTGCAGGAGGTCGTGCCACGACTCGGTGAGCCCGCGCTCCGAGAGGTGGAGGATGATGTCCTCGAGCGCATTGAGGAGCTTGTGCTCCTTCTTGACCTGCGACTCCAGGACCTTCTCACCCGGCGACCGCTCGATGGCGCCGAACGCCTCGACCACCAGCACGCAGTGGTGCGCGACGATCGCGCGGCCCGACTCCGACACGATGTGCGGATGCGGCACGCGCTCCTCGTCACAGATGTCGGCAATGTTCCAGACGATGTCGCGCGCGTACTCGTCGACCGAGTAGTTCATCGAGCTGTCGAACGTGGAGCGCGAGCCGTCGTAGTCGACGGCGAGACCGCCGCCCACGTCGATGTACTCGATCGGATGACCGGCGCGGCGCAGCTTCGCGTAGTAGCGCGCGGCCTCGCGCACGGCGCGCTTCACGATCAGGATGTCGGGGATCTGCGAGCCGATGTGGAAGTGCAGCAGCTTGAACGCACTGGGCATGCCCGCGTCCTGGATGAGCTTCGCGGCCTCGAGGATCTCCGCCGTCGAGAGGCCAAATTTTGCCTTTTCACCCGAGGATTCGGCCCACTTTCCGGCGCCGCGCGACACGAGACGGATGCGCATCCCGATCTCGGGCTGCACGTTCATCTCGTTCGCGATGCGGATGATGGCGCGCACCTCGGAGAGCTTCTCCGCGATGAGGATGACCTTCTTGCCCAGCTTGCTGCCGAGGAGCGCGGTGCGGATGTACGCGTCGTCCTTGTAGCCGTTGCAGATGATGAGCGAGTCGTTGTCGGTGTGGAGCGCGAGCCCCGCGAACATCTCGGGCTTCGAGCCGACCTCGATGCCGTAGTGCCACGGGCGACCGGCCTCGATGATCTCCTCGACCACCTCGCGCAGCTGGTTCACCTTGATCGGGAACACGCCGCGGTACGAGCCGCGGAACTTGTTCTCCTGGATGGCCTTGGCGAACGCCTCGTTCAGGACGCGCACGCGATGATGCAGCATGTCCTGGAAGCGGATGATGAGCGGGGCCTTCAGCCCCTCGTCACGGATCGCCGCCTCGACCACGTCGAGGATGGCGACGCTCCCGGGACGACCCGGCAGCGGCGTGACGGTAATCTTGCCGTCGTCGGACACGCCGAAGTAGCCGGCCCCCCAACGATCGATCAGGTAGGTCTCCGCGGCATCGTCGGTGGTCCACGGAAGGGAGCCACTCGGACGAGCCGTCGGAATGTGGGTTGAGCCACCGGGGGAGGGAGGGGGTGCGGGAGGGTCGATAGGAAGCGCTGCGGACACGGCGCCAATCTAGCCGATCGCGCTACCCTTCCAATCATGAAGCGCACCGTCACTGCAGAAGGTGTCCCCGGGCCTCGCACCCGGGAGCTCGCCGCCCGGGGCGGGTTCGACATGCAGGGCATCTATCGCTCGCTCGTCATCGACGACGTGCAGAGCCTCGGGCCCTACATCGTGGACGTCGACGGCAACGTCCTGCTCGACCTGTTCGCGAACTTCGCGCTCGGCGCGCTGGGGTACAACCACCCCGCGATCCTGGCGGTCACCCGGAGCGCTGCCTTCGCGCACGCCGCGGCAAATCCCACCTCGACGCCGTTCGTCACCACGCCGAGCTGGTTCGATTTCCTGGAGGCGCTCGAGCGCCGCTTCGCGCCGGAGGGCATGGCGAAGGTGTTCTGCGTGGACGGCGGAGGTGAGGGGGTCGAGGCCGCGCTGAAGGTGGCCTTCATCGTCCACGCCGAGCGCGCCCGCGAGCGGGGCGGCAAGCCGCGGAACCCGCTCCAGCTCGAGGCGGCCGAGCAGCAGGGATTCCTCGACAACCACGGGACCGACGCGGTGGTGGTCTCCTTCGCCGGCTCGTTCCACGGCCGCGGGCTGGGACCGCTCTCCGCCACCCACAGCAAGGTCATCCACAAGGCCGACCTGCCGGCATTCCCGTGGCCGACCGCGCCGTTTCCCGCGAGCCGCTTTCCGCTCGCGGCGCACGCCGAGGAGAACGCGCGCGCCGAGGCGTCCGCGCTCGCCGAGCTTGCGAAGATCCTCGAGGCGCACGCCGGCCGCGTCGCGGCGGTGCTCGTCGAGCCGGTGCAGTCCGAGGGCGGCGACCGCCACGCGAGCCCGGCGTTCTACCGGGAGGTGCAGGCGCTGGCGACGGCGGCGGGCGCGGCGTTCGTCCTCGACGAGGTGCAGACGGGCGTCGGCATGTCGGGCACCTTATGGGCCCACGAGCAGCTCGAGCTCCCGCGTCCGCCGGACCTCGTCTGCTTCGGCAAGAAGATGCAGATGGGCGGCTTCTTCGCGACCGCCGCGTTCGACGTGTCGCAGTTCGGACGGATGTACCAGACGAAGAACGGCGACCGCGCCCGCGCCATGATCGCCGCGGCCATCCTCCGCACCGTGGTCGACGAGGGGCTCCTCGAGCGCGCACGCACCGTGGGGGCCCATTTTCTCGCGGGTCTCGAGGACCTCGCGCTGCGGTATCCGCGGCTCGTCACCGAGCCGCGCGGGCGCGGCCTCCTGCTCGCCTTCGACCTGCCAACGCCCGCCGTGCGCGACGATTTCCTGAAGCGCGCGCTCGCCAAGGGCGTCTTCGCGTCCTACACCGGGACGCGGTCGGTCCGCCTGCGGCCGCACCTCATCACGGAGCGAGCGCACGTCGACGATTCCCTGGGCGTCTTCGACGAGGTCCTCGGCGAGCTTACATGACGTACCGCATCGAGACCGTCGAGTCCTCGCGCGCGGAGGGGTTCGAGGCTGCCTACGGCGCGCTCGCCGCCGAGTTCGCGCCGCGCGGCGAGCTGGAGCGACGCGACGTGATCGCCCGCTGGCTCGACGCGCCGCCCGCGAGCGGGGACGGCCCCTACGTGCGGACCTACCGCCTCCTCACCGCCCACGACGCGGCCGGCGCGCTCGCCGGGGTCCGGGATTGCCACGTGATCCTGGATCCGCGGAGCAGCGTCGCGATCGTGTACCTCGCGCATGCCCTCGTCCTGCCGCCGTTCCGACGCACCGGGCTCGGCGCCCTCCTCCGCAGCGCGCCGCTCGCGCTCGCGCGGCGCGCGCTGGCCGACGCGGGGATGGCCGACCGCCCCGTCGACGTGCTCCTCGCGGCAGAGATGGAGCCCGCGTCGATCGGGGACGAGGCGAGCGTGGTCCGGCTCACCGCCTACGGCAAGGAGGGGTTCTCGGCGATCTCTCCGGCCGCGCTGCCCTATTGCCAGCCCGACTTTCGCGAGCTGTCGTCGGCGAGCGCGGCCCGGCCCATCCCGCTGCTCGCGGTGGTGCGGCGGCTCGGTCACGAGCAGGAGGCGACGTTGCCGGTCCGCCTGGCACGCGCCTACGTCAAGCATCTGTACGCCGTGTTCGCGACCCACGTGCGGGCCGACCACCTCGCCGCGCTGGAGCGGCGCACGCTCGCGGTCCTCGATGCGTTGACGGGCCCGGAAGACGTGCCGCTGCTGGCGCTGCCTCGCGCCATCGACGACCAGGATGCGGTGCTCCCGCTCACCCGACCTTGCGTACTGTCCTTCTTTCCCGAGGAGCTGCGATGAGAATCGCCGGTGAGCCGCAGGGCGTCAGCATGGTCACGGAGATCCCCGGCCCGCGCACCGAGGCGCTGCGCGCGCGGCACGGGCGCCATCAGGATGCGCGCACAGTGCACGTCTACCAGGACGCGAAGCGGAGCCTCGGCAACTACCTCGTCGACGTCGACGGCAACGTCATGCTCGACGTGTACGGCCACATCGCGGCGTTGCCGGTCGGTTACAATCACCCCGATCTGCTCGCGGCGCTGCGCAGCGGCCGCTTCGACTGGGCGGCTGGCTACCGGCCGGCGCTCGGCGTGGCGCCGCCTGCCGAATGGGTGGAGCTCGCGTGCGGACCGCTGATGGGCATCGCGCCGCGCGGCCTGACGAAGCTCGTCACCGTCACGAGCGGCAGCGAGGCGGTGGAGAACGCGATCAAGGCGGCGTTCATCCGGCACGCCCGCGTGCGGCGCGGCGGCGCGGCGCCTCTCGCCGAGGAGCTCGCGGCGTGCATGGAGAACCGGCAGGAGTCGGCCAATTACATGCAGGTGATCTCCTTCGACGGCGGGTTCCACGGCCGTAGCCTCGGCGCGCTCTCGCTGACGCGCAGCAAGGTGATCCACAAGCTCGACATCCCGGCGTTTCCCTGGCCGAAGGTGAGCTTCCCCGACGTGCGCTTTCCGCTCGCCGAGCATGCCGAGGCGAACCGCGCCTCCGAAGCGCGTTCGCTCGAGGAGCTGGAGGCCGCGCTGAAGGCGGGGCAGGGGAGGGTGGCGGCGGTGATCGTCGAGCCGATCCAGGGCGAGGGCGGCGACCGTCATGCGAGCGCCGGCTTCTTCCGCGAGATCCGCCGGCTCACGCGCGCGTACGACGTGGCGCTCATCGTCGACGAGGTGCAGACGGGCGGCGGCGCGACCGGCACGTTCTGGGCGCACGAGGCCTGGCAGCTCGAAAATCCGCCGGATCTCGTCACGTTCTCCAAGAAGCTCCAGCTCGGCGGCTACTTCTCCACCGAGGACTACGCGGCGCCCGAGGCCTACCGCATCTTCAACACGTTCCTCGGCGATCCGTTCCGCGGCGCGCAGCTCGAGGTTATCCTCGAGATCGTCGCGCGCGAGGGCCTCGTCGCGCTCGCCGCGACCACGGGCGAGCACCTCGTGCGCGAGCTGGTCGCGCTCGGGGAACGCCATCCCGGCCTCGTCTCGGGCGGGCGCGGCGCCGGGACCTTCGCCGCGATCGACGCGCGGGACGCCGCGACCCAGGCTCGGCTGCTCGATCTCCTCCGGCAGCGCGGACTCGAGGTGGGCGGCTCGGGGACGCGCAGCCTGCGCTTCCGCCCAGCGCTGGTGTTCGGGGTGCGGCACGTCGGCGAGGCCATCGGTCTGCTCGACGACGCCTGCAAGGCCTGCTCGTGATCCGCGCGTTCTACGCTGACGGGTTTGCCGCCGAGATCGGCGAGCACGTCATGCCGATGCGCAAGTTCGCGCTGGTGAAGGACCGCATCCTCGAGCGCGGCCTCCCCGCGCTGGTGCAGGAGCCGGCGCCCGCCACCGACGAGCAGCTCCTGCGCGTGCACACGCAGGCCTACGTGGACGCGATCCGCAGGGGCGAGCCGCGGGCGCTCGCCGAGTCGCAGAAGTTTCCCTGGTCTCCGGGGCTCGCCGCCTCGGTGCGCCTCACGAACGGCGCCGCCGTCGCGGCCGTGAACGCCGCGCTCGACGACGGCGCCGCCTGCGCGCTCGCGAGCGGCTACCACCACGCGCACGCCGACCACGGCGAGGGCTTCTGCACGTTCAACGGCCTCGTGGTCGCGCTGGAAGAGGCGTTCGCGAGCGGCCGCATCGAGCGCGCTCTGATCGTCGACCTCGATCTCCACTACGGCAACGGCACCGCCTCGCTCCTCGCGACCCGCCGGCACTTCCACGCGCTCTCCATCTACGGCTCCTGGTACGAGAACAACCGCGCCTCCTCCGACGTCGTCACCACGCGCGCGCCCGATACCGACAACGCCCGATCCATGGCGATCCCGAACGGCGCGAACGGCGCGACGTACCTCGCGCTCGTGCGGGAGGCGCTCGGGCCGGCCATCGAGCGCGTGCAGCCCGACCTCCTCCTCTATCAGGCCGGGGCCGACCCGTACCGCGAGGACCCGTACTCGCCGCTCGACGTCGGGCTCGAGGATCTCGCGGCCCGCGACGCCCTGGTCTTCGAGGCGGCCCGCGCCGCGAAGCTGCCCGTCGCCTGGGTGCTCGCCGGGGGTTACACGAAGGACGTGGCCCAGGTGGTCGAGGTCCACGCGAACACGTTCGCAGAGGCGGCGCGCATCTTTTGCTGACCCCGGAGTTTGTTCCGCGGGCGCTGCAAGGTCCGCGTTTTTCCGGCGTTGGTAGCGCCATGAACGCGAAGGTCACGCCAGGGCCCCGACCTCATCTCCTGGCCGCTCGACGTCGAACCGCTCTTGCTCGAAGACGCGGCGGACCGTCTCGCGGAGCACGCGTCTCCGCAACGTGAGAGCCGGTGAGAGGCAATCGCGGGAGCGTGCTAGCTGCTGGAGCTAATGCCAGACGGTGGCGAGGGCAGCTCGGCTAACCGAGGAGCGCGGTCCGGAGCAGCGCGGCGCGCTGGGATCGGTCGAGCGAGACGATGCCGCGGGCGCAGAGCTCGCGGATGATCGCGAGGACCTCGGCGCCCGGGAGGTCGGCGGCCGACGCGAGCTCCTCGAGCGAGGACTCCCCGTCGAGCAGCGAGAGCACGAACGCCTCGCGGTGGTCGACGTGCGCCGCGTGATCGCGGGCGGTGCCGATCGCCGAGGGCACGTCGCTGGGCCAGAGGTCGTGCAAGGCGGGACCGGTCTCGGAGCGGGCGTACTCGGAGAGGTCGTGGGGGATCGTCGGCAAGCGGTCGCGGACCGGCGGAGCCTCGTACAGCCGAGCGTTCGTCTCCATGGCCCCGGCGTAGACGAAGCGAGCGAAGGCGGCCAAGGGAGCGGCGGCGATCGAGGGGTGGATGTGCCCCGTCGGCCCACCTGAGTCGGCGGTCAGCGGGAGCGCCGGGCCTTTCGCTTCTTCTTGCCCGGGGCCGGATCTCCGGAGGGCGGCGCGGGCAGGCCCTCCCACGTGAAGTCGACGTTGCGGTTCGCGTAGACGAACGCGGGGCGGCTCTCGAGCTCTCCGGCGATCGCTGCGAGCGCCTCGTCGAGGGATGCCGGGTTCGCAGCGAGCTGCTCGCGGGTGCCGCTGGCCAGGTAGTCGTGCGTGGCGGGGAGGTTCGGGTAGTACTTCGTGAAGACGCGGTAGCGCAGGAGCTTCTTCAGGCGCTTCAAGTTCTTCGGCCCTGTCGGGAGCGGCAGGAGGCGCACGTACTCCTTCGTCTTCGCGCGCTCCTCGAGGCGGTCGAGCACGAGCTGGAGGCTGCTGGCGAGCGTCTCGGGGGCGCAGTGGCATGCGAAATCGTCATAGATGAGGCGCATGACGGCGCGCGCCTCGTCGATCGGGAGCAGCGCGCGCTTCTCGCGGCCCATGCGGCGCAGCAGCATCATGAAGGGGAGGGGACGGTCCCCCGTCTTCTTCACGACGTGGGGATCGCGGAAGTCGGGCTGGAGATACGGGAAGTGGCGCGGGTCGATGGCGTCGAAGCCGCCGCGTCCGTAGAAGAGGATGCGCTGCCAGGAGATGCGATCCCCGGGCGCGAAGTATTCCATCTCCGCCGCGAGATCGATGGTCATGCCGAAGCTCTTGCCCGGCGCATCGGGCAAGGGGAGCTCGATCTTGCCGAGCTCGTGCAGGTCCTTGAGGTACTGGACCGCGAGCTCCATCGGCGCGATGCGCAGCCAGTACGAGAGGACGGTACCGCGCGCCTCCGGTACGGTGAAGATGTGCGAGAGATAGACCACGCAGAGCTCGGGCGCGTAGCCTGGATTCACGAGGATGGAGCCGTCTCGCACGCCGCGGATCCGACCTTCGCGATCCTTCGCGACGATGAGAAAATACTTGATGAAGGTGCCGGTCGCGGTGGGCTCGTAGGAATCGTCCTTCAGGAACTGACGGATCGGCTCGATGCGTTCCATCTCCCCGTGTGGCCCGAACGTCTTCCACAGCAGCTCGTACGCCGGCGCGAAATCCGGATCGTCGGGCTCGAGGATCGACCAGAACGCGAAGGCGCGCGTCTCGCGCTCGACCATCTCCACGACGTCCTGGTGGAAGAGGTCGCCGAGGCACAAGCGAACGCGTTTGGCCTCCTGCACGGCGCGGAGCATGCCCCAGGTGCGTCGCCGTGAGCAACACGTTCGACGACAACCGCTCGGTGTGGTGGGCGAACGCGAACGATGCGGCCTACGTGCCCGCACCGGCCCTCGCGAACGATCTCGATTGCGACGTCGCGATCATCGGCGGAGGCTTCACGGGAACGTCGACGGCGTACCATCTCGCGCGCAGATTCCCGGAGAAGCGCATCGTGCTCCTGGAGGCGCGGCTTCTCGCGAATGGCGCGAGCGGTCGCAACGGCGGGCTCGCGCTGAACTGGGTCAACGGCATCGAGACGACGGACCTCGCGCTCGCGAAGCGGATCTACGATGTCACGCGCGCGGGGATCGACGCGCTCGAGGCGCGCATCCGCGAGCACGCGCTGGACGTCCCGTGGAAGCGCGACGGGTACGTCGACATCGTGACCGACGCGCGGCGCGCCGACGCCGCGGCGCGCGAGGTGGAGCGCCTCGCGAGCGTCGGCATCCCGCTGCGGTTCCTGAGCGGCGCCGAGCTCGCGAAGCACGTGCGGTTCGCGGGCGCGGTGGGCGGCGTGCTCGATCCCACCGCCGGCCAGCTGGACGGCGTGCGCCTCGTGCGCGCGATGAGACCGGTCCTCGAGGGCCTGGGCGTCATGATCCACGAACAGACCCCGGTGCTCGGCATCGACGAGGGCGAGACCCACACGCTCGACGTGCCGGGCGCGCGCGTCCGCGCGAAGGCGGTGGTGCTCGCCACCAATGCGTACACCCCGCGCCTCGGCTACTTCGGCACCGGGATCGTGCCGGTGCACTCGCACGTTCTCGCTACGGAGCCGCTCACCGCGAGCGCCTGGGCGGAGCTGGGCTGGCCGGAGGGCCTCGGCGGCTTCAGCGACGATTTCGATCGCATCGCCTACGGCAGCATGACCACGCGCGGTCAGCTCGTCTTCGGGGGGGGCAGCAACGCGGCGTACGGCTACGGCTTCGGCAACAGCACGGCGTTCCGCGGGGACGACACGCCCGCCATCGATGCCATCACGCGCTCGCTCCAGCGCTACCTGCCGAAGGCGAAGGACGTGCGGGTCGCGCAGCGCTGGAGCGGCCCCGTCGCGCTCACGATGAGCCGCGTGTGCACCATGGGGGTGCAGGGCAGGCACAGGAACGTGTACTTTGCACTGGGGTACAGCGGACACGGCGTGACGCTCGCGAACCTGGCCGGCGAGGTGATCACCGACCTCGTTGCAGGCGTTGCGAGGCGCTGGGAGGGCCTTCCGTTCTACCAGCAGCGGCTTCTTTTCGTGCCGCCGGAACCGCTCCGCTGGCTCGGCTACCACGCCTACACGTCGTTCACCGGGCGGTCGCCGCGGCGCTCGCTGTGATGGAGCGAAGGGATAGGATCTCGAAGCGTCACGTACAAGGAGCTGCCCCCCATGCGTTCTTCCTCTCTTCCCCTCGGGTTCCTCGCGCTCGCCGGTTGCTGCTCGGTCCTCGTCTTCGCCTGCGGAAGCACGAAGAACTCCGGCTTCGACGACAGCACCAGCAGCAGCGGAGGCAGTAGCGGCTCGAGCAGCGGCATCCTCGGCAACCCCACCGCCGAGGGCGGCGCGGGCAAGCCGTGCGCGCCCGCGCCCGGCAACTACGACTTCCCGGGCAACAACTGCGACGACGACGGTGACGGCAAGGTCGACAACCCGCCCACGTGCGACGACGGCCTCGCCGCCAGCGGCTCCGCCGAGGACTTCGCGAAGGCCATCGGTCTGTGCGCGAACGCGGCGAAGGATGGCTACGGCCTCGTGTCTGCGAAGTTCACGCGCGGCTTCGGCCGGAACGATGCGCCGAAGGCCGAGCAGCACGGTGTGCTCCCGAAGTTCGGCAACGTGATCAAGCCGCGCGAGGGCAAGCAGCTCGGCGTGCTCAGCACCGGCTACGCACAGGAGTTCAACGGCGGCGCGAGCACCCCGTTCGGTGGCACCACCGGCAACGAGGGCAGCGCGGGCTACAAGCTGAACGGGAAGGACTGGTGGGGCTTCAATCCCCTCTTCCCGAACCCGAGCGGCACTGCGCCGCCCGGCTTCCCGAAGGCGGCCGATGGCTGCATGCAGGGGAGTGACGTCAACGACGTCATCAACGTGAAGCTCGAGATCAAGGCGCCGGCGAACGCCGCAGGCGTGAAATTCGACTTCAACTTCTATTCGGGCGAGTGGCCGGCGTTCATCTGCTCGCCGTTCAACGACGGGTTCATCGCGTACCTCACGGCGAAGGGCTTCAACAGCGGCACGCCCGACAACATGTCGTTCGACGCGAAGAAGAACCCCGTCAGCGTCAACAACGGGTTCTTCGATCGCTGCACCGCGAGCGTCGATACCGGCTGCGCGAACGGCGCGAAGGCCGGCACCTCGACTTGTCCGAGCGGCCCCTCCGAGCTCGCAGGCACCGGCTTCGGAATCGACGGCGCCTGGTGCGGCGGCTATCCCGGCTCGAAGAAGAAGCAGAGCGTCAACGGCGGCGCGACGGGCTGGCTCACCTCGCAGGCGCCCATCCAGGCCGGCGAGACGTTCACGCTGGAGCTCATGATCTGGGACACGGGCGACCCGTTCCTCGACTCGAGCGTCCTCATCGACAATTTCTCGTGGGCCGAGGGCGAGGTCAAGGTCGGTACCGACCGCCCGCGCTGAGCCCGAGCGGGGGTCGCCTCGATCGCGAGCTATGCTCGGCGTCATGGACACCGAGCTCTGGATCGACAACCGCGCCGTCGCCGCTCTATCCGGCGAGACGTTCGAGACCATGAATCCAGCGACGGGCGCGGCGCTCGCGAAGCTGCCGCGCGCGCGCCGCGAGGACGTGGATCGCGCCGTGGCCTCGGCGGCGAAGGCGTTCTCCGTATGGTCGCAGACCGACCCGAACGAGCGCGCGCGCATCCTGTGGAAGGCCGGCGAGCTCGTGATGGGCAAGCTGGAGGAGCTCGCGCAGCTGGAGGCGCTCGACACCGGCAAGCCCATCGCCAGCGCGCGCCTCATCGACGTGCCGCGCACCGCCGACACGTTCTTCTACTTCTCCGGCTGGGCGACGAAGCTCGGCGGCGAGACCATCCCGGTGCGCGGACCGTTCCTCAATTACACGGTGCGGGAGCCGCTGGGCGTGATCGGCGCCATCGTTCCGTGGAACTTCCCGCTGCTGCTCGGCGCGCGGAAGATCGCGGCGGCGCTCACCGTGGGCAACACGGTGGTGATCAAGCCGCCGGAGGAGGCGAGCCTCACGGTGATCGCGCTCGCGAAGATCCTCGCCGAGGCGGGGCTCCCGCCTGGCGCGCTCAACGTGCTGACCGGCTACGGCGAGGAGGTGGGCGCCGCGCTGGTGGAGCATCCGGGCGTCGCGAAGATCTCGTTCACCGGCGGCACCGAGACGGGAAAGCTCATCATGCGCGCGGCGGCGAGCACGCTGAAGCGCGTGTCGCTCGAGCTGGGCGGGAAGAGCCCGAACATCGTCTTCGCCGATGCCGATGTCGCGGCGGCCTCGACCGCAGCGGTGAGCGCGGCGTTCTACAATGCCGGCGAGCTGTGCACCGCGGGCAGCCGTCTGCTCGTCGACCGCAAGGTGCACGACCAGGTGCTGGAGACGGTGGTGGCAGGCGCGCGGGCGATCGTGCCGGGCGACCCGCTCGATCCGGCCACGAAGATGGGCCCGCTGATCTCGGCGAGCCATCGCGACAAGGTGGTGGGCTACGTGAAGGCGGGCGAAGCGGAGGGCGCGAAGCGCTCCGCGGGCGAGCCGCGGGAGCCCGGCGAGGGGGGGTACTTCGTCGATCCCACCGTCTTCTCGGGCGTGGCCGAGGCGATGACCATCGCGCGCGAGGAGATCTTCGGCCCGGTGCTGTCGGTGATCCCCTTCGACGATCTCGAGGAGGCCGCGCGCATCGCGGAGGCGACCGAGTTCGGGCTCGCCGCGGGCGTGTGGACGCGCGACATCGGCAAGGCGCACGCGCTGGCGGCGAGGCTGCGCGCGGGCACGGTGTGGATCAACACGTACAACCGCTTCGACGCCGCGAGCCCCTACGGCGGCTACAAGCAGTCGGGGTTCGGTCGCGAGAACGGGCGCGCCGTGCTCGACGAGCTCACGCAGGTCAAATCGATCTGGGTGGCAGTGCCGTGATCCGTCGGAGGCGCCGCACGATGCGCTCCCAGTGCGTGACGCACCCGCACCCGCACGCGCGGTAGCGGACGAAGCGGAGCGTGCGGTCGCCCCGGACGTAGCCGTCGGGGTAGTAGGCCCAGAGAGTCCCGTAGCGCCGACAGATCGAGCAATTGCAGGCGCCGGCCACGCTCCCCTCGGTGCGGGTCACGCGGGCGATCTCGGGCTCGGGCGCGCCAGCGTGCTCGTCTCGGCGGCCCGGGCGGCCGCGTCGTCACCGCGCGCGCCCGAGCTCGGCGCCACCACCTTCGCGATCGAGTGCGACGCCACCGGCACCGTCCGCACCGCCCACGCCGACGATCGCGCCTGGGCCGCCGCGGGCGACGCGCTGATTCACGCCATGCGTGCACGTGCAGCTGCTCGACGAGAGCGAGATCTGAGTCAGACGCGCTCGAGGATCGTCGCGATCCCCTGGCCGCCGCCGATGCACATCGTGATCAGTGCAGTTTGCTTGTTCGTGCGCTCCAGCTCGTCGAGCGCGGTGCCGAGCAGCATCGCACCGGAGGCCCCGAGCGGATGGCCGAGCGCGATGGCACCGCCGTTCACGTTCACGCGGTCGTGATCGATCCCGAGCCGGCGCTGCGTCTGGAGGACCACCGCGGCGAACGCCTCGTTGATCTCCCAGAGGTCGATGTCCTTCGCCGTCATGCCTGCCGCCTTGAGCGCCTTCTCGCTCGCGGGACCAGGTGCGGTGAGCATGATGATGGGCTCGCTGCCGATGGTGGTCATGGCGCGGATCTTCGCGCGCGGCTTCACGCCGTGCTCCTTCACGTAGCGCTCGGAGGCCAGCACCACGGCGGCCGCGCCGTCCGCAATGCCACTCGAGTTGCCTCCCGTATGCAGGTGGTCGATGGCCTTCGCGGCGGGGTACGCGGCGAGCGCGATCTGGTCGAGCGTCTCCCCGTTGTCGCCGACCACCACGCTGCCCATCCCCACGAACGCCGGTCCGAGCGCCGCGAGGGCCGCGGCGGTGGCCTTGCCGCGGCCACGCGGGGTTCGTGCGGCGTCGATCACATAGCTCGTGGTCATGGCGGCTTTCCCTTCAGGGATCCTTCTTCGTCAACCGTCGGTCTTCCACGTGGATTCGTGCCGGACCGCGGCGGTCGGGACGCCGGACGTGGACTGTCCCTCGTACGTGGCGTCGAGCGTGCGCACCACCACGCCCTTCGCGCCGGACTGCTCGAGCGCGACCGCGATGAAGCCCTCCACCACGCCCGCCAGCATCGGCGCGAGCGAGTAGGGGAGCCCTCCGAGCGTGGTGCGGGCGCGCCCGGTCCCTTGCTCCGCGGTGGCCTTGCCGAAGTTGAAGTAGAACGTCGCCACGCGCGGTAGCCGGCTCACGAGGAGAGCGGGCGAGAAGAGCCGCAGCAACGCCTTGTAGATGCCGGGAACGTCCTGGGAGGCCACGATGCGACCCCGCTCGCGGCAGTGCGGGTGGAGCGCGATGCCGACGATGCGCGCGTGGGCGTGGGCGAGCGGGCCCATCGGCAGCGCGTCGTACCAGGCGCCGCCGAGGAAGCGCTGGCGGGCGAACTCGCAGACGGCGGGGTCCTCGATGCGCTCGAGCAGGCGGTCGCGCCCGCCTTCGATCGTCCGCTCGAGGTTCTCCATCATCTTCAGGTAGATGTGGCCCTTCACGCGGAACGCGGTGGTGCCGATCGGAGCGGGCAAGCGCTCCTCCAGCTCCACGGGCTCGCCGGCGCGGGGGGTCGGGACAGGCAACGAGGTAACAATACCCCTCGTCGCGGGATCAGACCCCGATGAACAGGCGGTGGGCGAAGTTCCGTTCCAGCTTGGCCCGCAGCACCTTGTCGGCGGCGAGCTCCACGTCGTATTCGATGCGCTTGAACTCGAAGCGCTTGGCGTCGGTGTCGTAGACCGTGTAGCTCGCGCGGTTGTCGAAGTCGCGCGGCTGCCCGACCGAGCCGTCCGACACGATGTACTTCTTGTCGGGATCGAGCTCGAAGTCGACGCCGGGGAGCTCCTCGACGCCCGTGCGCGTGAGCTCGAACACCTTGCACAGGTGCGAGTGGCCGATCATCGTGATGTGACCGAGCTTGTCCCAGATGGGGAGGCACTCGCGCGCCTGCTCGGGGGCGAAGATGTACTCGAACTCCTCGAGGCGCACCGGCGAGCCGTGGCAGAGGAGGACATTCGAGTCCTCGACGTGCTTCTGGTACGGCAGGCTCTTCAGCCACTCCATGCTCTCGGACGAGATCATCGAGGCGTGGATGTCGAGCGCGTGGCGCGCGGCCTCGTAATAGTACGAGTAGTCCATGCGCCCGCAGACCGCGGCGTCGTGGTTGCCGAGGATGGTGGTGTCGCAGAGATCACGGATGATGTCGCAGCACTGGTTGGGCGAGCCGCCGTAGCCGACGGTGTCGCCGAGGCAGTAGTAGCGATCGATCCCTTCGCTCCCGTAGGCCTCGAGGACGGCGCTGAGCGCTTCGAAGTTGGCGTGGACGTCCGAGAAGATACCGAAGCGCATCGTCATCCTTCTTAGGTGTGCGTCGCATGGGGCGTCAACGGACCTGGCCCGTGAGACGTGCCTTGACTCCGTCGCCGGAGCACGAACTGCCGCTTTTCATGGCAGTTCGTGCAGGCGCGAGCCCCATGGAATCGGCCCGGGGTCACGTCCCGCGCATGACGAGAAGCCGCTCCTCGGTCATGTCGGCCATGGCCCAGCGCACCCCCTCGCGGCCGAAGCCCGACCCCTTGACGCCGCCGTACGGCATGTTGTCGATGCGGAAGCTCGGCACGTCGCCCAGGATCAGGCCGCCCACCTCGAGCTCGTCCCACGCGTGCATCGCGTGCTTGAGGTCGTTGGTGAAGAGACCGGCCTGGAGGCCGTAGTCGCTGTCGTTCGCGGTGCGCAGCGCGTCCTCGAACGATTCGAATCGCTCGAGCACCGCCACCGGACCGAAGGCCTCCTCGGCGTAGAGCTCGACGTCGTGCGGGACGTCCTCGAGGAGCGTGGCCTCCAGAAGCGCGCCCTTCCGCTTTCCGCCGGTGAGCACCTTCGCGCCGCGCGCCCGCGCCGCCTCGATCCACGCGTGCAGGCGCTGCGCCGCCGCCTCGTCGATCATCGGGCCGATGAAGGTCTTCTCGTCCTTCGGGTCGCCGGACACGAGCGCGCGCGTCTTCGCGACGAGCTTCTCCTTGAGCGCGTCGTGGAGCGACGCGTGCGCGAGGATCCGCTGCACCGAGATGCAGCTCTGGCCCGACTGGTAGAACGCGCCGAATACCAGGCGCTCGACGACGGCGTCGAGCGTCGGCCCCTGATCGGCGTCGACGATGCATGCCGCATTGCCGCCCAGCTCGAGTACCACCTTCTTGCGGCCCGCCCGCGCGCGCAGGTCCCAGCCCACCTTCGCCGAGCCGGTGAACGAGAGCAGCGCGAACCGCGGATCCTCGATCAACGGCGCGATGTGCGGCAAGGGGACCGGCAGGATCGAGAACGCGCCCGGCGGCAGCGCCGTCTCGGCGAGCACCTCGCCGATCACCATCGCCGACACCGGCGTGCGGTCGGAGGGCTTCAGCACGAACGGGCAGCCCGTGGCGATGGCCGGCGCGATCTTGTGGGCGACGAGGTTGAGCGGGAAGTTGAAGGGCGTGATGAACGAGCAGAGCCCGACCGGCACGCGCTTCACCATCCCGCGCGTGCCCTTCGAGCGCTCCGAGAGCTCGAGGCCGATCATCTCGCCGCCCGGGCGCAGCGCCTCGTCGGCCGCGACCTCGAATGTCTCCACGAGGCGGGTCACCTCGCCGCGCGCGTCACGCACGGGCTTGCCGACCTCGACGGCGAGGATGTTCGCGAGCTCCTCGCCCCGCTCGCGGAAGCGCCGCGCCGCGTCGAGGAGGATCTCCTTGCGGGTGAACGGCGGGAGCTTGCGCATCGCGGCGCGTGCCGCGTAGCCGGCGGCGATCGCCGCCTCGAGCACGTCGGGGCCGGCGATGGCGACGTGGCTCACCACCGCGCCCGAGTACTTGTCGGTGACGGCGAGCTCGTGCTCGGGAGCGGTGGATTGGGCCGCGATCGGCTCGTTCGCGAGGAAGTACGGATAGCGCTCTTTCATGGTCGTCCTCATTGTGACTGGGAGGCGGAGAGCTTGCGGAGCTCCTCGCCGAGCACGCGGTGATTCGCTTCGTAGTCGATCGGTACGTCGATGACGTGGACGCCCTTCGCGGCGAGGCACGTCCGGAGGAGCTCGCCCGTCTCCGCGGCGGAGGTCGCGCGGTGCCCGTGGGCGCCGAACGCGTCGGCGAGCTTCACGAAGTCGGGGTTGCCGAAGGTCATGGCGTGGTCCGGCAGGCCCATCTCGGCCTGCTTCCAGCGGATCATGCCATAGGCGTCGTCGCGCACGATGAGCACCGTGAGATCGAGTCCGAGGCGCACCGCGGTCTCGAGCTCCTGCACGCTCATCATCAGGCCGCCGTCGCCCACGACCGCGAGCACCTGGCGGTCGGGATGCACGAGCTTCGCGGCGATGGCCGAGGGGAGCCCGGCGCCCATCGTGGCGAGCGCGTTGTCGAGGAGGAGCGTGTTGGGCGAACGCGCGCGGAAGTAGCGCGCGAACCACAGCTTGTACATGCCGTTGTCGAGGCACACGATGCCTTCGTCGCCCATCGCGCCCTGCACCTCGGCGACGAGGCGCGGCGGATGGATGGGAAAGCGGTCGTCGCCGGCCTCGCGGCCGAGGTGCTCGAGGAGCACGGCGCGCGCGGCGTCGAAGC
>JAYTHX010000335.1:0-12253 GCA_043732195.1 Polyangiaceae bacterium
CTCACAGGGCGCGTCGAGACGAGGTATCCGAGCCGTGAGCCGCGCCGAGAGGCGAGTGCAGGTGAGCGACCGACGACGCGACGAGCTCCCCTTCTTCCCCGCTCCCTTCGTGGGCGTCCGCGCGCCGCTGCTGCCGGTGAGCGCGCTGCGGACGTGGGGCGACGAGGCGCGGCGCGACGATCCCTGCGCGCCGGAGTCGCTCGCCCAGCTGCGCACGACGCTGGACCGCTGGCTCGCGCGACCCGTGGTGCGCGAGGCGCTGTGCGTCGCCTCACGGAGCCTCGCCGAGCGCCTCGCGAAGCGGCGCGCCGCGCCCTTGTCGAAGGACGGCATGGGGGCTGACGCCCCCCGGGATGTAGTGGTTTGACCGCCGCCCGCTTTGTGGTTGGATGCGCCGAAATGTCGAAAGTAGACCCGGCTTCCCCCGCCAGCGCGTCGCCCGCGAACGGCAAGGAGCTCTTCGGCCATCCCGTCGGTCTCTACGTCCTCTTCTTCACGGAGATGTGGGAGCGCTTTTCGTACTACGGCATGCGCGGGCTCTTGAAGCTCTACATGGTGAACTTCCTGTTCATCACGATCCGCCAGACCTACCAGGGCAAGGGTTACGAAGGCATCGGCAACCCGGACGACGTGCTCGGCTGGAGCGTCATCAAGCGCCTCCTCCCCACGGTCGATCCGTCAAAGCTCGCCACGTGCATCACCGAGAAGACCGCATCGCTCGTGAAGGGCGACGAAGCGAAGCACATCGCCGGCATCGCCGAGAGCGTCGCCAGCAGCATCGCGTCACAGACCTGCGCGGTCGCGCCGAACGCCTCGGTCCTCTACGGCTGGTATACCGGCCTCGTCTACCTCACGCCCGTCATCGGCGGCCTCCTCGCCGACAAGTACCTCGGGCAGAAGCGCTCGGTCTTCGTGGGCGGCGTGCTGATGGCCGTCGGCCAGGTCGTCCTCTTCGGATCCGAGTCGGCGTTCTTCGTCGGCCTCCTCCTCCTCATCATCGGCAACGGCTTCTTCAAGCCGAACATCTCGACGCAGGTCGGCAACCTCTATCCCGCGGGCGATTCCCGCCGGGACGGCGCCTTCACGATCTTCTACATGGGGATCAACCTCGGCTCCTTCATCTGCAACTTCATCTGCGGCTCGCTCGCCGCCGCGTACGGCTGGCGCTACGGCTTCCTCAGCGCCGGCGTCGGCATGTGCATCGGCCTCGTGGTGCAGGTGGTCGGCGGCAAGTACCTCGCGCCGGACACGCGTCAGCAGCAGGCCGGCGCGACCGCCGCCGAGAAGCCGCCGCTCAGCAAGGGCGAGTGGAAGCGCGTCTGGGCGCTGGTCATCCTGTGCGCGCTCAACATCGTCTTCTGGGCGGTCTACGAGCAGCAGGGCAACACGATGCAGTCCTGGGCCGACGAGAAGACAATCTGGCCGTCGTGGGCCTCGTCCACATGGTTCCAGTCGGTGAATCCGTTTTTCGTCTTCCTGCTCGCGCCGCTGTTCGACATGATCTGGCGTCGTCAGTCGAAGAAGGGCACCGAGCCCTCGAGCGTCGGCAAGATGGCGATCGGCTGCTTCGTCCTCGGCGGCTCGTTCATCGTGATGGTCATCGGCGCGAAGATCATCGGCGGCGGTAAGGGCGGCCTCTTCTGGCCGATCTTCTGCACGTTCCTCCTGACGGTCGGCGAGCTCTATCTCTCGCCCATCGGGCTCTCACTCGTCACCAAGGTGGCGCCGATCCGCATCGTGTCCCTGATGATGGGGATGTGGTTCCTGTCCTCGTTCTTCGGCAACATCCTGTCGGGCTACATCGGGCAGCTCTACACGACGATCTCCGCCGACATGTTCTTCCTCCTGCTCATGGTGCTCGGCGTCTCGGCCGGCGTCGCGATCTGGCTGTTCAACAAGCCGCTGAAGAGCGCGATGGTCTCGCATCCAGAGCCCACCGCGCCGGCGGCCTCGGTCACCGCGGATTCGAGCTGACCAAGGACTCCGTCGGGCTACCGATCACGAACTGGCACACGCGTCTCGACGCATCAGCGCACGAACGTCCAGCGGGCGTCCGCCGTGACCTCGAGGTGAAAGTGATTGCGGTGCGGCCAGTTGTAGTCCGGCGTGAGCACCACGTTGAAGAGCTGCGCGTCGGCCGCCTCGCAGACGACCTGGCGCAGCGTCACCGCCGAGGCGGGGAGGCCCGTCGTCGCCGAGGCCGCGCCGCTCCCGCATGGCTTGCTGCCGATGCGTCCGTGGAAGTCCTTCTCCACGCTGATCGAGCGTCCGTCGCGCAGCTTGAAGAAGCCCGCGTCGATGGCGAGCGCGCCGGTGTGGCGCCGGCCGGGGCCGCTCAGCACCGTCTTCGCTGACGGCGGCCGGTAGACCGAGAAATGCACGACCTCGACGACGTCGTGGCGGGCGAGCACGCGCGCCCAGTCATCGAGCGCGAGGACGAGACGGCAGTCGTAGATCTCGTAGGGCGAGGTCTTGCGCTGCGCGGCCGGGAGCATCGAGTGGAAGTCGACGCCCGCGATGGGGCCCTTCAGGCGGAGCGGCGCGATCACGCCCTTGGCCTCGGCGACGCGCTCGAACGCGATGCTGCGCTTGCCGAGCTCGGCCTCGCAGCTCGCGCGGTCGAGCGCCGCGTAGCGTGAGGCGGGGGCGGCGGCGCCGCTGGCGCGCGCGGGGACGGTGTTGATGCCGGTGGCCCCCTCGTCCGGCGCGTCGGGCGGAGGGAGCGCGGGCAGCTCGTCGTCGCTCTCGCCCGGGCTCGGGCGGGAGGCGGAAAGCGTGGTCGGGTCCGGCGCGCGGGCCGCCGCCGCGGGCCCCTTGGCCTGCGCGGTCCCGCCGGCGGCGCCGCATCCCATGAGCCCGGCCATGAGCCCGAGGAGCCTCCAGGAGTGCCGTGCTTTCGTCGCCATCGCCGGACCAGGCTACTCCCGGTGGCCGTCCCCGGGAAAACGAGCGGCGAAATGCTAGGATTGCCGTGCAATGTCGGAGCTGTCGCAGCGCGCGAGACAGATCCTCTACGCGTGCATCACGGAGTTCGTGGCGAGCGGGGAGCCGGTGGGCTCACGCACGCTCTCCAAGAAGGGCATCGCGCTCTCGGCGGCGAGCATCCGCAACGTGCTCTCCGATCTCGAGGAGATGGGCTACCTGCACCAGCCGCACACGAGCGCCGGCCGCGTGCCCACCGACCGCGCATTCCGCCTCTTCATCGACGCAATGATGGAGGTCCGCGTGCTCTCCGACGAGGAGAACACGAACCTCGTGATGCGCTTCTCGGAGATCGAGCCGGGGCCAAACTTCCTCCGCGAGACAGGGCGCCTGCTCTCCGAGCTCGCCGGCACGGCCGCGGTGGTGGTCTCGCCGCGCGCCGAGACGCTCACGCTGAAGCACCTGCGCTTCATCCGCACGCTGCCAGGTGAGGTGCTGGCCGTGCTCGTGATGACGAACGGGTCGGTGCAGAACGTGTTCTTCAAGGCCGACGTCGAGGAGAACGAGCTCCAGAAGGTACACAACCTGCTCGACGACGTGATCGAGGGCCGCTCGCTCGGCGAGCTCGGCGAGCTCTTCGCGCGCCGTCTCCAGAGCGACAGGGTCCAGAACGACGCGGTGCGGAAGCGCGCCTTCCAGCTGGGCGAGGCCGCCCTCGCGGACGCCGCGGACGGCGAGGCCGACGTCGTGATCGAGGGCCGCTCCAAGCTCCTGAACCTCCCCGAGTTCGCGGGCGGAGAGGGCCTGAAAGACATCGTCAACGCGCTCGACGAGGCGCAGAGCATCGTCCGCCTCCTCGACGCCACGCTCGCCGCCAGGACCACCTCGGTGGTGGTGGGGCGCGAGGCGGGCGGGCTCGCCGGCGGGCACCTATCGATCGTCGGCGCCTCGTACACGAACCAGGGGCGGAGCTCGGGATCCGTGGGGATCATCGGGCCGACGCGCATGGATTACCAGAAGGTCGTCCCGCTCGTGACCGCGACCGCGAACGCCATGAGCTCCCTGATCGAGGCCCGCGGACGCCCCCCGCACGAGGGGCACGACAGCAAGTCCGACGAGGACGACTGAGCCCCGGGCGACCAGCTGTAGTATAAGACGCGGATCATGCGCGTCGCCCCGCCGGACCTGCCTGGAGCACAGTCGGTCGACTCGCCCCTCGATCGTGCGCTCGCCCTCCTTCTCGCCGGCGAGCGCGAGGCGGCGTTGCGCTGGAGCGCGGCGGTCGTCCAGCAAGATGCGTCGGTCTCGAGCGCGCTCATCCTCACGTGCCGTCTCCTCGCCGATGCGGGTCGCACCGAGGCGGCCATCGAGGGCTTCGAGCTCGGCGTGAAGCGCGCGGTCGACACCGGGAACCTTCCCCTGGCGGTCGCGGCGCTCGGCGATCTCAAGAAGCTCGGCGTCGACGTCTCGCCGCTCATGGACGACATCGCCTCCGCCTTCTGCGCGGGCTCGCCGCGCCTCGCCGACGACGCCGCGCCGCCCCCGCCGCCGCTCCCGCACGACGCGAGCTTCAAGCCGCTCAGCTCGTTCCTCACCGGGCCCGCGCTGCTCTCGAAGGCGACCGGCATCATCCACGACGCCTCGCTCGAGTACGAGGCGGTGTCTGACTCCGAGGCGCCGCTGTTCTCGCCGCTGCCGCTGTTCAGCGCGCTCGAGAAGGACGGCCTCCGCGCGCTCATCGGCTGCTTCGAGATGTTCACGGTGCCCGCGGGCAACGCGGTCATCTCCGAGGGCGAGGAGGGAGCCGAAGCGTACATCGTGGCGCGCGGCGAGCTCGAGGTCCGGCGCGTGACCGAGGAGGGCACCACGGTGACCCTCGCGCGCCTCAACAACGGCGCGCTCTTCGGCGAGATGGCGCTGCTCTCTCGCGCGCCTCGCGCGGCGAGCGTGGTCGCGTGCCGGCCGTCGATCCTGCTGGTGGCGCGGCGTGACGCGCTGGAGCTGGTCGCGGAGAAGCGGCCCGACGTGGGCATCGAGCTCGCGGCGCACTGCCGGCGGCGCATGGTGGCGAACCTGCTGCGCACGTCGAAGCTGCTGCTCGCGGTCGACCCGCAGGAGCGTCCGGCGCTGGTCGAGCGCTTCGAGACGTGCGTCTTCGAGAAGGGCGACAAGCTCATCGAGGAGGGCAAGGACACGACGGGCCTGCACCTCATCGCCTCGGGCGAGGTCGCGGTGATCGGGCACGAGGACGGGGGCGAATCGTTCGTGATCGCCACGCTGCCGGTCGGCGAGACGGTGGGCGAGGTCGCGCTCGTGCTGCGGCGCAAGGCCAACGCCGACGTGGTGGCGGTGCACCCCACGGTCACGCTGCACCTGCCGCGCGAGCAGTTCCTCGGCCTCGTGCGCGATCATCCCGCGATCCTGTCCGGGCTGTACCTGGCGGCGGTCGAGCGCGACGACGAGACGATGAGCGTGCTCGCCGGGTCGACCACGTCGATCGGCGAGGACTTCGTTCTCGTGTGATGGGCGACAAGCACGACCACGGCCCCGGCCACGCGCATGATCACGGCCCCGGGCACGATGCCGATCATGGCCACGCGCCCGCGCACGAGCACGCGCACGGCGACGCCCACGCGCACGGACCGGGGCACGCGCATGACCACGACCGCGGCCGCGATCATGACCGCGGCGCGGGGGACGCGGCGAACGAGCGGCGGCAGGCGCGGCGGCTCCTCATCGTGCTGCTCGCGATCGGGGCGTTCTTCTTCGTCGAGCTCTTCGGCGCAAAGGCCGCGCGGAGCGACGTCCTCGAGGCGGACGCCTACCACCTCCTCATGGACGTGTTCGCGCTCGCCATCAGCCTCGGGGCGATGCGCCTCGCGACGCGCAAGCCGAACGAGCGCTTCACGTTCGGGCTCCGCCGGGTGGAGCCGCTGGCCGCGCTCGTGAACGGCGCGCTCGTGCTCGGGGTGTCGATCGAGATCGTGCGCGACTCGCTCGAGCACCTCGCTCACCCCAACATGCCGCGTCCCGGCATCATGCTGATGGTGGCGGTCGCGGCGCTCGCGGTGAACGGCTTCAGCGCGTGGATCCTGCACGGCGCGATGCACGGTCACGCGGGTCACGCGCACGGCCACGATCACGGCCCGGCGGTGACCGCCGCGGCCGACGACGACGACGAAGGGCACCACCCCGCCGCCCACGCGCATCACCTCAACCTGCGCGGCGCGTGGCTCCACCTCATCGGCGACGCGCTGGGCTCCGTGGCCGCGCTCGTGGCGGGGATCTCGATCCACTTCGGCGGCCCGCCCATCGTCGATCCGCTCGCGAGCTTCCTCGTGGTCACGATCCTGGTGGTGGGCGCGTTCCGCCTCGTGCGCGATGCCGGGCTGGTCCTGCTCGACGCGGCGCCGCCGCGCCTGCCCGTGGCCCGCGTCCGCCAGTGCGTCCTCGCGCATCCGGGCGTGAAGAGCGTGCACGCGCTCCACGTGTGGTCACTGGGCACGGGCCATGACGCCGTGACGGTGCACGTGGTCTCCGACGGCGCCGATCAGAACCTGGGCGCAGCCCTGGGTGACGCCCTGCGCGCGCGCTTCAAGGCAGAGTACGTCACGGTGCAAGTGGACGTTGCCACCGGCGACGTCCCTTGAAGCTGGTAGCTCGCGTCCGAACCCTTTCATCCTACTACTCGAGCTGGCCGTGCTCCCTCAGGCAAGGAACAGTCGTCCAGTGGGAACGCAGCAAGTCCTTTTGAACATCGAGCATGGGCAGCTCGCTCCCGATGGCGCCCCACGTCGCTGCCAACTCTGCCAGAGCGCCTCGACCGATTTCGCGCGCTTGAGAAGCCCGCTCCACCCTGGCGCCCAAACGTTCGAATACCGTCGTGTCCGCATGCCGCTCGAACTTCGAGCCTGAGCGCAGCGATGGAACGAGAAAGAGCAGGAGGCTGTGGGCCTCCTGCTCTGGGTCTCGTCTCGAAACTGTCAGCTGTCAGCTTCTCTCACTTGCAGGCGTTGTCGATGCACGTCTTGCCGTCGGGGCAGTCCGACGACGCGACGCACTGCGCGTTCGCCTCGCTGGCCGTGCGGCACACGAGATCCTTCGCGCACGAGCCGATGCGGTTGTCGATGGTCTTGCAGTACGCGTCGCCCTGCGCCGCGGTGCACGTGTACTTGCAGAAGCCGCCCACGCACTTCTTCGGCGTGGTGCCGCCGCCACACTGCGTGTCGTCCGTGCAGTTCGGCTTCGGTCGCGTGTCGACGACGCAGGCGCCCTGGTCGCAGAACTTCCCGCCGCCGCACTCGGCATCACCGGCGCACGCCTGAGCGCAGACGCCCGACACGCACTGCGGAGTGGCCCCGCCGCACTGCTGCGCGGTGGTGCAGGCCGGGCCGCCCGGCGCCGGCTCGCACGCGCCCTTGGCGCACGTGAAGCCCGCCGCGCAAGACGCGGCCTCGCAGCTCGACAGGCACTGCCCGTCGGCGCAGATCTTCCCGGCTTCGCACTCGCTCGAGAACTTGCAGGTGTTCGCCGCCGCGGTGCACGCGCCGGAGACGCACGCCTGACCGCCGCTGCAGTCCGCGGCCGCCTTGCACGGGCAGGGGCCCGCGCTGCCGCCACACGCCTGGCAGACGCCCGCGACGCACGTGCCGCCCGCGCAGTCCGCCTTCGTCGTGCAGTCTTTCTTGGGGCCCGGGTCGACGGTCGGCGCGGCGCAGAGACCGCTCTTGCAGACCTCGCCCTGCTGGCAGCGCACCGAGTCCGAGCACGTCTGCGAGCAGCCGCCGGCCGTGCAGACCGAGCCGGGCGCGCAGCTCGCGCTGCCGGTGCATGCGCTGTGCGTGGGCGGCGCGACGCTCGAGCAGCCGTAGGCGTCGCAGTTGAAGCACCCGGAGTTGTCGCAGTAGTAGCGCGTGTCCTCGCCCGAGCCGCAGCCGGCCCACGCCACGGTTCCGATCGCAGCGAGGACTCCCACCACCACCGCCCGCTTTGACACGGTCGAGGACGGCGCGCTGGACGTGAAGAGGGAAGCGAGGCGAGACATCATGATCGGTGACCTCCGAGGAACGGCTACGGGGGCGTGACCCCCGACCCGAGTCGGCCCCGCCAAGGGCCGCCCGTCGAGCCACAGTATCCACGTCGCGTGCCATGCGGTCGAGGCCTGCGGACACCTCTTTTCTCTCGAAGAAAGGGGGGCTGCGGCAGGGGAGCTCCGTGAACCGTAGGACCTGATTGCCGGGTCGGGTGTAAACCGCCGTTCTCGTTTCGCTCTCGGACGCGGTGCGGCGGCTGAGCCCGTGCGACCCGCCGGCCGGTCCGCGGCCTTGACCCGGAGCGCCGCATTCGGTACCTCGCCCCTAATGCTCCGCACTCGCACTCGTCTGGTCGCCGCGATCATCTCCTCGGCCATCGCCCTCGCTTTCTTTCTCGTCTCCGGCGTCGCCTCTGCGCAGACGAAGGTGGGGGTCGTCGATGTGCAGCGAGCCGTCGCGAGCACCGAGGACGGTCTGCGGGCGCAGGCCACGCTCAAGAAGCTTTTCGACAGCCGCCAGCAGGAGCTCAACAAGAAGCAGACCGACCTGCAGCGTCAGCGCGAGGACCTCGACAAGCAGGCGAAGGTCCTTCCGAAGGACGCGCTGACGAAGCGCATCGACGAGTGGCAGAAGCAGATGATGGAGCTCCAGGCGATCTTCCTCGAGTACAACAAGGAGCTCGAGAAGAAGCAAAAGGAGCTGACGGACCCGGTGTTCGAGAAGGTCCTCGCGATCATCAAGCGCATCGCGACCACCGAGAACATCGACGTCGTGCTCGACAAGGCGACCGTCGCGTACGTGCGCACGGACCTCGATCTGACCGACAAGGCCATCCAGCTCTACAACAGCGGAAACGGCGCGCCGACCGCGCCGGCGCCCGCGAAGAAGCCCTGAGCCGATGACGCCTCCTGGCAGCGCCGGGATCCCGCTCTCGCCGCGTTCTCTCGAGGACCACGTCCAGCGTCACGGCGGCGCGCTCCGCAACGACGTCCACGGCGTCGTTCGTCGCCTCGTGCCCGTCGCGCGCGCGGGCCCCGGTGATCTCGCGCCGCTGCTCGGCGCTCGCTACGTGGACGACGCCATCGCCGCCGTGGCGCGGGGCGCGTTCCTGCTGGTCGACGAGGCGCTCGCAGCGCGCGAGGACGTCGCTCGCCTGCCCGGCTGGTTTCATCCCCACGCCGCGTGGGCGCTCGCGGAGCTGCTCGACGCCGGGGACGCGCCGGCCGACGACCCGGTGATCGGCGAAGGTGCGAAGATCGGCCGCGGTGCGATCCTGATGCCCCGCGTGCGCATCGGCGCGCGCGTCACCATCGGGCCCGGCGCGGTCATCGGGGACGCCGGCTTCGGGTGGGCCACGGGCCCCGGTGGCGCCACGCGCGCAATCCCGCAGCTGGGCGGCGTGGTCATCGAGGACGACGTGCACATCGGTGCACTCTGCACGATTGCCTCGGGCACCCTCGGGCCCACCGTCATCCGTCGCGGCGCGAAGCTCGACGCCCAGGTCCACGTCGCCCACAACTGCGAGGTCGGAGAGGACACGGTGATCGCCGCACAGAGCGGGATCGCGGGCTCCGTCACGGTCGGGCGCGCCGTGCTCATGGGCGGGCAGGTGGGCATCGCCGACCACGTCGTCATCGGCGACGGCGCTCGAATCGCCGCCAAGAGCGGCGTCATCGGCGACGTCGCCAGCGGCTCCACCGTCGCCGGCTATCCCGCGGTGGAGCGCCATCGCTGGCTGCGTGGCCTCGCCGAGCTCTATCGCCTCGCCTCGAACCGCGCGGGGAGCGTGTCGCCGAGCCCGAGCCTCCGCGGGCCCACCGGCTTCACGTCGCCGCCGCCGTCCGTGGTGAGCCCGATTCATCCGCTCAGCAGCACCGTCCCGCCCGCGGCGAGCGTGCCTGCGGGGCTTCGTCCCGAGGCCATCATCCGCCGCACCGATCCCCCGAGCGGCGAGTCATGAAGATGCCGAAGGTCCAGCGCACCGAGCTCGATATCGACAGGATCCTCCGGATCCTCCCGCATCGCTGGCCCTTCGTGATGGTCGACCGCGTCACCGAGCTCGTGCCCCACGAGGTGATCCGCGGCCACAAGTGCGTGAGCATGAACGAGCCCTGGTTCCTCGGGCACTTCCCGCAGAACCCGATCATGCCCGGCGTGCTCGTGCTCGAGGCGCTCGCGCAGATCGGCGGCATCCTCGCGTACGCGAGCGAGCCGTTCGACGAAGCGACGAGCCTGCTCTACTTCCTCGGCATCGACAAGGCGAAGTTCCGCCGGCCCGTGGTCCCGGGCGATCGCCTCGAGCTGGAGGTGACCGTGATCCAGCACCGTACGAACGTGTGGAAGCTCAAGGGCGAGGCGAGCGTCGACGGCACGCTCTGCGCGCAGGGCGAGCTCCTGGCGAGCGTCGTCGATCGAGGCGGCTGAGCGATGGTGCGCAGCACCACGTCACGCATCCATCCCACTGCGGTCGTCGATCCGCGCGCCGAGCTCGCGGACGACGTCGAGGTCGGTCCGTATGCGATCGTCGGGCCCGGCGTGCGCATCGACCGCGGCTCGCGCCTCCTCGCGCACGTCGTGATCGGCGGCGGCGCGGCGATCGGCGAAGGCAACGTGTTCCATCCGTTCGCGGTGATCGGCGGCGACCCGCAGATCCGTAAGCTCGCGCCCGGGCAGACCGAGGGCGAGGTACCCGAGGCGCGCGGCGGGCTGGTCATCGGGGCCGAGAATGTCTTCCGCGAGCACGTCACCGTGAGCCTCTCGAGCGGCGCGAAGCCCACCACGCTCGGCTCCAAGAACCTCTTCATGGCCGGCGCGCACGTCGCGCACGATGTCACCGTCGGCTCACATTGCGTCGTGGCCAATGCGGTGCAGCTCGCCGGCCATGTCACGGTGGAGGACTGGGTCACGTTCGGCGGTCTCTCCGGGGTGGCGCAGTGGCTGCGGGTCGGCGAGAGCGCGTTCGTGGCCGCGGGGGCGATGTGCGAGCGAGACGTGCCGCCGTTCGTGATCGTCCAGGGCGATCGCGCGCGCGTGCGGGCGCTCAACGTGATCGGCCTCGAGCGGCGCGGGCTTCCCGCCGCCTCGATCGCGCAGCTGAAGAAGGCGTTCGCGCGCACGCATGTGAGGAGCGCTTCCGGGGTGTCCTTCGACGATGCCGTGCGCGGCCTCGACCGCAGCGACCCCCTCGTTGCCGTCTTCGCGCGCGCGCTGATGGGTGGGTCGGACGCGCTCGATCTGCCGGGTCGACGCTGACACCGGGTCCTCTCTGACCCCTGATTTCGGCCGACCCTGGTCGACATTTCATCGGGTTACGCATGGACCGTCGGTTGCACGAACGTCTGCCATGATGACTGCCGGCGCACACGACACCCTTCGCTTCGCTGCCCCTCGCTCCGGTGCAGCGGGCACCGTGCTGCTCATCGAGGACGACGCGCCGCTCGCGCGCAGCCTCATTCGCGTGATGAATGCCGAGGGTTACCAGGTGGTCCACGTCGGCAGCGGCGCCGCCGCCGTCGAGAAGGTGATGAGCCGCTCGTTCGACGCCGTCATCTGTGACCTCAACTTGCCCGGCGCTTCGGGCGTCGACGTGCTGAACGTCGTCCGCGCCTACGATCCCGACGTGCCGCTCGTCCTCATGACCGGCTGCCCCACCGTTGACACCGCGATCGAAGCGGTAAGCCTCGGCGTGCTCGAGTATCTCGTGAAGCCGACGCCGCGCGAGCACCTCGTGCGCGTGCTCGGTCGCTGCGCGAAGGTCCGCCGCTCGGCGATCCATCGTCGCGAGGCCTCCGACTCCGCGATCGTCGCCGCCGCCACCGCGGAGACCATCCGCCCGCCGACGCCCTCGGCGCCGTCGTCCGACCCGCTCTCGGTGGTCAACGTCAACGCGAACCGCATGAGCAACGCCTCCGCCGAGACCGTCTCCACGATGGACGCGGTCATTCCGGACAGCCGCCCCTCGGCGGTCAGCGCGAAGGACGAGACGTTCGCGTGTCCGAGCATCCGCGGCACGTTCGAGCGCGCGCTCTCCACGCTCTCCGTCGAGCTCGAGCCGATCGCCGACGCGAAGACGAAGAAGCTGCTCGGCTACGGCGCGCGCATGTCCTCCGAGGAGGAGACGCTCTCGACCGAGACTGCGCTCGTCGTCTGCGCGGAGCGCCTCGGTCGCCTCGAGGAGCTGCGGCGTCGGGTCCGCGACCTCGCGGTGAAGACGTTCGTCGATGCCCCGCAGGATGCGCTCCTCTTCATCGACGTGCACCCCTCGGATCTGCTCGACGGCGACCTCTACTCGCCCGAGC
>JAYTHX010000336.1:0-12212 GCA_043732195.1 Polyangiaceae bacterium
ACGGACGCATAGCCCCGTGGTGCGGCGAGCGCGACGTGGTCCGGATCAGCCTGCTTTAGCATGTCCATGATGTATGCCGCGATGCCGACCGTTTCTGCGAGCGTAGCGATAGAGTCTTCCGCGTACAGATCAGCAAGCTCCTTCGAGACGTCGAAGCAGCGCTGGATTTCACCTTGGCTGACCGTGCCACCTTCGACGGTCTGCCATGCAAGCTCGACAGTTCAGAGAATCTCCGGATGAAAATCCCCGACCCAAAACTTCTCGTAGATTGGGAAAACGCGTTCGGCGCCGGAGGCGAGAAATGCCAAGCGCAGTGTCGGCGATATGGATGCGAAACGACGTTTGCGATCAGGAAAAGATATCATTCAGTCCCCTTTTCGCGGCTCGTCCGTGAGGCGGAGAGGGCGTTTCGTTCTGCGGGACCGGAGCATACTCGAAGCCAGGAGCAAGATGAAGTCGGCGCGTGCCCTCTTCCGCACGCTGAAGTACCGGCCGGAGTACCCGCACAAGCCTTTCGAGTGCGGGGAGCCTGATCCAGCGCGCTGAGGAGCATTATACATGAATGATACACGTACAATGCAGACGCTGGAGTTCAATATGATGCGCGCGGACGGGACGACCGCGAAGAGGCGGTCGAAGCTGCGCGGATGGTCGGCGATGACGACATCGGGGACCTCGGGGTCGACGACGCGCACGCGCTCGTCGCTCGCGATCGCCGACAGATTCGCCTGCACGTTGAGGTCGGCGACCGACGTGAAGTCACGCGCGGCGAAGAAGTTGTCGCGGACGTCCTGGATGGCGCGCTCCACGCGTCCCTTCGCGTTCGGGCGATACGGCGCGCACGCCCGCGACTCGAAGCGGTAGTGCCCCGCGATCGCAAGGAGCGTCGGGTGGAAACGCACCGCGTCGCCTTCGCGCTCGAGCACCGCGCTCTTGAGACTCTCGTAGAGGACGACGCCGGCACGGCGCCGGAGAAGCGAAAGGCTGCCGATTGTCGTTCGAGCGGGGGCTCGTGGTGCGCTTCCGCGGACGGGTGGCCGGAGCCGGCGATATGGCGATACTGGCTCTATGAAGGAGCGCTCTCTCGTGCACGCCAAGAACCATCTCTCGGAGGTGATCGACGACGCCGAGCACCGCGGCGTGGCGACCGTGATCCTTCGGCATGGCAAGCCCTGCGCGGCCGTCGTCCCGCTTGCGATGGCGCGGCTGAAGAAGGCCGAGCCGCGTCTCACCGACGAGCCGTGGGAGGCGCTGCTCGCGAAGGCCGCCTCCTACGACGCGTGGCGCAGCAGCACCTGCCCCTCGCCAGCCCTCCCGGGGGGGCATGAACGCGGTCGAGGCTCCGGTGCAGCTTGCGGTCCTGGGACCCGAATAGCGCAGCCGCGGGGCGACGTGGGCGTAGACGATGCCTCGCTTTTGCGCCATCTTTCCCCCCCCATGAAAGACATCGTCATCGTCGACGCGGTTCGCAGCGCGGTCGGTCGCGCCATCAAGGGCTCTCTCGCCAACAAGCGGTCGGACGAGCTCGCAGGAGACGTCATCCGTGGGCTCATGGCCCGCAACCCGCAGGTCAAGGCGAGCGACGTCGAGGACGTCGTCATGGGCTGCGCCATGCCGGAGGGCGAGCAGGGGCTCAACGTCGCGCGCGTCGCCGGCTTCCTCGGCGGCCTCCCCCAGGAGACCAGCGGTCAGACGCTGAACCGCTTCTGCTCGAGCGGCCTCCAGGCCATCGCCACCGCGGCGGGACAGATCGCCATCGGCTCGAACGACATCGTCATCGCGGGCGGCCTCGAGTCGATGACGCTCGTGCCGATGACCGGCAACAAGCTCAGCGCCTCGCCCGAGGCGATGGAGAAGTACGCGTCGGTCTACACGCCGATGGGCATCACCGCCGAGAACGTCGCCAACAAGTTCGGCATCACGCGCCAGCAGCAGGACGAGTTCGCGCTCAAGAGCCAGAAGAAGGCCGCCGCCGCGATCGAGAAGCACGTGTTCGACAAGGAGATCATCCCGGTCAACGCGTGGCGCTTCGTGGGCAACGAGAAGAAGTCCTTCGAGTTCAAGGTCGACGAGATGCCCCGCGCCGACACCACGCTCGAGGGCCTCACCGCCCTCAAGCCGGTGTTCTCGACCAAGGGCTCGGTCACCGCCGGCAACAGCTCTCCGCTGTCCGACGGCGCGGCCGCCGCGATCGTGATGAGCGGCGACAAGGCGAAGGAGCTGGGCATCAAGGGCCTCGCGTACCTCCGCGCGTACGTCACGGTCGGCGTCGACCCCGCGCTCATGGGCATCGGGCCGCTCCCCGCGATCCAGAAGCTCCTCGCGAAGAGCGGTCTCAAGGTCTCGGACATCGATCTCTTCGAGATCAACGAGGCGTTCGCGAGCCAGGCCTTTTACGTGACGCGCGAGCTCGGCATCCCCGAGGAGCGCCTCAACGTGAACGGCGGCGCCATCGCGCTCGGCCACCCCCTCGGGTGCACCGGCGCGAAGCTCACCGCGCAGCTCCTCCACGAGCTCGGTCGCCGCGACGGCAAGTACGGCATCGTCTCGATGTGCATCGGCGGCGGCATGGGCGCAGCCGGGCTCTTCGAACGCATCGCCTGAAGCGTCCCTTTCTCGTCGTTCGTGGGGCGCTCGTCGCGTGCGGGCATCGAGATCCAGGACGACGCGCGGGGCGCTGCCCGATCGAGATCGGGAGATGCCGCCCGCGAGGGGGACCCTCTAGGATCAGAAGTGCACGCTCCTCGAAGACGCCCCGTAGCAGGAGTCGTTCACCACTTCGCCTTCATGCCGGCGATCCCGATCACGCGCGTCGAGTCGGGCGGCCTGTTGAAGAGCGTGTTCGTGTAGCGAGCGTCGGCGACTGCGGCGAAGGTCTTGGTGATCGGAACCTCGGTGCCGATCTGGAGCTGGTGCCGCGTCGTGTTGCCCGCCTGGCCGGCGTCGGCCGACTTGAAGCGCACGTCGTAGCCGAGCTTCACCTTGATCGGCTTGAACGGCAGGTCGAGCGCGAAGCGCGCGCCGTTGACCGCGAAGTCCTGCGCGTCTCCCTTGGCGTTCCGGTCGTCGAACATGCGGCGCTCGAACGAGTACCCGGCCGTGATCCACACGTACTTCGGCGCGACCTTGTACTTCGCGCTCAGGTCGACCGTCAGCTCTTTGTACTCGGGCGAGACCTGCACGGCGTCGATGAGGCGGACCATGTCCCGCCCGCCGCCGCCTTCGGCGGCAAAGCTGAGCGCCGAGGAGATCTCGAGCGCGAGGCGCGTCGCGCCCGTCACCTTGTGGTGTGTGTTCGGGTTGCTGAAGGTCTGCGCGCCGATCGGGATCTCCGCGGCCTCGGCCTGCTCGCCTCCGCCGCTGCCGTCGTCCTCGGCGAGATCCTCGCCGCTAGCGTCGTCGGTCGGCTCGAGCGCATCGATGGTGGCATCCGACTGCGCGGCGGGCTGCGAGATCAGCGGGTTCGACCAGTACGCGTACTTCGCCTCGAGACCGAGCTTCATCGCCGGCAGCTGCGGCTTCTTCGCGGCGCGGCCGGGAAGGGACGTCTTGCCGAAGAGGAGCAGCTCGAGGCCGGTCTTCGCGTGGCCGTCGAGGCGGAGCGCATTCGAGTCGCCGGCGTCGCCGTCGATCCCGCGGCGAGCGTTCGTGCCCACGCCCGCGCCGCTTGCCCACGAGACCGAGTCGCCGAGCGGCACGCCGATCCCGAGCCCGAGGTTCAGCTCGCCGCCCGCCGCCGCAGTCGGGTTCGCGCCCTTGTCGAAGATGTTGGAGTCCACCGCGCCCATCGACGCGGCGGTCACCGCGAGCTCGAAGGCCTTGTCCTGCGGCTTGGCCCCGGCCTGCGCTGCCGGCGCGTCCTTCGCGGGGGGCGCATCCTTCGTCTGGGCGTGGGCGACCGCGGGGACGAGCACCGCGAGGGTGGTGATGGTGAAGAGGACCGGACGAAGGGAGAGTTTCATTGTGGTTTGCATGTTCCTGATGAGAGGTCAGTCGGACGCGCCGAGGTAGCGCGCGAAGATGGGGCGGAACTGGTCCTCTTCCGCGAGCTTGAGGAGCGTGCGATCGAGCGGCTCGCGGAGGGCGCTGCCGGCCTTCAGGCCGAAGCCGTAGCCGTGGTTCTGGAAGGTGCCGGGCAGCATCATGAGCTTGCCGGGAGGGGCCTTGGAGACGTGGTACTGGAGGATCGGCGCCTCGAAGACCAGCGCATCGACCTCACCCGCAGCGAGACCCTTCACCGCCTGCTCCATATCGTCGTAGTCGCGGAAGGGGATGCTCTTCGTGTCGAGGTAGCGTGCCGCTTGCGAGGGGCGCTTCATGGTCCCCACCTTCACGCGGGGGAGATCGCCCGGGCCGGAGATGGTGCCGGAGAGCTTGTTCACGGTGAGCTCGGAGGAGAGGCTCGCGGTCACGCCCGAGACGAGCATCACGCACGTCGCCGTCCAGACCAGCGAGAGCACGCGGTTGCCGAACGTCTTGGAGAGCGCGCCGCCCTTGCCCACCACCGATTCGAAGGCCCAGAAGACGCCGGCGCCGATGCCGCGCAGCGGCGGACCTCCGAACTCGTCGGGCTTCTTGGAGCGCTCGACGAGCCACACGATGATCCCGGTCACGAGCAGGATGAGCACGAGCGCACCCAGACCCTTCGCGAAGCGGAGCGAGAAGACCTTCGCGGCGATGCTGGAGACGCTGCTCCTCGGCTCGGTGCGGCTCGCGATGCCGAGGCCCGTCGAGTAGAACGCGTGCGAGACGTCCATCGCCTTCTCGTTGCGCGAGGTGATGTTCAGGGAGACCACGACGTCGAGGCCGCTCGTCTCGGGCTCGAAGAGCGCCGCGATGGGGACCTCGCGGATCGTGTACGTGAGCCCTTGCTCGTCGGCGACGCGCTTCCAGATGTCGATGCTGATGCCGCTCCACGTGCCGTCGGCATTGCGCACGACGAACGGAGCGATCTCGTGCGTGCCGACGACGAGCGGCGCATCGGTGCTCGGCTTCTACGCGAACGCCGTCGTGGGCAGCGCGAGGAGGACCGCGAGGAGGAGGCCTGCGAGAGCGCGGAGCCGGGAGAGCTTCGTGAGCTTCATGGTGCGCGGCATGGACGAAGCCCGATCCCCGGGAGTCGCACCTTTGCCGACGATTTCTGCGCGGCCCCACCAAGCGCCTGAAAACGCTGGTCAGCGGTCGTACACGCAGCGCAGCCCGACGTCGGGATAGGCCGGCTGGCGGGCATCGACGACCCCGCCGGAAGGCACCACCGAGAGGTACGAGCCGCCCGTGATCGTCCGCGTGCCGGCCGCAGGGCAGCGTGGGTCCACGCGGATCGAGGCGCCGTCGTCGCACGCCGCGGCGTTCGTCGCTTCCGCCCACTCGGAGAGGTTGCCGGCGAGATGAAGGACCGTGCGGGTCGGCAGATCGATCCGATCGCGGCCGAACGGGAGCGCCGCGTCGATCGGTCCCGGCCTCGCGCTCCCGGCTTCCGGCGCCGAACAGAGGACCGGCATGACGCCGCGCTCGAGGCGCGCGATCACGGCGTCGGCGCACGTCGCCGGATCGTCGCCCCACGGGAACAGACCGCCGGTGAGCCCGCCTGTGAGGAGGCTCAGCTCGTGAAACGTGGGGAGCCGGCCGCCTTGCGCCGCGCAAAGGCGCTGCGCCTCCGCCGCCGAGACGCACGCGGCAGGGCGTTCCCCGGCCGCCTCTGCCGGGCACACCGGCCCGGGGAACGAGGCGCGGAAGAGCGGAGTGGTCTCGCGCCCCACGTTCGACCGGAAGCGCGCCACCGACCACTCCGCGGCATCGACGAGGAACGACGACAGCACCACCAGCCGTTCACCATCGCGCTCCTGCGCGGAGCGCTGCCAGAACCAGCGAGCCGGGATGCACACCGTGCCGGGCCGCTCGTCCGGAGCACACGGCGCTCCGGCGCCGCGCCAGGTGCTGACGCGCGAGCCCCGGTGCGCGTCGGAGGCGGCGACGAGCGGCGCCGCGAGCGTGCCCGCCGGGCTCCCCAGCGAGGCGGTCGCGAGCTCGACGAGCACCTCCGCCCGCTCGTCGGCGCGCGGCAGCGCCACCACGCTCTCGACGGTGCTTGCGACCCGCGGGACGCCTTTCGCTCCCGCGAGGAAGAGGCGCGCCCGGACGTGCTGGCCGCCGCGCTCGAGCGGCACGCTGATCGATACCTGCTGATCGCGGAACATCGCGGCGTCGATCCCGAAGGTGCGCGCGCAGCCGGCGCACGGCTCGCTGGCGCCGTCGTCGAAGAGTGCGACCTCGACGCGATCGAAGACCACGTTGGGCGGAAACGGCTCGCGCGCTTCGCGGTCGGGCACGGTCGCATCGGTGTCGACGCGGATCACGATCTCGTGAGGTGCCTGGCTGCACGAGGCGAGCGCGAAGCCCACCGCGAGGACCAGTCGGCGCGCCGGCTCCAGGCTCCTCCGACCAACCAGCGCTCGCCCGCGGGGATCGTGCAGGTCGGCGCGACGCGTGCCGCGGTCCGCCAGCAGCGCGCGGCGAAGGGCCACGCTGCGTCCGACTGAATCTCGACCAGGCTTCCCGCGAGATCGCGGACGCCGCGCTGCGAGATGTCCGCGTGGGACCCGGTCCGGATCGCGGCGTCATCGACCGCAGGCAGCCCGCTGCCGCACGACGGCTCGAAGCTGTCTGCGCGTTCGACGACCGTGCCGGCGCATTGCTCCTCGTGGTTCGGGTGGTCGTCGCCCCACGGCCACGTCGTCGGTGGGCCGTGGCCGTTGTGGAGCGCGTACAGCCACACCGCGGTCGTCGTGAGCTTGCGGCCTTCGCCCGCGCACAGCGCCTCGGCCTGCGAGGGGTTCACGCAGTTGAGCGGGTACGCGTCGCGCACGCCGTCGCGCGTCGTGTACGTGCAGCCGGCCCTCAGCAAGATGCCTCCGAGCGGCCCCTCGTTGTGCGCGAGCGCGGCGCCGGTGGCCGTCCCGCGCGCGCGGCCGACCGTGAACTCGTGGCGATCGACGAAGACCCTGGGCATGGCGACGACGCGCAGCTCGTCGAGGCCGGCGATCGAGGCCTGATCCGCCGGGTCGCCGTTCGCCCACGCGCTCTCGCCGAAGAGGAATGCGCCGCCGGGGAGGCAGACCTCCTCGTCGTAGCGGCGCGCGCCGCCCGGCAGGAGCGTCTCCTTCTTGCGCTGCGCCTCGACGTCCGGCGCGTCGCAGTCGATGGGGATGCGCGGCCCGGTGGTGACCGGCCATGTTCCCTCGGCGGTGGCCACGCCGCGCTCCGGCAGTTCGACAGGCGCGAGCGACAGCGGCGTGAGAGGAACGAGCGTGCCGGCGTCGCAGGTTCGACGGCCCGCGAGGTCGGACTCGATGCCCGCGCAGTCGCCCTCGAGGCGCACCGCGACCTGGCCGCGCTGCTCGGCCGCGAGATCGACGAGCAGGACGCGTTCCACGCTCGAGGACGGCCGCGGCTCGAGGGGCGGCGTGCGATCGGCGCCGTCCGTGCGCAGTCGCGGCGCCGGCGACGCGGCCGTGGGCACCACGAACAGCTGCGGCCCACCCGGAGCCGCACGAGGAAGCGAGCGCTCGCCTCGCCCTCGTCGAGCGTCACGCCGAAGCTCGCCGGCCAGTCGCGGCGGTTCTCCAGGGTGAACTCGTTGGTGGCCGTCCAGCGCAGCCCGTGCCAGTCGGCCGGATCGTCGGTGACGCGGAACACGTCGACGCGCAGCGTGCCGGCGAGGCGCGGGACCGGCAGATCGGTGTCGACGACGATCACCGCCTCGGCACGCGGCGCGGGGTCGAACGCGTGGCAGGAAGAGGGCACGCCGACGAGCCCGGCGAGCGCCAGAGGAAGGAGAACGCGACGGTCACGCATTTTGTACGCGACTCCCCGACATCGAGCTTCGTCTTCCCCGCGTAACCGGCTCGGCTGCTGACCATTGGTTCCATCTCAGCTCGGCACCGCGTGCTCCAGCACGTCGAGCAAGAACAAAGCTGCGAAGAGCTCCTCGGCGAAGACCGCCGCGGCGGCGAAGACCGAGAAAGAGAAGACCGGGGCCAAGGCCAAGGCGGCCGCTCCCAAAGGCGAGAACAAGGGCACGACCTTCGAGGAGGTGCCGTGCGACGGCGACTCCGAAGACGTCGGCTTCTGCAGCGACGACGGGCACGTCGTGGTGTGCGCGGCCGGCACCTGGTACGCGGTCGGCTGCGCGCAGCTCGAGTCCGGCGCATTCTGCGGTGAGCAAGACAACGTCGTCGACTGCTCACCCGCTGGTGGTTCTGGACCGGCATCGGCGTGGTGGTGACGGGCGCCGCGGTGACCACCTACGCGCTGACGCGCGAGCCCGCCCCGCTCACGGGCGGCGGCCTCGGGTGGGTGGCCGGTCGCTCGTCGCCCGCCGCGACGCCTTCGATGTACGACATCTCGGGGGTCATGCCGCGGAGGCGGCCCGGGGCGATGGTCACGAGTGTCGGGAAGCCGGCCGTCGCTGGCGAGCTTCGCCGCGGGCTCCACGAGCTGTGCGAGCGGCTTCGTGCCGAAGCGCTTCGCGATCTCCGCGTACGCCGCGGGCGCGCCCGGTACGAGCACCATCTTTCCGCTCGCGGTGTTCCCGTCCTGCCAGCGGCGCGCGGGCCACGCCGGTCTCGCGCAGCGAGCGCACCATCTTCCACATGTCGCGGCGCAGCTCGACGTCGACGCCCGCCGTGGGCTCGTCGAGGAAGGGGATCTGCGGCTCGTGTGAGAGGGCCTTCGCGATCAGCACACGTCGCTTCATGCCGCCCGAGAACGTCATGATCTTGCTGTCTCGCTTGTCCCAGACCGACAGCTCGCGAAGCACCTTCTCGATGTGCGCCGGGTTCTTCGGCTTGCCGAACAGGCCGCCACGCGCGATGCCCTCGATCTCCGTCTGTCGCTGGCGGAGCGGGGGAAGCTCGATGGTGATGCCGTTGAGGCGGAAGTAGAGGTCCTCGCCCGTGAGACGGGGCATTGCGCTGGGGGTGGCGCGGGGACAGTGCGGAAGTGTCCGGGCCAGGGGATGCCGCGCGTAACGTCGCGAGATTGCAGCGACGCGTGGTGTGCCCTGGCCTTGCTGAGGGCGCGGCGTGTCACGGCTGGCCACGCCCTTCGTCGGGCGTCGGCCGCAGGAAACCGTGCTTGTCGGTCTGGTGCAGGAGCACCTGCAGGACTTCTTTCGTCACGCACGCGAGTCGTACGACGGCCCGCTTCCGAAGTACGTCAAGGAGGAGTTTCGGAAGTACCTGGAGTGCGGTGACTTCTCGCGCGGCTTCGCAACGGCTCGCTCTGGCTCATCGAGGGCGATCACCGCTACTCGTACTTCGTGTACGCGCCCACCGGTCACGCGAAGCACATCGACGAGCTGCTCGCGGGACGGACGCTGGGGATCGTGATGTGCGACGGCTCGCCGACCAACAACTGCGTGGAGCGCGCAGGCGGGGCGCGAGGGGGTTGCAACGCGCACGCGCGGCGCGGCCTCGTCTTCGCGCTGCGCGGCGGCGACGCGCGCGCGACGCAGGGCCTCGAGCTCTTCGGCGCGCTCTTCCACGTCGACGCCGAGTCCAAGCGCCTTGGCGAGAACCTCGAAGCCCGCTTCGTCCGCCGGCAGCGCGAGAGCGCGCCCCGGGTCGAAGAGCTCAGGCAGTGGGTCGCAGAGCGAAGGCAGGATGTCGAGCCGAGAAGCGCGCTCGGCAAGGCCCTCGGGTACATCCACCGTCAGTGGCCGCGGCTCACGGCGTTCCTGTGCGACCCGCGCATGGAGATGACGAACAACGAGGTCCAGAGCGGCCTGCGAAGATGGGTCCTCGACCGGACAGCTCGTGGCTCTTCGTCGGCCACGAGCTGTCCGCGCGGCGCACCGCCGACGCGCTCACTTTGCTCACGCCGTGCCGGAAGATGGGTATCGAGCCGCGGCGCTACCTGCGCGAGACGCTCGCGAAGATCCTCGCGGGCGAGAAGAACCTCGTCGCTCTCTTGCCGGAGACGCACGCGAAGCACCTCGCGGCGGCGACGCTTGCTGCGCCGCCGCGCGTGACCACGGCGGCGTAGCGCGACTCAGGAACGGTTTCCCTCGGGCAGTGCCCTTGGCCCGTCGCTCTCGTCGGCCTCGCTGACGTCCCCGTGGATCGCCTCGCGGACCACGCGCTCCGTGAGCTCGTCGAAATGCTTCTCGAGCTCCTTCGCCAGCGCGAGGTATTCGGGCCACAGGGTCTTTCTTTGGAAGGTCTCCGGCGCGACGACCTGCACCGTGCTGTAGCGCTGGCGGTACCGCCGGAACGGCGTCAACCCGTACCGACGGCACAGCGCCAAGAAGAGCTTGCGCGTCCATGGGTCCGGCAGCGTGTACACGACCTCGATGTCGGGCTCGCGGGCTCGAACCTCCGCGAGCCGCGCCCGGATCCGCTCGGCGGCCCCCCGCGCAGCCTCACGCTCCCCGTCGCTCGTCGTGCCCGCATGAAGCGCCTCGATCCTCCGCAGCTTCTCCTGCAACGTCGCTTCGTCCACCCGCATAGCGTCGACGGACTACGATCGCGCCGCAACCAAGAACGCCGCGCCCGCTCAAGACGCCCTTCGCGGAGCCGCCTCGAGGAGCAGCGGTCCGACGCCCTCACCTCTTACGGGCGGGCCTCCTGTTTGCGCCTCCGCGAAGGGTGAGTAGCCCAAGCTAGCCGCCCATGGCGCGCAAGGGAGCGGCGAGAGACCGGAGAGCGTGGGATGGCGGGCACAGATTGCGATGTCGCTGGACGCAGAACAGACGCTTGGCGAGCGCCGGACAGGGGGCGGCCACGGCGCGACGTGTCGCGCGTGGGACGGAGGCGAGGTCAGGCGGCGACGGGTGGGTCGCGCGAGCGACGCAGCGCGGCGAGGAGGCGGTCGATGGACGCGGGGGCCGTCACGACCGCGCGCACCGTCGTGCGTCCTGCGCACCCGGTGCATCGCGTGACGTCCACGTCGAAGGTGCGGCGCAAGAGGGTGGCCCAATCGAGCGCGAGAAAGCGGCGCGTAGAGCGCGCCGCCAAGGAGTCGGTCCCAGTGCGCGATGGAGAGGATGTTCGGGGCTACCGGAAGCGCCGCCCCCGTCACGAGGAGCGTCGACGTCGGCACCGACGTTGGCACAGCCGAAGCGGTCGCGACGAGCCCCGCCTCACCCGTCCCATTCTGCGCGCACGGCCCCAGCCCCGGCCGCCCGATGCGCGAGACGACGGCGGCAGCAAGCTCCGCTCCCGCCTCTGCCACGGAGCTCGTGCTCTTCTTCTTGGACGACGACGTGGCGCATCCTGCCTGCGACTCGGGCGGGCGCGGCACCACGCGCGCTCGCCATGGGTGGCGCGGCGCGAGCACCCCGTGCAGCCGAAGAAGGGGGTAGCGCGGCGGCGGAACCATCGCCGCCAGACGCGCGAGACACTCTACCGGCGACATCACGCGCTGCGTGATGCGCCCGCGCCCGGCGTTCTTCACGCGGTACGCCACGAGGCCATCGCGACGGACGACGGACGGATGGTCGCCGGGGGAGCTCGGTCATTTTCGATCCCGTGACGTTGAAGATCGTGGCGCAGCAGAAGCCGGAAGAGCTCGCTGCGCGAGCGGATCTCGCGATCACGAGGAAGGTCTGCCACGCCGGCCGCTGGTTGTTTCCGCGCGAGATCTGTCCCACTCTCTAGATGGGGTAGCGCGGTTGGCTTGACTGCCGGCACGAGGGCGAGGTGCGAAGGACGGCGCTGATAACGCCGGCGCCTCTGGCTCAGGGAGCGGCGAAGACGGTGGCGTGATTGCGCTGGCGAGAGGAGGCTGCGCCTGACTTGCTTCCAGCGCACTCCGCTGCCGCCCCCGCTCTCCGGATGTTGTAGTGACAGGCCCGCACGAGCGCAGCGCTCCACCACCAACTCGTCGGATCTGCTACTCTCGTGCGGGTGAGAAGGAAGTCTGTTTCGTGGCTTGCGGCCGCGTTCGGCTCGGCCCTCGCGGGTTGCTCGCTGCTCGTTTCGCCCAATGACTACGTCGGAACCCGGCCCGGTCCCTTCGCCGATGCCAGCCTGGCCGAGGTCTCGGTCGACGCGAAGGCCGACGACGACGCGCTCGCAAATATTCCCGGGCCGCTCTTCGTCTACTACCGTTTCGAGGGCAATGCTTTCGACTCGTCCGGCAACGGGCGCGACGGACTTCAGGGAGGGGCCACCTCCTCGGTCGACGCCGGTGGCGTGGTGGGAAGCGCGCTT
>JAYTHX010000337.1:0-3838 GCA_043732195.1 Polyangiaceae bacterium
CATGTCCCCCCCGGCTCAGGCGCGCGGAGGTCGGTCGGCGGCGTGGCGATGCTCGCCGGAGGGGCGCAGGCCCCACGGCGTGGTCGAGGAAGCCGCGACGATGACCGGCGGGATTCCTGGGGCGCGCGCGCTTGGCTGGAGCGCGTTGGCGTCACCGTCGGCATCGGCGTCGGCATCCTCCTGATCGTCGTCGGCGGAGCGCGGAGGCTCCACCACGATGCATTCGCTCCCGTCGTCGTCGTCGTGGTCGCCGTCATCGTCTTCGATTGCCGTGGGGTCGTGCGCAGTTACGTGCTGGCTCGCGACCCCGGAGAGCGCGAGCTCATTCGGCGCGAACCCATTCAGCGCGAGCTCATTCGGCGCGAACCCAGAGAGCCCGGACGGCGCCGCGCTCCAGCCGCTTGCCGTCGCCGCGATGAGCAGCGCGAGAGCGACGAGGACGGAATGGAGGGCCTTCTGCATCACGAGTCGGGAGCGCCGCGAACGGCTGCGCGAGGCCTATGATGCCGGCGAAGGTGCGATCGGACAATAGTTTGAGGTCAAACCGCTGTCGAACGTTGCGTTCTGCAAGGGTGCCGCGAAACGCGACGTCCGCTCCGCCGCAGCGAGCCTCAGCCGCCGACGCCGAACTTGAACGGGAAGCCGGCGACGATGGTGGGCGACTCGCTCGAGGGGAAGTGCCAGCCCTTCACCTGTCGAACGACGCAGCCTTCGACGCGCGGGTTTCCGAGGCTGCTTCCGCCGAGCGCGGCGCTCGAGACGCCGCCGCTAGGGTCGATGGTCCACTGGACGGTGACGCCACCCTTGAGCGACGGGTTGCGCTGGGCTTCGCTCTCGTAGCAAGCGCGCACGGCCCCGAGGTGCGCGAGGACGACGCGACGCACCTGGTCCTCGGAGAGGCCGCCCTTCGATGCGCCGCGGCCGGCGCCAACCGCGACCTTCGACTCGCCGGGGCCGGCTCCATTGCCGGTGCCGGTGCCGGTACCGCCGCCCGCGCCACCGCGGCCGTTGCCGCCGGTGCCGCGCCCGCCGGGTCCGCCCGTTCCGCTGCCGTAGCCTCCGCCATTGCCGGCGCCGAAGCCGGTGTCGAGCGTGCCGGAGCCGAACGCGACGCCGGCGCCGGTACCGCCGCCGCCCGAGCCCGCGCCCTTGAGGCCCGTACCAGGTCCGCCGCCGAGCACCACCGTGTTCGAGTTGAGCCCGGAGAGCGCGGCCGACACGGTGTTGATCGACTTCAGCGTGTTCTGAATCTCCTTGCCGGTGTCGCCTTCGAGGACCTCGCTGAGGCCGCCGTAGTGCGTGGTCGGCTTGATCTCGCCGGGGAGCTGCGTGTGGTCGGCCTTGTCGTTCATGCCGAGCTTGCCCTCGTCGCCCTTGATCTTCTTGCCGCCGCCTTGCGGCTTCTTGTCCTGCGCGCCGGGGTCCTTCACGCCCGAGCCGCCGCCCTTGTCGGCGCCGGCGGCGACGGGCTCCGGCGGAGGCGTCTCCATGATCGGGCGCTTGAGGCCGAAGCGCGCCGCGTACTCCTCGGGGTTCGTGAGCTCGAGCGGCTTCGCGAGCGGCGGGGGCGTCATGAGCGTGCGCACGAGGCCGAGCATGCCGAGATGGAGGATCGCGCTGCAGAAGATCGCGAGCAGCGTGAGCAGCTCGGGTCCCTTGAACGACGACATCGCGATCGGCTGCGCGGTGTACTGGAAGAAGATCGCGAACTGGCCGTACTGGATGAGCCCGAAGTCGCCGGGCATCACGGGGACGGGAGCGCCCGCGCGCGCGATGGCCACGGGATCCTCGGCGCGGCCTCGCAGCGTGAGGAGACCGCCCACGCAGCCGCGCGTGTCGAGCTCCCAGCCGCCGTGCCCGCCGCGCAGCGGCGTCGCGGACATCTCGATGCCGTCGGGGATCGGGAGGTCCGCCTCGACGACGTCACCGAGGACGAAGCTCTCTCCCTTCCCGAGCGTCTTGAGCGCGACGACGGTCGTTCCCCATACGGCGGCGACCCGGAGCGCGTTGGGCACGAGAGCTTGAGCCTGACCCATCGCGGCGATCATAGCTGACAGCTGCCGGCTTCTCTCAATGGCCAGTGGCCGGCGCGTCGAAGTCCCCGAGGAGTAGGTCTCTGTCGTAGCGATTCTCGTCGCGGGCGGCGTAGAAACGTCGGCGTCCTGGAGGCCACGGCGGTTTTGCCGGGTGATCGATCGCGGGGCTGCCCGATGGGCGCCTTCAGGACGTGGCCGCCGCGATTACGTGGACATCGGATGCGCGGGATGCGAGAGGATCGCCTGACTGGTTTCCCCCCCGCGAGACGTCACTTCGCGTCCTTCCTCTTCCGGTAGCGCGCGATCAGACCGCCCGCCACCAGGCCGCCGATGGCCGCCGCATAGACCCAGCGCGTGCCGCCGTCGCCGCGCGAGGACGACGCTGGCGCAGGGGCCGCCGCAACGACGCCAGCGTCCGCGGTCGCAGCGCCCGCGTCGGACGGGTAGGCATCGGAGTCGGGCGTCGGCTTGTCGAACGAGACCCTCACGTGGCTCGTGACGAGCGCGAACGACGGCGGGGAGGCGACGAACGACGGCTCGATCACCAGATCGCGATGCACGGCCCTCGCGGCCGCAGGTACGGCCGGAGTGTTGCCCGGAAGCGGCGCATCGAAGCGGAACGGCGAAGCGACCTTGCGCGGGTCGTCCGCGAAGAACGAGGGGCGCTTCTGCAGGTCGAGCGCGTCGAGCGCCGGAAGGATGTCGAAGATCTCGCCCGCCTTCTTGCCGAGCGAGACGTCATCGGCCGTTGCCACGCGGCTCGCGCGCGCGAACGCCTCGGCCGGGAGCGCGTAGATGCGCATCGTCGCCAGGCAGTACGGCATCACCTGATGGACCGCGCCCTGACGGATCACCTCGTAGTCGACCTCGTGCTGCCGCGCTGCCCAGTCGGGGTTCAGCTGCAGCGAGACCGCGCCCAGCGGATCCCCGGCGGCGCCGCACGTTCGCGGCCACGCCACGAACACCTTGCCCGGATACGCGTCGACGTTCTGGATCGCGTACGTGTGCGCGACCGGCCCATCCGCACGCGCGCGCCCGGCGAAGAGCCCCACGGCGATCGCCGCGAGCGCTCCGAGAGCTCTAGAACCCCGGCTCATTTCTCGTCTCGCTGAGCTCCCGGACGAAGCTCCGATGACCGAGATCTCCCGCTGCGAACTCCGCTCGAACACGACGTAGGAAATACACGATCTGGGGGCTCTTGAGCCGTCCCTCGACCTCGACCTCGCCGAAGCGGAAGACCCGCGTGCCGCCGTCGAGCGTCTTGAACTCGACCGTGCCGCCGCCCGCGGCGCCCGCGTCCTTCGAGGAGGCCGCCGGACCGCGATCCTCCTTCGTTGCCAGCGGCCCGGCGTCGTCGGAGTCCGGCGCGAGCGGCTTGCCCGCCGGCTTCGTCGCTGGCTTCTTCGTCGGCGCGACCGGGGCCGCCGGCTTCTTCGGCTGAGCTCCAGCGAGCAACGACATCGCGCTCACCGACGCGATGATCACGAATGCGAGCGCCCGACGTCGCCTGGATCTCATTTCTTTGCACCCGTAGGAGGACCAGCAGCAGGGGTCGGCTTCGGCGGAGCAGCGGCCGGTGCAGGGGACGGCGCCGGCACGGTCGGAGCGCCGACCGCCTTCGCGCCTGCGAGCTGGCGCTCCGCCTCGGCGCGGGAGGGATGGTCCTTTGGCGCGTCGTCGAGGAAGCGCTCGAAGAACGGCTTCGCCTCGGCCGGCTTCTTCAACGAGTCGGCATACAGCACCCCGAGATTGAAGCTCGCCGCGACGTTGTGCGAGTCACGCTCGAGGACCTTCTCGAGGAG
>JAYTHX010000338.1:0-3826 GCA_043732195.1 Polyangiaceae bacterium
CGTCGACCGCGAGTCTTGCGGGAGGGTCGTGAAGCCGATCTGGTTATTTACGACGAGGTGGATCGTGCCGCCGGTGGCGTAGCCCTCGAGCCCGGCCATGTTCAAGGTCTCGGGAATGATGCCCTGACCCATGAACGCCGCATCACCATGAATGAGGAGCGGCATGACCCCGCTGCGCTTCTGGCGATCCTACTTCGCGCGAACGCGTCCCTCGACGACCGGGTTCACGAACTCGAGGTGGCTCGGGTTGAAGGCAAGCGAGAGGTGGATCTTGCGTCCCGTGGAGGTGACGCGGTCGGCGGAGGCGCCGAGGTGGTACTTCACGTCGCCGCGTCCGAGGTTGCGCTCGGGGTTCGAGTCGCGGAACGCCGCGAAGATCTCGCGGACGTTCTTGCCCATGACGTTCGCAAGGACGTTGAGGCGGCCGCGGTGGGCCATGCCGATGACGATCTCCTCGATGCCGTTCCCCGCGGCGTAGTCGATGAGCAGGTCGAGCATGGCGATCATGCTCTCGGCGCCCTCGGCGGAGAAGCGCTTCGCACCGAGGAAGTTCGTGTGCACGAACTGCTCGAAGATCTCCGCGTCGGTCAGGCGCGTGAGCACGCGCAGCGTCTCCTCGGGATCGAGCGGCGAGCGGTTGCGCGTCGACTCCATCGCGTTCTGCAGCCACTCGCGGGCCTCGGGCTCCTCGATGTGGGTGAACTCCACGCCGATCGAGCCGCAGTAGGTCTCGGAGAGGTGGGCAATGATCTCGCGGAGGGTCGCCTTGTCGCCGATGCCGGTCATGCCGACGGTCGGGAAGGTCACGTCGTAGTCGGACTCGCCGAGGCCGAAGTTCGAGAGCTCCAGCTCGGGGGCGGCCGCGGGCGGCGTGCCGAGCGGATCGATCTTCGCGAAGAGGTGACCGCGCACGCGGTACGCGTTGACCAGCTGGTACACGCGGCCTTGCACGGCGGCGGCGGCGAGGATGTGCTCGTCCCTCGCGCTGCTACCGTTCACGTACGCGCCGTTCGCGCCGCCGTTGGTCGGCGTCACGTAGGCGGCGGCACCGTTGCCGTTCGTGTGACCGTTGGTGTGGCCGTGCGATCGCTCGGCGGGTGCCGAAGGCGACTCACCGCGTTCGAAAGCGTCGAAGAAGTCGCGCCACTGATCGTCGACCGATTGCCGGCTCTGACGATACTGAGCGTGGAGATCCTCGACGAAACCTGCGTTGATGCCGAAGTCCTCGAACATTGCGGATCCATCCCTTATAGGCAAAGGAGCCGCGCGGGTCGAGGCCGCTCAGCGCTCGCGCTGCGAAAGCCAGGCGGTAAGATCTGCGCCCTCTTCGAGCACGACCAAGACCGCGTCGATCGTGATCGACGACACGACCGTGCCCGCAGGCGCGACATGCACGCCGTTCGCGTCACGCCACACCACCACGCGGACCGCCTGGGAGGTCTGGATCTCGGGATCGTGCACCGTCGATTGCGGGGGACGCGCCGCGGGGAGCGGGAGCGGCGCAGGAGCCACGGGCGGCTGCACCGGCACCGCGAACGCCGTCTGACGGTCGCCGGCCGCCATGTGCTGGTCCATTTCGCCGCCGGTGAGGTTCTCGGTCGGCGAGGAGTCCCATTCCGCCGCCGAGCGCTCGCGATGCGGCTGGAGGTCCTCGAGCCGCGCGACGACCGTAGGCTCGGGGTCGGAGCGCATGCGCCGCTTGCTGCGATTCACCACGGGCACGGTGAAGGTCGCGGTTTGCTCCAGCGGATCGGCGCCGCGGAGCACGCGCTCGGCGGCCTCGCTGTCGACGGCGGGGAGGGGTGCGGTCTCGTTGACGTGCGCGTTCGCGGCGCGCGGCGGCGACACGGGCCGGCCCTGGAGCGGCGGGTTGCGCGTCTCGGCGGCGCTGAACGGCCGCGGCGCTGCGAGGCCGGCCGGCGCCGACGACGAGCGCGGCGGCGGCGGCGGCGGCGGCGGCGGCGAAGAGGCCATCGACGGGAGCGGGATGGGCGGCGAAGAGCGCGCCACCGGCGGTGCCGGCGCCGACGAGATCGGCGGCGCGTAGGTGGGCGTCGACGAGACCGGCGGCGCGTAGGTGGGCGCCGACGAGACCGGCGGCGCGTAGGGCGGTGCGTGCGAGCGGGTCGTGGTCGGCATCACGCTCGGCGGCGTGGCGCTCCCGGGCGGCGCGCTTGGCGGCTGCGCGTACATCTCGGGCGGCGCGCCGCCGGCGAGGCCGGGGCCGTCATTGATCGACGCGCGGGAGCGGCGCGCGACGATGGTCGCGAGCTCGGAGGCGGCCTTCGCGAGCTCCAGCGCGCGCTCGTCGTTCTCGACCTCGGAGGCGGCCTCCGCGGCCTTGCGCACCCACTTGATGCCCTCGAGATGATCGCCACGCGCCCACATGGCCTCGGCCGTGGAGAGGGACCAGGAGACGTCCTCGACGTCGTCCGGCCTCACCTCGGGGACCTGGGGTAGGGCGAGCTCGTCTTCGGCGGCCATGAACGTTCGACCGCGATCGTCGGTGAACGTCGCGCGATTGGCAAGCGTTACTCTTGGCTTTTCAGCCGGCGATGGCAGCGCGCGCCGCGGTCGCGAGCGCTTCGAGCGAGGTGCCGCGCGGAAAGCGCCCTTCGGCGCGCTCCGGCCGGCCTCCGCCCCGTCCGCCGCGCTCGCGGGCCTGCGCCATCACGAAGGCGCCGCAATCGAGCTTCGCCTCGGCGCCGCGCTGCACGACGAGCACCACCTCGCCGCTCGCGTCGTCACTGCCTTCGAGCAGCGCGACGACGCGTGCATCCTTCGTGAGCTCGCTCGCGAGGGCGCGGAGCGCGGGCAGGTCGTCGAGCGTGCGCGCGAGCGCCACGACGTGCGGCCCAGGCTCGCATGCCGCCGGGAGCTCCGACCGCACGCGCGCCGCGATCAGCTCCGCCAGCTCGCTGCGCGCGGCCTCGGAGCGCGAGCGCAGCGCCTTGAACTCGGCGCGCAGCTTCGCCACCGCGGTGCCCAGATCCTGCGGCCCGCACGTGAGATCGCGCGCGAGCGAGGCGAGGAGATCGTGACCCGCCCGCGCGTCGGCCAGTGCTCGGCGGCCCGCGTGGAACGTGAGGCGAAGCATGCCCTTGTACTTCTCGGTGGCGACGATGCGAACCTGCCCGATCTGTCCCGTGCGCGTGCAATGCGTTCCGCCGCACGGGCTGAGATCGAAGCCCTCGATGCTGACGACGCGCACACCTGCCGCCGACTTCTCGGCGTTCGGCTGCTTGCGCAGCGCGAGCAGCGCGAGCTCGTCGGGCGAGGGGAACGAGGTCGCGACCGCGACGTCGCTCATCACCACCGCGTTCACGAGGTCCTCGGCGCGATGCAGGTCGGCGTCGGCGATGCCGGGCTTGCCGATGTCGATGGTGCAGGACGAGAGACCGAGCCGCGCCGAGACGGTGTCAGCGCGCGCGGCGTCGGCGAGCGCCCTCGAGAGCGCGTGCTGCGCGGTGTGCTGGACCATGTGGTCCCGGCGGCGGGCCTCGTCCACCATGCCGTGCACCGTCTCGCCGGCGAGGCGCGAGGCCACTGCCTCGGGGAGCGGCGCCGCCAGCACGTGGTGGATGACGCCGTCCTCGACCTGCGTATCGGCGATCGTCACCCGGTGCTCGCCGATCGCGAGAGTCCCGACGTCGCCCAGCTGGCCACCTCCTTCCGGATAGAACAGGGTCCGGGGCAGCAGGATCGACGCCTTCCCGGCGTGCATTCCCAGGGCGGCGCCATGGGCCTCGAAGGCCAGCGCGTGCACGTCCGACCAGTAGAGTTTCTCGGTGGGGGTCACAAGGGTCGACAAAGCCGGCGAATCCTA
>JAYTHX010000339.1:0-12139 GCA_043732195.1 Polyangiaceae bacterium
GTCGGGCCTCCTGCTCGGCGTGCTCGCGGTCCTGCCCATCGGCGGCGCCGACATGCCGGTGGTCATCTCGCTGCTCAACTCGTACGCCGGCCTCGCCGCGTGTGCGACGGGCTTCGCGCTCAAGAGCAACATCCTCATCATCGCGGGCGCGCTCGACGGCTCGTCGGGCTTCCTGCTCTCGATGATGATGAGCAAGGCGATGAACCGCTCGTTCGCGAACGTCATCTTCGGGGCCTTCGGCACCGGGGAGGGCACCGCGGCGCCCACCGGGGACGGCAAGGCGCGCAGCTTCAACGAGGCGACCGTCGAGGACGCCGCGGCGGTGCTCTCGGCCTCGCAGTCCGTGATCGTCGTGCCGGGCTACGGCATGGCGGTCTCGCAGGCGCAGCACGCCGTGCGCGACCTCGCGGCGGCGCTGGAGAAGCGCGGCACCGAGGTGAAGTACGCGATCCATCCGGTGGCCGGGCGCATGCCCGGTCACATGAACGTGCTCCTGGCCGAGGCGAACGTCCCGTACGACGCGCTCTACGACCTCGACATGATCAACGACGACTTCGCCCGCACCGACGCCGTGCTGGTGGTCGGCGCAAACGACGTCGTGAACCCCGGCGCGAAGACCGACACAGCGAGCCCGATCTACGGCATGCCGGTCTTCAACGTCGAGCTGGCGCGCAGCGTGATCGTACTGAAGCGCAGCATGAACACGGGCTTCTCGGGCGCGGAGAACGAGCTGTTCTTCCTCCCCAACACCATGATGGTCCTCGGCGACGCGAAGAAGACCATCCTCGCCCTGGCCAACGAAGTGAAGGGCGGCGGCGGTCACTAACCGCCGCGCGCCCGCTTCGCCTCAGAACAGCTCGAGCTCGCCGACCTGTGTCTTCTCGTCGCCGCTGTTGGCCGCGATCCGGAGGCGGTATTGCGCGAACGAGCTCGGAGCGGCGACCGCATAGGTCTTCGTGAGGTAGCGCGAGCCAAAGCTTTCTGCGCTGCGCGTGTCGAGCACCACCCAGCCGGCGTCGACGCCGACCTTGCAGCTTCCGTTGCAACCCTCGAAGGTCCAGTCCTTCGGGTCCCGCGACGGAGTGTCCGCGGAGGAGGTGATGCGGTAGGAGGCGACCGTGTTGGCCACGTGCCAGGTGTACGCGACCGAGACCGGGGCCGCGTCCGTGGGCGCGATGCTCGCGCACCAGCGGGTGGGGCCGTTCGCGTCCTTCAGGTTGTCGAAGGCGCGCGTGGCGAGCTCGCTCGTGCTGCAGGACTTGCCCGTCCACGTGACAGTGCCCGCCTCGGTCTTGTCGACCCCGGCGCGAGCGACGATCGCTCCGCCGCTGTCGAACATCCGGAGCTCGCGGAGCTGCGTGCTCGCGGGGCCGCCGGCGTTTGCGGTCACGCGGAGCCGGTACTGCGCGTAGGCGCGGGTGTTCGCAAAGCTGTAGGAGCTCGCGAGGAGACGGGAGGAAAAGACCTCCGCGCTGCGGGTGTCGAGGGTCGTCCAGCCTGCGTCGGACCCGACGCTGCAGGCGTCGCAGCCCTGGAAGGTCCAGTCACTCGGGTCGCTGCTGGCAGCGTCCGCCGCCGACGTGATGCTGTACGAGGTGATGGGGATCGCCGCGCCCCACGAGTACATGAGCGAGCTGGGGGCGGTCGCCGACGGGGCGCCTTGCGCACACCAGGTCGCGGTGGCGATGGGGTTGAACGCGTTGTTCGGGTCGTCGAGGGCCGTGCAGCCCGGGGCGCTCGACACGGCGACGCCGAGCGCCGCGCGGTTCGTCCCGGTGGTGCCACCGATGGTGGCGGCATGGAGCGAGTGGTGCGGCTCCCAGAGGAAGGTGTACGTCTCGCTGGCGATCGGCTGTCCCGCGGTTCGCAGGTACTTGCCGGTGTCCGTCCCCACCGGCAACAGCTGGGTACTGTTCATCGGCGCGGTGGTGCCCGCGATGGTGGACCAGGGCTTCGCGCCGACCGGATAGCCGGGACCGGACTCGACCCACGACACCGCGAGGTCGCACTGGTCGGGCGGGATCGGCTCGCCGAACTTCGCGTTGAGGTACGCCGCGCCCGCGCAGCGCGAGGGGACGGGTTTGGGCGCCTGCCCGTAGCGATAGGCGTCGTAGCTGACGCCGAGCTCGTCCGAGGCGGAGATGAGCGCAGCGCTCACCGGGACCGGCGAGATCGATATCCCCAACGTCCCGTCAGGCTTCGTATACGCGGCGAACGCGGCCTCCGCGTAGCGGGGTGGCGACACGCTGTCGACGTTCGCGAGGATCACGCCGCGATTCGTCTTGTCGCGGACCCAGGCGGAGAAGTCGACCCAGATTGACTGGTTGTTCGTGGTCGCGGTGATCATGGCGAGCTCGCCCGCCATGAAGTCGGGCTCGAGGATGTCACCGGAGTTGAATTGAGCCGCAGTCCCCATCATCCCGGTGTACGTGAGCACGTTCGTGCCGCGCGTCGGATCGACGGCGGCGCTCGCGGCGATGCTCCCGATGTCGATCGATTGCGACTGCGGCGCGCTCCAGCGGAAGACGCTCTTGATGAAGCCGGCCACGCCGGTCCACGAGGTGCCCGGGGGCGCGACCAGCACGAACGTGCAGTAGCTCTTGTCGCCCCAGACGACGGCCTCCCAGGCGTCGAGCGTCTGCGGCCCGCCGGCGACGTCGGCGAAGCCCCAGGGCAGCTTGCCGAGCGCGACCGAGATGCGCGCGTTCGCGCTCTGCTGACCGAGCAGCTTGGGGAAGGCCGTCGACCCGAAGCCGAGGACGATGCTCTGCGACGTCTTCGGCTGCACGAGGTCTTCTTGGCTGTAGAGCAGGCTCGTGCCGGAGGTTCCGAGGCGATGGATGTCGCTGCCCGTGCCTGCCGAGGCCAGGTTCGCTCCCGCGAGGTTGGTGCCTCCGAGGTTGGTCCCCGAGAGGTTCGTGCCCGCGAGGTTGGTCCCCGAGAGGTTGCTGCCCGCGAGATTGGTTCCCGCGAGATTCGCGCCTGCGAGGTTCGCGCCTGCGAGGTTCGTCCCGCCGAGGTTCGTCCCGCCGAGGTTCGTCCCGCCCAGGTTGTTTCCGCCGAGGTTCGTGCCGCCGAGGTTCGTGCCGCCGAGGTTCGCGCCCGCGAGGTTGTTTCCGGAGAGGTTCGCGCCTGCGAGGTTCGCGCCTGCGAGGTTGGTCCCCGAGAGGTTCTGACCGGCGATCGGCGAGGAGACCTGCTCGGCGTCCTCGCCTTTGGCACCGATGGTCGGCGCTGGTGGCCCGACGCACCCGGTCGCGGCAGCGGTCCCCAGCCCCATGGAAATCAGTACGAGTCCACTCACATTTCGTGCGCGTAGCTTGGTCATGCGGCTCCGTTGTTGGGAATCCAACTCCGGTAACGGTGGTCCCTGCGAAAGCTTGAGCGGGAATCACGACCCGCGGACGAAATCCTCGCGCCGCGTCGCCGTTAGGACGATGGATGACCCGGGTCACCCAGACGCTGTCGTCGGTCCTGATGGCGCTGGCGGTGCTGTGTGGGCTCTGCGGCGCGGCGAAGGCGGAGGACGGCATCGGTCGCCTGCCGTTCCGGCACTACGGATCGGACGACGGGTTGGCGATCACGAACCTGTTCATGGGCGTGCAGGACGGCACGGGCTTCACGTGGGCCGCCGGTCCCGCCGGCCTCGTGCGCTACGACGGCCTGAGGTTCCGTCGCTACGGCCTCGATGACGGGCTCCCCTCGCTGCTCGTCACGGATCTGGCGGTCGACGCCAACGGCGTGATGTGGGGCGCGACCTCACGCGGCGCCTTCTTCGAGTCGCGCGGGCAGCTCGTGGCCTTCGGCGCGAACGAGCTGCCGGAGAACGGGACGCACCAGATCGCCTTCGACCCGAGCGGTCGCTTCTGGGTGACCACCAGCGTCGGCCCCTTCGTGCGTGACGCGTCGGGGAAGCTCGAGCTCGTCCCGGCCTGGCCCGGCGGCGACTCCTTCGCGATCCTCTTCGAGGCCGACGGCAGCGCGCTGGTGGGCCATGGCTCGCGCGTCCTCCGGCGCGCCCCGGGCCAGGGCGAGTTCCGTGACATCGGTCACGACTTCGGCGGGGTCGTCACCGCGCTCGTGCGTGACGGCAGCGATCGGCTTTGGATCCGCGCGGGCGGGCGCCTGTGGTCGCAGCGGAGCGCGAGCTCGCCCTTCGAGAACCGGACCGCGGACTACCTCGGCGCGCTGCCCGGACCGTATCCGCGCCGCCTCGCGCTGAGCGCCGACAAGAAGCTGCTCATTCCCTCCACCCTCGGCCTCATCACCGTCGACGACGCGGGCGCGCGGTTCGTTCCCACCGAGCTCCCCGCGGAGTCGACGAGCCTGCGCGCGTGCTGGGTCGATCGCGAGGGCGCGCTCTGGCTCGCCGGTCTCGGTCTTCATCGGCAGACCGGCCGTGGCCTGTGGCGCACCGCGTCCGTCTTCGACGGGCTGCCCTCGAATCCCGTGTGGGGCATCCTGCGCGCATCGAACGGCGCGCTCATCGTCGCGACGGAGACCGGCGCGGCGATGAGCAGAGGCGGGCGGCTCGAGCGACTTCCCGGGATCGAGATGGCGGGCTACGTGGCGGAGGGACCGCCCGGGACGCTGTGGTTCGCGGGCGACGGTCGCATCACCCGCTTCGATCTCGCGACGAGCGCGTCGCACCCGTTCGGGGCCGAGGCGGGTCTCCCGCCTGCCGCCGTGGTCTCGGTGGTCGCGGATCGCCGCGGGAGCCTGTGGGTGGCCTTCGACAGCGCGGGCGTCTACCGCGCGCGCCTCGCCGCGCTCGCGTCCGGCGCGCCCGGCGGTGGCCGCGCGAGCGCGAGCTTCGAGCGGATCGTGCTGCCCCGGGGTGCAGCGAGCGAGATGGTCACGAAGATCTTCGACGACGGCGAGCGCGTTTGGCTGGCGACCAGCCATGGCCTCTACGTGGAGAGCGCCGGGGGATGGCGCGAGCTCACCACCGCCGACGGCCTGCACAGCAGCGCGCCGAGCCTCATCACGAAGCTCGGCGCCGAGCTGTGCGTGGCCTACGTGGCGCGCAGCGACCTGAGCTGCTTCGTCTATGCCGGCGGCAAGCTTTCGAACATCCATCATCGCGAGGTGCCAGGCAAGCTCGTGCCGGAGCTCATCGGCGAGGACGCGATGCACCGGCTGTGGATCGGCTCCAGCCAGGGCGTGACGGTGATCGACGGCGATCGCGTCGACCAGTTCCCGCGCGCCGACGGCGCTCCCGGTGACGACGCGAACTTCGACACGTTCCTCGCCGAGCCCGACGGCACGGTGTGGATCGGCACGAGCTCGGGCCTCGGCCGGTTCGACGGCGCTCGCTACCGCGCGCCTCCGCCGCCTCCGCCGGTGACGCTGGTGACGGGCGAGCTCGCCGGCGCTCCGCTCGACGTGCTGGCGCCGCGCCACGAGGCGGTCCCTTACGAGAGCGTGCTCGCGGTCCGCTTCTCGGCGCTCTCGAACATCGACGAGCGGCACATCGAGCACGAGGTGAGGCTCTTCGGCTACGACGACGACTGGCACCGAGCCGACATGCGCGAGGTGCAATACCAGAAGCTCCCCGGCGGCAGCTACCGCTTCGAGGTCCGCGCGCGCCGCCCCAACGGGCCGTGGGGCGCGAGCACCTCGTTCGACTTCGAGGTCCGCGTCGCGTTCTGGCAGGAGTGGTGGTTCCGGGCGCTCGCGACGGTCTGTGCGCTGCTCGTCGTCGCGAAGGTCACGCGCGCCCGCGCGAACGCGCTCACCAAGCAGAACGCGGCCCTCGAGTCGATCGTGCAGGAGCGCACCTCCGAGCTCCAGAGCGAGCACGACGGTGCGCGCCGCATCCTCGACGCCGTCGAGCAAGGCCTCTTCTCGGTGGCCGCCGACGGCACGATCGAGCCCGAGATCTCCGCCGCCGCGCGCCGCTGGTTCGGCTCGCCCGCGCCGGGCCAGCTCGTGTGGGACTGGCTCGCGAACGAGGAGGGGCCGAACCGCTGGCTCCAGCTGGGTTGGGACTCCTACCAGCACGACTTCATGCCCAAGGAGGTGGTGTTCGACCAGCTGCCCACGCGGTTCTGCGCGGCCGGGCGCACCTACGCGCTGCGCTGGCTGCCCAACGAGACGACGAACGGCGCGCTGGTGGTGGCGACCGACCTCACCGAGACGCTCGAAGTGGAGCGCGCCGAGCGCGTGCGCCACGAGGCGATGGAGTCCCTGCGCAAGCTCCACGAGGACCGCGCGGGCTACCTCGAGTTCCTGGCGGAGAGCGCGCGGATCCTCGAGGAGCTGGGAGAGAGCACGAACGATGCGCGGCTCCTCCACACGCTCAAGGGCAACAGCGCCCTCTTCCAGCTCGGCACCTTCTCGGCGCATTGCCACGCGCTCGAGACCGCCATGGATGATCGCGGCTCCACGCTGACGACCGACGAACGCGCCACGCTACGCCAGGCGTGGACGACTGCGACCGAGCATCTGCGTCCGTTCATCGAGGTCGGTCTCTCCGACTCCATCGCCGTCCCCGAGGCCGAGCTGCAGGCCGTGCTCGACGCGCTCGCCCGCGGCGCGTCGCTGCGCGACGTGGAGAGCCGGCTCCGCAGCTGGCGGTTCGAGCCCACCCGTCCGCGCCTCGAGCGCATCGGCAGCCAGGCGCAGCGTCTCGCGCGCAGCCTCGGCAAGGGGGCGATCGAGATCGCGATCGAGGACCACGGCGTGCGGCTCCCGCGCGACGCCTGGATGCCGTTCTGGTCCGCGCTCGTTCACGTGATCCGGAATGCGGTGGATCACGGCCTCGAGACCGAGGCCGAGCGATGCGCCGCCGGCAAGCCCCCGTTCGGCCGCATCACGCTCGAGACGCGCCTCGCGCTGGGCGAGCTGGTCGTCGCGGTCCGCGACGACGGACGCGGGATCGACTGGTCGAAGATCGCGACCGCGGCGCAGGCGCGTGGGCTGCCTTACGCGACGCCCGAGGACCTGGTGCTCGCCATGTTCTCGGAGGGCCTCTCCACCGCGGACGCGCTGACCGCGATCTCGGGAAGAGGCGTCGGCGCAGGTGCGGCCCGGGCGGCCGCGGTCGCGCTCGGCGGGCGCGTCGTCGTACACGCGAAGGAAGGGGAGGGGAGCTCGTTCGAGTTCCGCTTCCCGGCGAGCGCGCTCGACGGCGCCTCGGCGGGCGCCGCCGAGAGCGGGACGCAGGGCCGCGCGCGCGCGGCGTGAGCGCCGCGGTCAGCCCGCCAGACGGTCGACCAGAGCGGCGTACTTGGTCATCGCGTCGTCCTTCGACGTGCTCTTCTTCTTCGTCCACGCGTCGAACTTGGCGCGGCCCTTCAGGTCGAGCATGCCGGGGCGCGAGCCGGTGACGTCGCCGATGGTGGCCTGCTTGTAGAATGCATAGAGCTCGAGGAGCTGGTCGTTGGACGGGGTCTTCGGGAGCTCCTTCGCCCGCTTCTGGGCATCCTCGAACCTGGCGGCGAGATCGGACATGGCCGCAGGGTAGCGCTATAAGGTCGACGTCGTCATGTCCCTCCTGCCCGGCGCCCTGGAGACTGCCGAGGTTGCGGCCGTGGGGAGCGTGCTACTGCTCTTCGTCGGCATCGGCATCTACGCGCTCGGTTCGTTCCTGCTCATGGGGCGGCACGTCACCGCACGGCGGTTTGGCCAGTCGCTCGCCTCCCTCGCGCGTGAGCTGTGGATCGCGGGGTGGACGCAGCCGATCCTGCCCCTCTTCTACCTGTTCGGGCGGCGCATGCACGACGGCCAGAAGGGCGGCGTGCCCATCGTCTTCGTGCATGGGTACATGCAGAATCGCGTCGGCTTCGTGGGGCTCGCGCGGTCGCTGTCCAAGAAGGGCCTGGGCCCGATGTTCGGCTTCAACTACCCGTGGTTCAGCAGCATCTCCTCGAATGCGGTGCGGCTCGAGAGCTTCGTCGACCGCGTGTGCAAGGAGACGGGTAGCGGCGCCGTCGATCTCGTCTGCCACTCCATGGGCGGGCTCGTGGCGATGGAGATGATGAACAACCAGGCGGCGAGGACCGCCGCGCCGCCCGCTGCAGCGACCTTCAAGGTGCGGCGCTACGTGACCATCGCCACGCCCCACGCGGGCGTGATGTGGCGAGGACCGCTCATCGGCTTCGGCGCGACGGCCTTGCGCCGTGGCTCGCAGCTGCTCGCGGCGCACGCCGGCGTGAAGCTCACGGTTCCGGCGCTCTCCGTTTTTTCGTCGCACGACAACGTCGTGTTCCCCAAGGAGAGCTCCTCGCTGGCCCTGCGCGGCGGGCGCGACGTGGAGGTGGAAGGGCTAGCGCATCTCGCGATCCTTTTCTCGCCGAAGACGGCCGAGCACGTGGCGTCGTTCCTCGCGGAGCCGGATCCGGTATAGTCCGCCCGAAATGCCGCCGTTCGCGATGACCAGCCCGAAAACGGGCGAGAAGCTCGAAGCCGTCGACGCCACGCCTCTCGAGGCCATCGCCGACGTCGTGTCGAAGGCCCGCGCGGCCCAGGCGGTGTGGGCCGCGATGGACGTCACCAAGCGCGTTGCCGCCGTGAGCAAGGTCAAGACCCGCATCCTGACGCGCGCCGAGGCCATCGCGAAGACGATCGCCGACGAGACAGGCAAGCCCGACGTCGAGGCGCTGCTGGGCGAGGTGCTCGCGAGCGCGGACGTCGTCGCCTACTGGGCGGAGATCATCGCCGACGAGCTCGAGCCCTTCGAGGCCGATATCGACGGCCTCTCGTACCCGAAGAAGGCAGGCCTCATTCACCGCGAGGCGCGCGGCACCATCGGCGTGATCATGCCGTGGAACTTCCCGTTCGCGCTGCCGCTGCGCACCTTCATCCCCGCGCTCATGGCCGGCAACGCCATCGTGTTCAAGCCGAGCGAGATCACGCCGCGCACCGGCCAGCTGGTCGCCGAGCTCTTCGCCGATCTCGTGCCCGCGGGCCTCGTCGGGCTCGTGCAGGGCGGGGGAGACGCAGGCGCGAAGCTCTGCGGGTCGGACGTCGACCTGATCGTCTTCACCGGCAGCCCGGCGTCGGGCCGCAAGGTCGCGCACGCGTGCGCCGATCGCCTCATCCCGTGCACGCTGGAGCTGGGCGGCAAGGACGCAGCGATCGTGCTCGCCGATGCCGATCTCGATCGCGCCGCGAACGGCATCGTCTGGGGAGCGATGATGAACGCTGGCCAGAACTGCGGCGCCGTCGAGCGCGTCTACGCCGACCAGAAGATCGTGAAGGACCTCACCGATCGCATCGTCGCCGCCACGCGCGCGCTGCGCACCGGGGAGGACGTGGGGCCGCTGACCACGGCCGCCCAGCTGGCGACGGTGAAGAGGCACGTCGACGAGGCGAAGGCCGCGGGCGGCAAGGTGCTCGTCGGCGGCGAGGAGACCCCTGGCGACGAGAAGGCGAAGCTCGGGTACCTGCCCACGGTCGTGAGCATCGAGGGAGACGAGAGCGCGCTCGTCGCCGACGAGACGTTCGGCCCGGTCATCCCGATCATGGCGGTGGCGGACGCCGCGGAGGCGGTACGCCGCGCGAACGCATCGCGCTACGGCCTCACCGCGAGCGTGTGGACCGCGGATCTGCGAGGCGCCGAGAAGCTCGCGAAGGAGCTCCGCGCGGGCGTGGTGACCATCAACAACCACTCCTTCACCGGCGCGCTCCCCTCGGCGCCGTGGGGCGGCGTCGGCGAGACGGGCTGGGGCATCACCGGCTCGCCGCTCGCGCTCGACCACCTCACGCGGCCGCGCTTCGTGCTGCTCGATCGCAACCGCGCCTCGCGCGAGCTGTGGTGGTACCCGTACACCGACACGCTGAAGAAGATCGCGCTCGCGTTCGCGAAGCTGCGCGGCGGCGCTCCACTCGGCGGACGCATCGGCGCGCTCTTCTCGCTGATCGGCCTGCTGCCCAAGCGCATGGGCGAGCTGAAGGCCGCGACCCGAGCGGCGCACAAGCCCGGCAAGATCGACGCGTCTTGAGCGTCGTGCCGCGGCGCGCTAGAACTGACTGATTGGCCAGTAATCCCAGGAAGACCGCGAAGCGCGCGGGCTACAAGAAGAGCGAGGACAGCCGCCGGCAGGTGCTCGACGCCGCCGTCGCCACGATCGCCGAGCGCGGGCTCGCGTCGACGAGCATCCAGGATATCGCCGACGCCGCGGGGATGAGCAAAGGCGCGGTCCACTACCACTTCGAGAGCAAGGACGAGCTGCTCCAGCACGTGCTAGGTCGCTGCTGCGAGAGCGTCGAGGCGCGCGTCCGCGCGGTGTTCGATGCGCCGGGTACACCCATGGACCGCGTGCGCCGCGCCATCCTGGAGATGTGGATCGTGCGCCGCGAGAGCATTCCCGAGATGCGCGTCCTCGGCGAGCTGCACATGCTCTCGCGCCAGAACGGCGAGATCCGGAAGGTGCTGGGCGAAGCGATGCGGAAGACACGGGAGCAGATCATCGAGGTCGGTCTGAACCGGCTGATCGAGATGGGCCTGCGCCCGCGGGTCTCGCTTTCGGTCGCGCCGCGCCTCATCCTCGCGACGCTCGACGGGCTGTCGATCCAGCACGAGATCGACCCGATCCTGCCCGAGGAGGAAGGGGAGCTGCTGCGCGCCCTCGAGGCGACCTCGCTGGCGCTGTTCGAGGTCTGAGCGAACCGGCAAGCCGGACCAGAATCGACGGGCCGCTCCTTGACAAAACCGGCCGGCCGGCCAAAAGATACTGGCCGACCGGTTAGTTTTCAAAGCGCGACCGTCCGCGGCTTGCGAAGGAGACCTTCGATGATCCTCGACAACCTCTTCTCGATGCTTGGTGTCACGGGTACGGCCTCGATCTTGTTCGCGATTGTCTCCATCGTCGGCTTTCCGGCGGCGGCGACGGTGATGTGCCCGAAGAGCGCGTACACCCGCCTCCAGCGTAGCCGGTAGCGCGCGCTAGTAGGTGAGGACGCTCTCCACGCGGCCCGGCTCGATGACCGCGCGGCCCTTCAGGAACGCGAGCTCGATCACGAATGCGTAGGCGAGCACCACGCCGCCCTGCCCGGTGACGAGCCGCGCCGCGGCCTTCGCCGTCCCGCCCGTCGCGAGGACGTCGTCGACGACGACCACGCGCGCGTTCTTCGGGATCGAGTCCTTGTGCATCTCGAGTTCGGCGACGCTGTACTCGGTCTGGTAGGCGACCTTGTCGCTCAGCGAGGGCAGCTTGCCCGGCTTGCGGGCGGGGACGAAGCTCGCGTTCAGGCGCGCCGCGAGAGCGCCGCCGAAGATGAAGCCGCGCGCCTCGATGCCGACGATCGCGTCGACGTGCGCGCCGATGAAGCGCTCGGCGATCGAGTCGAGCACGATGTGGAACGCGCGCGGATCGGCGAGCAGCGGCGTGATGTCCTTGAACAGGATCCCCGGGGTCGGGAAGTCGGGGACGTCGCGGATCTTGCTCTTCGCGTAGGCGAGCGTTTCGGCCGATAGCATGGGCCGACTGCTAACCGATCGGCGCGCGGGACGCGAGCAGCCTCCGTCAACCCAGCTTCGCGGCGGCGATCACTTGCTCGGCGAGCGCGCTGTCGCGCGGACTGGTCAGATCGAGCACCAGCGGCGTTATCGACGCGTAGCCGTCGTCGTACGCGTCGGTATCGGTGCCCTCGTCACGCGCGTGGCTCACGCCCGGGCCGCCCAGCCACAGGTACTCGCGACCGCGCGGATCGGTGCGAAAGTCGATGACCTCGTCGTAGATCCGCGCGCCGAGCCGCGCCTGCTTAACCTCGCCGTTCCACTCGAGCGGCACGTTGAGGTTCAGCAGCGTCGTGTTGCGGATCATCGAGGGGCCTGGTCGCGCGCCCGCGCCCAGGGCGCCGGCGGTCAGATCGTAGAGGCCGCGCGCGAGCTTCGACGTGAGCTCCGCGACCCGCGCCAGGTCCGCGTTCACGTGCGCGCTCGCGGCGATGGCCGGGATCCCGCGCAGGGCCCCCTCGCGCGCGGCAGCGATGGTCCCGGAGTAGAAGGCGTCCTGCCCGAGGTTGAGGCCGCGGTTGATCCCCGAGCACACGAGATCGGGCCAGCGCGGCAGGAACCGGTTGCCGGCATGGAGCGCGACGTACACGCTGTCGGCGGGCGTGCCGTCGATCGCGAAGGTGTCCGCCTGGACCGCCCGGATCCGCAGCGGACGATGCAGGCTGAGCGAATGGC
>JAYTHX010000340.1:0-12136 GCA_043732195.1 Polyangiaceae bacterium
AGCTGGAGCGGCTGGCGGCCGAGGCGCGCGCCGCCGCAGTCCGGGCGGACGAGGCGGCGCGCCTCGCCCGCGGCGAGCTGCGCGCCGGTGACCTCGCGCACGGCCAGGCCTGGGAGTACGGCGCGCAGACGCAGATCTCGCACCTCGCGGACGTCGAGGTGCATGCCGCCGATCGCCTCGCCGCCGCGTGCGACGCCGAGGGCGCAGCCCAGCGCGGGCTCGCGCACGAGAAGGCCGATCTCGACGTCGTCGTGAAGGACCAAGGGCGCTTCGAGGACCGGGCACGGCGCGCGCGCGACTCCGCGGAGGAGGAGGCCGCCGAGGAGGTGTACCTCGCGGGACACATCGCGAAGCGGGGGCCGGCGTGATGCGGCGTCCTTTGCTCGCGCTCGTGCTGCTCGCGGCCGCCGCCGGCTGCAGGAGCGGGTCGAACGCGTCGCCGCCGCTGGGCACGAACACGCCGAACGTGGAGGCGAAGGCCGCGCCCGTTCGCCCGGCCATGCCGCTGCCGGCGCTGCGCGTCCTCTTCGACGATCCGCGCCTCGCGCAGGCGCGCGATCTCGAGCGCGCGAAGGACTACGCAGGCGCGCTGCGGGCCGTGCGCGAGGTGCGCCCGGTGGACCTCTCGCTCGCCGAGCGGTGCACGTGGGACCACGTCGAGGGCCGTCTCGCGCTCGCGGCGAACCAGAACGCGGACGCCTTGGTGGCCTTCGAAGCCGCGCAGAACGCGGCGTGCCCGCTGGCCGGCTACGCGATTCTCCGATCAGCGCAAGCGCTGGCGCGCAGCGGTCGCGCGGACGACGCCATCGCCCGCGCCGGGCTCGTCCCCGACGACCTCGCCGCGAAGGACGAGGCGAAGCTCGTGCTCGCCGAGGCGCTCGCGGCGAAGAACGATCGCGCGGGCGCGCTCCCGCTGTGGCGCGCGTGGCTCGCCGCGAACCCGCACGGCAATCGCTGGGTGGACACGACGGTGCGCATCGCGAACGCCCTGCTCGACGGCGTGGACGGCCCGCCCGAGGGCCGCGCGCGCGAGGCCTACGACCTCGCGACGAAGATCGTGGTCGAGGCCCCGAAGCTCGCCGACGCGGCGGGCGCGGTGACCGCGCGATCGCGCGCGGTGGCGGCGCTCAAGCCGAAGGACGCGTTCGCGAGTGAAGCGCTGTCCGATCTCGAGCGCGCGAAGCAGTCGCAGGCCTGGTACGACGCGGGCGAGCCCAACAAGGCGTTCGATCTCTCGTCGGCGGTGCTGACCTCGTCGAGGACGGGGCCGGCGGCGTGCCGAGCGGCGGTCACGCGCGCGAACGCGGCGGTGCGCGCGAAGGGCGTGAAGCTGAATGGCTGGCCGGAGGCGGTCACGGCCTGCGAGAAGGACGAGCAGCTCGTCAACGCGCTCTACGCGGGCGCGAAGGCCCAGGCGAGCAAAGATCCGAAGCTTGCCATCGACTGGTTCGGGCGCGTCGAGCAGCTGTTCCCGGCGCACCGCCTCGCGGACGACGCGCGGTATCGCAGCGCGCTGCTCGTGGAGCAGAGCATCGACGAGGGCCACGAGGCCCGCGCCGAGCAGATGCTGCGCTCGCTGCCCGATACCTACCCCGCGGGGGACATGCGGACCGAGGCGCTCTTCCACGTGGCGCTCGGCAAGATGCAGCGCGGCGAGTGGGAGGCGGCGAAGCCGTTGCTCGATCGCATCGTGGAGCTCTCGCCCGACGATCGCTTCTGGGCCACCGCCGGCCGCGCGGAGTACTTCCGGGCGCGCGCAGCGGCGGCGGCGCGCGACGTGGAAGGAGCGCACACACGTTATCTTCGCATCGTGCAGCGGTATCCGCTCAGCTTCTACATGCTGCTCGCGTACGACCGGCTGGCCGCCGAAGATCCCGCTGCGGCCGCGCGCGTGCTCAAGGAGACGTCGCAGCGCGACGCCGACGGCGCGTTCCCGTCGCAGGTGCATCCGCTGCTCCAGTCGCTCGCGGTCACGCGGGCCGCGCGGCTGCTCGAGGTCGGTGACGTGGAGGCCGCGAAGCGAGAGTTCTCGGCGTCGGGCGCGCTTGCGGACGGCGTGGACTCCGAGGTGGTGTGGGCGATCGGTGCACTCTACAACCAGGCGGGGCTGCCCGAGCTCGGGCACCAATTCTCGCGCGCCAAGCTGACGGACCATCTCGCCCACTACCCCGAGGGGAAGTGGCGCGTGCCGTGGGAGGTCGCCTACCCGCGGGCATTCGAGCCGGTGGTGGTCAAGGCCTGCGCCCAGAACACGCTCCCCGCGCCGCTCGCGTGGGGGATCATGCGCGAGGAGTCGAGCTTCATCGCCGACGTGCGGAGCCACTCCAACGCCATCGGCCTCATGCAGCTCATCCCGCCCACGGCGAAGTGGATGGCGACGGGCACGAGCACGCCGTTCGACGACGCCTCGCTGAAGCGCCCGGAGGTCTCGCTCGAGCTGGGCACGAAGCTCCTTTCCAAGCTGCGCGGCACGCACGGTCATCCGGCGCTCGCCATCGGCGCGTACAACGCTGGCGGCGGAGCGGTCGAGCGGTGGATGGCCGCGAAGACGAGCGACGAGCTGGATCTCTTCGTCGAGTCCGTCCCTTACGACGAGACGCGCAACTACATCAAGCGGGTGCTCTCGAGCCAGGCGGCGTACGCCTACCTCTACGATCCGAACGCGCTCAAGGAGCCGCTCGGTCTCCCGCTGCGCTTCGGGCGCTGAGCGCGCCCGGTGATGGCGATCCCCGAAGGCGACCTGTACGTCGTACCGGGGGAGCGTCACGTCGAGCGACTGGCGCGCGGCGGGCAGCGCGCCGAGACCCGCACCTCGCTGCGTGCGCGGCTGGCGGCGGCGCTCCTGCCCGACCTCGCCTTCGTGGAGCGTCGAGAGTGCCGCCTCGTGCTCGCGATGGCGCTGGCCGAGCCGGAGGCCTCGGGGCCCGGGCAGCTCGGTCTGTTCGGCGGCGTGGTGCCGGAGGCGGGGCGGCAGGCGCCCGCGGACCCGCGCGGGGACGCGCTGCTCGCCGCGGTGCGGGCGCGCGGCGGCGCGTCGTGGGCGCGCATGGTCGCCGCGCTCGACGACGCGATCGGAATCCTCAGAGCGCGCGGCGCCACCATCGACCACCTCGACCGCGTCGCGAAGACGAAGGGCTTCCTCGCCACGCGCGCACGCACGCTCGGCACCGCGATGCGCGCGCTCGACGCGCGGCTCGCGCGGGCCGGCGCGTGCGACGAACGTCTCGCGCCGGCGCGGGTCGCCGAGGCGATCATCAACGCCGAGGCCTCGGAGATCGAGGCGATCGTGGGTGCACGGAGCCTGCGCGGGCGCTGGCTGCTCTCGTGGGACCCGGTCGATCTGGCGTGGTGGCGCGCGCTCGACGACAAGCTCGCGCCGCGCGGCGGCGGCGCGCGGGTGGTGCTGCCGACATTCGATTGGCCGCTCTCGGCGAGCCGCGCGCGTGACCCGCTCGATGCGCTTGCCGAGGAGGTGGCGCGCGGGCTCGATGCTGCGGCCGAGAGCGAGACCATCGAGCCGGTGCTCGGTGACCTCACCGGTGCGGACGGGGGCGACGGAACGCTCGGCGGCGATCCCGATCGCGTGCAGCTCGTCTCCGCGAGCGACGCGGTGGCGCAGGCGCGGGCCGCGGCCTCGGCGGTGGCGCGCGCGCTCGCAGCGGGCTCGGCGGTGGAGCGGATCGCGATCGCGTTCCCCGTGCTGGACGAACGCACGCTCGCGCCGCTCCGCCGGGCGCTCGAGGAGGAGGGCATCGTGGCGCACGAGTCGCGCGGGGCCCCGCCGTCGCAGGCGCCGGTCATCGCGGGCGCGCTCCTCGCGCTCGAGGCCGCGACCTCGCTCGAGCGGCAGCCCGTCGCGCAGCTCCTGCGGTCCGGGTGGCTCGATGCTCCGCGCGTGACGGGCGAGGAGCGACGCGAGGGCAAGCGCCGCCTCGCGCGGCTCGCGCGCGTGCTCGAGTCGTCGGCCACGGCCGCGGGCGAGGATGCCGCGGTGCGCCTCGTACGCACCGCGACGACGCGCAAGGCGGGGCGGCAGGTGCGTGGGGACGAGGAGGCGGAGCACGAGCAGGACGTGGTCCTGGCGACGCGCCTGGCGGACATCCTGGCGCGCGCGCAGCGGGCGACGACGCGCGGCGGGCAGGTGCGGGCCGCGCGTGCGTTGTGGACGGAGCTTGGCATCGGCGCGCGCGCCGGCCGTGGCGGCCTCGCGTCGTTCACGAGCGATGCCGTGCCCACGGGCGTGCCGCGTGCCGAGCGTCTCGCGATCGCGCGGGATGCGCGCGCGTGGGATGCGCTGGTCTCGGCGCTCGATCTCTACGAGACCACCGCCCAGCGAGCGGGCGCGCTCGAGCAGCTGATCGACGCCGCGGGCTTCCGCCTCGAGCTGGTCGAGTTGCTCGACGCGGGCGCCTCGCAGCCGGGGGCCGGTCGCGCCGCCGCGGTGCGCATCGCGCGCCTCGCCGACATCGCGGGCGATGCGCTCGACCTTCTGGTCGTCCTCGACGCCAACGAGGGCCTCTTGCCCCGTGACGACGCGCGCGACGCGCTGGTCTCGGAGTCGCTCGCGGACGCCATCGCGAAGGCGAGCCGCGGCGAGTTCCTGGCGCCCGCGCAAGGCGCGACGCGCGCGCGCGAGCTGACGGCGCTCGCCGTGGCCGCCTCCGAGGCGAAGCTCGTGCTCCTCGCGTTCGCGCGCGAGGACGGCGCGGGCTCGCCGCTCGCGCCCTCGCCGGTGGTCGATGCGCTCGCGCGCGCGGGCGTGCCGGTGGTGAGCACCGAGCCCGATCCGCCGCGCTGGTCGGGCGCGAACGTGGGCGTGCGGGTGGCGCGCGAGCGTGAGCGCGAGGGCTTCTTCCTCGACCCTGCGCGGCCGCGGTCCGACGTGGTCGCCGACCTCGCGCCGCCGGCGGAAGGCGCGCGGCTGCTCGTGGCGGAGACGGGCGGTGGCGAACGCGCGCTCGCGGTGACCGGGCTCGAGCGCTTCGCGCGCTGCGCATTCCAGGGCTACGCGCAGGTGGTGCTCGCCGCGCGCGAGTCCGACCTCATGACCGAGCTGCCCGATGCGCGAGAGGAAGGGACGCTGATTCACGAGGCCCTCGCCGCCGCGTTCCTCGCCACGAAGGAGCTGTGGCCGCCGCGCCCGCGCCCTTTCGAGGCCATCGTGGCGCGCGGCGAGGCCGCAGCCGATGCGGTGCTCGAGCGGTGGCAGGGACATGCGCCCCTGCGCGCGGTGGTCCGGCTGCGCGTGCGCGATGCGGTGCGCGCGGTGCTGCGCGTGGCCATCGAGGACGAGACCTGGGACTTCGCGCTCGCCGAGCAGCCGTTCGGCTCGCGGGCCGAGGAGGCGTGGCCGGTGTTCGTGCTCGCGGCGGGCGAGCTGCGCCTGGCGCTGCGTGGCTCGATCGATCGCGTCGACCGCGCGCACGACGCCGGATCGCTGCGGGTCATCGACTACAAGCGGAGCAAGTCGACGGTGACCGCCTCGGCCAGCGGCCTGGGCGAGACGGCGCTCCAGGTCCCGCTCTACGCGCGCGTCGCTTCGCGCGCGCTCGGCGTCCCGGGCACGGGCGCGTACATGCCCACGCAGGCGCGTGACGTGGGGCCCGGCAACAAGCCTAGCGCGAAGGCCGCGGCGCGCATGGAGGAGCTGGTGGCGCCGGTGTCTGGCGGCTTCGCAGAGATCGAGCAGCGCGCGCTCGCGATCGTCGCGAGCGCCCGCGCGGGCCTGCTCGTGCCCATCCCGGCGAGCGAGGCGGAGTGCCGCCTGTGTGACGTGAGCGGCGGATGCCGCAAGCCGCGCTTCGCGATGGCTCCTGCCGAGGACGGCGAAGAGGAGCAGGGCAGGGCGCCCTCCGGCGGATGAACGTGTGACGCTGCCGGCGCGCCCTGACGCGCCGGAGTGGTATACCGCCCTCACGTGATCGTCGACCCGGGAAGCCTGTACGCGCTGCCGCGAAACCTCGTGCTCGCCGCGAGCGCAGGCACCGGCAAGACGCACGCGCTGGTGGGCGTGGTGGTGCACCTGCTGGTGACCGATCGTCCGGCCCGGGGCCGGAGCGGCGGACCGGCGCCGATCGATCCCGCGCGCGTGGTCGCGACCACGTTCAGCCGCAAGGCGGCGGCGGAGATCCGGACGCGCGTGACCCAGGAGCTCGAGCGGCTCGCCACCGCGCCGGCCTCCTCGGCATACGTCGCGAGCCTGCGTCCACTCGCCGACGACGACCTGCGCATCCGCGCGCGCCGCGCGCTGGCCCGCCTGCCGGCCGCGCGTTTCGGTACGCTGCACAGCTTCGCAACGGGCATCGTGCGCGCGCACGCGGTGGAGCTGGGCCTAGGGCCGGGCTTCGAGCTGGCGAGCGAGGCCGACGCGAGGGCCCGCGCCGACGAGGCGGTCGCGCGCGCCCTCGAGGCGCGGCTCGGGACGTCGGAGGCGGCGGTCCGCGCGCTCGCGGAGGCGGCGGGCGGCGTCGATCGCCTGGTGACGCAGCTGCGGCGCATCCTGGTGCAGCTCGAGGAGGACGGCCGCGCGGCGCGCGATCTCGCGCTGGCCACCGGCGATGAGGAGGAGCTCGAGCGCGGCCTCCGCGAGCTCGTGGAGCACGGGCGATCGCTGCAGTCTGCACCGAAATTCGACGTTGCGGCGTGCGAGCTGGTGAGCGCGTGGCAGCGCGGCGACGAGGCGGCGATCGAGGAGGCCGCGGTGGCGCTGTGCGGCGTCGCTGCGCGCGGCAAGAAGACGCCCGAGATCGAGGCCTTTGCCGTCTTCCGCGCGAGCCTCGCCGGCACCACGAACGAGGAGCGGGGGCGCCGCCTGGCGCGGGCGTTCCGCATGCGGCATCGCTTCGGCGAGCATGCGCGGCTGGTGCGCGACGTGCTGGGCACGGCGGAGATCGAGATCGAGCGCGCGAGCCGGGCGCGGGCCTCGATTGGCTTCGGCGAGGTGCTGCGGGCGGCGCGCGAGCTGCTGCGGGACCGGCCAGACGTGGCGACCGAGGTGGGCGGCGCCATCGATGCGCTGCTCGTCGACGAGTTCCAGGACACGTCGCGAGTGCAGCGCGATCTGCTCCAGCTGCTGTGGGCGCGAGACGACACGCGCGAGGCGGGGCGGGTGCCGCCGCTGGCGGCGATCCGGGACGGCGGCCTCCTGGTGGTCGGTGACCGCAAGCAGTCGATCTACGGCTTCCGCGGCGCGGACGTCGGGGTGTTCGCGGAGCTCGCGGTGGGCCTCGCAGGCGCCCCCGCACGCGACGCGCTCGGCATCCCGCCGGGCGTGACGTGGGAGCCGCAGACGCCGCTCGCCGACTTCTGCGCGCTGCGCCACAATCGGCGCAGCGTGGCCGAGGTGCTGGCGTTCGCGAACGCGTTCAGTGCGCGCCGCTTTCAGCCCGGTGACCCGCCGCCCGAGCTGTTCGAGATCGCCTACGTGCCGGACACCGAGGACCTCCTCGTTCCTCCGGAGCGCGCCGCGCCCGCCGACGCGCTGCCCATGCCGCCGCGCACCACCTGGCTCCGGATCGCGCCGAAGGGCCCCACGTCCACGCGGCTCGAGGAGGCGCTCGTGATCGCGGCGCGGGTGCGCCGCATCGTCAGCGACGATGAGCTGCGGATCGGTCACGAGCCGCGGCGCGCCACGTACCGCGACATCGCGGTCCTCGCGACCACGAACGGCATGCTCGACGCGACCGCCTTCGCGCTCGCGCAGTCGGAGATCCCGTACGTGGTGGCCGGAAAGAGCTTCTTCCGTGCGCGCGAGGTGCGGGATCTCGCGGCGTTCCTCGCGCTCGTGCTCGAGCCCACGGACCGCTTGGCGATGCTGGAGGTGCTGCGCGGGCCGTGGGTGGGCGTGCACGACGAGACGCTGCTCGGCCTGACGCTCACCGGGCAGGGGCTCGTTCCGCCGCACGCGTGGGCAACGCCTCCGGGGCCGGCGCTGATCCGCGACGAGGACCGCGCGGAGCTCCTGGAGACGGCGGCGCTGGTCGCCGAGCTGTCGCGCACCGCGGGCCGCCTGGGCCCGGGCGCCATCCTGCGGGAGGCGGTGCGGGCGCGCGCGCTCGACGAGGTGCTGGCGGAGCTCCCGCGCGGGGAGCAGCGGGTCGCGAACGTGCGCAAGCTGCTGGCCATCGCGGACCGCCACACCGATGCGCGGGCGTTCCGGCGCTGGCTCGACGACGCGTCGGAGCAGGAGCTCGCGGAGTCGGAGGCGGCGACCTTCTCCGACGGTGACGACGCGGTCCGCCTGCTCACGGTGCACGCGAGCAAGGGTCTCGATTTTCCGATCGTGTTCGTCCCGGAGATCGGCGCGGGCCTGCCGCGCGGGGACAAGGGCGCGGCGCGCATCTCGCTCGGCGCCGGTGACGATCCGAACGTGCTCGCGGTGCGCGCGGCCGACGACGGCGGCGTGGTGCTCGAGCCCCCCTCGTTCGCGCGCGCGCACGCGCTCACGCGGCGTCGTGAGCGGGCGGAGCGACAGCGCCTCGCCTACGTCGCGATCACGCGCGCCGCCGACGCGATGTTCCTGGTGGGAGGTCGCACGAAGGAGGGTACGGGCGACCTCGGCGCTTCGACGCTGGGCGCGCTCGAGCAGCTCGCGAGCGACGACGGCGCGCGCCGACAGGCCGCGCTCGCGATCGAGGACGTCGAGGTCCCGCCGCCGGTGGTCCGGCACGAAGGCCCTCGCGAGGCAGAGGAGCCGCGCGTTGCCGTTGCCGCGCGCTCGGCCGCTCCGCCGGTGTGGCGCTCGCTGCCCATCGCGCCCACCGCGCTCGCCGACTTCGACCACTGCGCGCGCCGGTTCGAGCTCGTGCATCTGCTCGGGCTGCCCGAGCACCTGCGCGGCGGACGCGGCACCGCCGTGGCCAGCGAGGCCGCGCGCGCGCCAGCGGCCGTCTCCCTCGACGCGCGCGCGCAAGGCACGCTGGCTCATGCGGTGCTCGAGCGCGTCCCCAGCGGAGCGTTCGCGGGCGAGGAGGCGGAGGCGGCCGCGAGCCGAGCGCTCGCCGCCGAAGGGGTCCCCGTCGAGCACGCGCAGCACGCGACGATCGTGGCGAGGGTCACGCGCTTCTTGCACGGGATTTACGCGCGCGCCATCGCGGCCGCGGGCGCGGAGATCCGGCGCGAGGTCGCGTTCGTGCTCGCTGTCGACGATGCCGAGGGCCGCTCGGTGGTGCTGCGCGGCAGCATGGACCTCGTCGTGGTGTGGCCGGACGGCACCGTCGATGTCGTGGACTACAAGAGCGCGCGCAGCGGCGCCGCCGGCGCGTATGGCTTCCAGCTCGACGTCTACGCGCTCGCGGCCCGCTCGCTCTTCCCCGATGCGCCGCGCCTGCGCGCTGGGCTCGTGTACCTCGGGGGCGCGAGCGCGGCCGCGGAGCCGAAGTGGCGCGCGCTCCCCGACGAGGCCGAGGTCCGCGCGCGGCTCGCGGCCATGGGCCATCGCCTGGTCGAGGCGCGCTGGAGCGGCTCGTTTCCGCGCGTCGCGCTCGATCGCTGCGAGGCCATCTACTGCGGCTTCATCGGCCGCTGTCATGCTTCGGCGCGCGGCGGACCAGTCGTGGCCGCGGCCTCCGGCGCAGACGAGAACGGCACCGACGCGAATCCGCCGGCTGCCACCACGACGTGATCGAGGAGCGGTACGCCCACCACCGCCGCCGCCTCGGCGACGCGCCGCGTGAAGACGACATCCTCACGGCTCGGTGAAGGGTCGCCGCTCGGGTGGTTGTGCACCAGCACGAAGCCGCTCGCCGCGGCGCGCAGCGCGAGCCGCAAGGGATCGGCCGGCCGTACGCCCATCCCGTGCAACCCACCCTTCGCGACGCAGCGCACCGCCCGCACGTGTCCGCGGCCGTCCAGCGCGAGCAGCCACAGCTCCTCGTGATCGAGGTACCCGAGCCGCGGCACGGCCCAGGCGGCGACGTCCGCGCTGTTCGTGATGGCGTCGGGCGCCTCGTGCTCCGAGGCCATGCGCCGTCCCAGCTCGAAGGCGGCGACGATTCCTCGCGCGCAGGTCCCGGCATCGAGCGAGCGCGTCGTGCCGTCGAGCCGCGCCTCGAGCTCCTCGGAGGTGGTGCGCGCGAGGCCGCCGAGCCCGCCGAGATCGGCGAGCAGATCGATGGCGACGTCGCGCGCGCGCGCGGCCGCTCCCGCCCGCGCGCGCCCTCCGCCCTGCATGACGGCCGCGAGGAGCTCCTCGATGGACGACGCTTCGAGATCGATCGGCTTGGCCATGGCGCCTTCATCGCAAGGGCGATGCCGGGGGTGGGCGCGAGCGATCCCGCGAGGTTGGCCACGCGCGAGGGTGGCCCGGCCAGATCGAGGGGTGGCCTGGGCCAGCTACTGACAGACGCCGAAGTCGGCGTCCTTGAACGCCGCGTTCGTCACGCACGACTGCGCGCTGGGGCAGTCGCTCGCGCTGACCTTGCAGAGTTTGAAACACTTGCGCGCGCCGGGCTGACCGAAGCACGTGAGGTTCGCGGCACAATGGGCCTCGTCGCACGACTCGCCGACGCGCTTCTCGCCGACCGCCACGCAGCCGGTGTCGCCGGCCTCGGTGACGACGGCGCACGTCTCGTTGCTGCTGCACTCCATGGTGCCGAGCAGCTTCGTGCAGCGCTTGAGCGGCATGCACACGGGCGCCTTCTGGTTCACGTCGACGAGCGCCTGCACGTCGCAGAAGGTCGCGCTGCCGTTCGACTGGTTGCCCTTGCAGGTCCCGCCGCAGCAGTAGTGGCGGCAGGTCTTGCCCCTGGTGCCCGCGACGCAGTCGAAGCCGGGGGCGCAGTCCTCGCCGATCTCGCAGGTCGCGCCGTCACCGCCGCCGCTGCCCTTGCTGAGCACGCACTGGGGGGCGACGACGTCGCCGACGCGCCCGACGCGGCAGCCCTTGCTCAGGACATCGGCGCCGGGCGAGCCGGAGTCGGGGGGGCCGGGCACGACGCTGACGCACGCGGCGTTTCCCGCGGACTTCTGCGTGACGTCGTCGTCGGGCATGCACGTCTTCTGGTCGACGTGGCAGAGGGGGTTGCCGTTGTACGGCTCGGCCTTGCGGACGGCCGCGTCCTCGACCGGCTTGGGCGACGGGTTGCCACTGCTGCTCGAGCCGTTGTCCTGGAGCGGCGTGGCCGGGGCGTTCTCCGCCGAGGTGCTTGCCGCATCCACGGAGCAGCCGAACACCGCGCACGCGCCGAGCGCGAGGCCAGCGAAACCGAGCTGAAGAGAGAAACGGGTACTGCGCGACAAAAATGACCGCCTAGGGCAAGCTCAGGGGTTCACGGGAGCGTACGACCGAGCTGGATCATCGACGAGTCATTCACGGCCTGTGCCGTGCCCCGAACATGCGATCTGGTCGCGTAGAGTACCGAGATCATTGGCGCTTCCCAGAAGGGCACGCCGCGCGGCCATGGCGGCCGTGTCGCGGTGAGCCAGGATCCGACGTCTCCTAGCGCGTCTCGACGTCCCGTGTCGCGGAGTTCCCGGCCACGTCGAACGCGCGGAGCACCACGATGTGCGATCCCGGCGGAACGATGGCGGCGACGTCGCTATCGACGCTCTCGTCGGCGGTGTCGAAGATGCCGTCCGCTGCGGCGAGCGGACGCCACTCGAGCTTGCCGTCGACCGCGATCTCGATGCGCGCGATCGGGGAAGTACCGTCGACGACGTGCGCGCGCAGGCGCCGGCCGTTGACGGTGAGCGTGTCGATGCGCGGCGGCGTGTTGTCGACGAGCACGGTCTCCGACTCGAGCGCGTGCTTCTGCACCTGATCGATGGGGTTCGCGGGCTCGTCGCTCGCCTCGACGCGCACGCGGTACTTGCCCTCGGGGAGCGCGGAGGTGTCCCACTCGAGCTCGGCCTTCGTCAGCACGTCGTCGGCCTTCAGGGCGTCACGCCACTGCGTCTGCCCCTCGCGCTTGAAGGCGATGCGGTAGCGGAGCGTGTCGCTGTCGGGGTTGTCGACCTTCCAGGTGAGCTTGACGACGCTCTCGTGCTTGACGACGTCGCCTCCGCTCGCGGGAACGGCGCCGGCGGCGGGCTCCTTCACAAGCGCGCCTTTCGTGGCCGCGGTGACCTCGGTGATGACCGGGCGGACGTTGTCGGTCACGAACGGGATCGAGATCTCGGTGAGCTGCGCGTTCGGGTC
>JAYTHX010000341.1:0-12127 GCA_043732195.1 Polyangiaceae bacterium
GCGCTCGCGCGATGTGGCGGCAACCAGACGCAGGCCGCCGAGATGCTCGGCATCTCCCGGCGCACACTGCTACGCCGCCTCGACGAATACGCCGTACCGCGTCCACGGAAGTAACCACCAACGAAGCGTGTCTGGGGCCACGCCATCATGATGAAACCCATCGTTCGCGCGCTGACCAGCCGGAGCCTTCACCGCACCCGGGCCGATCTGATCTAGGATCCGTTGCGATGAAGATGCGCGCGCTAGCGGCGATTCTCGGCTTGTCCATGAGCCTGCTCGCGTGCCCGAAGGAGGCGCCGAAGAGCGACGGAGAAGGTGGCGCCGCGGCCCCCGGCGCACGGCTCAAGATCGCGGTCATCCCCAAGGGCACCACCCACGAGTTCTGGAAGAGCGTGCACGCGGGCGCGGTGAAGGCGGCCAAGGAGGCCGACGTCGACATCGTCTGGAAGGGCCCGCTCAAGGAGGACGATCTCAAGGCGCAGGTCGACGTCGTGAGCACCTTCATCGCGCAGGGCGTGAGCGGCATCGTCCTCGCGCCGCTCAACGACACCGCGCTGCGCGCGCCGGTCAAGCAGGCGACGGCCGCGAAGATCCCGGTGGTGGTGTTCGACTCAGATCTCCAGGGAGACGAGCACGTCAGCTTCGTTGCCACCGACAACGTCGCCGCCGGCAAGGTCGCCGGCGAGGCGCTGGTGAAGCTGGTCGGCGACAAGGGCAACGTCGTGGTGATGCGCTACCAGGAGGGCTCGGCGAGCACCGCCAACCGCGAGAAGGGCTTCCTCGACGCGGTGAAGGCGAGGCCGACCTTCAAGGTGGTCAGCGAGAACCAGTACGGGGGCGCCACCACCGAGAGCGCCTTCTCGAAGGGCGAGAGCCTGCTCCTCGCGCAGAAGGCGGAGACCGGCGCCGTGAACGGCATCTTCACGCCCAACGAGTCGACGACGTTCGGAATGCTGCTCGCGCTCCGCAAGTCGAACCTCGGCAAGAAGATGAAGTTCGTCGGCTTCGACTCGTCGGAGAAGCTCGTGGGAGCGCTGAAGGAAGGCGACATCGACGGGCTCGTCGTGCAGAACCCGTTCAACATGGGCTACCTCGCGGTGAAGACCATGGCCGAACACCTCCGCGGCAAGAAGGTGGAGAAGCGCATCGACACCGGCGCCCGCCTGGTCACGAAGGAGAACCTCGAGGACCCCGCGGTGAAGGAGGTCCTGCAGCCCGACCTCAAGAAGTGGCTCGGCGAGTGATGCTGACGCTGACGGGGACCGAGAAATCGTTCGGCCCCGTCGCGGTCCTGCGGGGGGTCGATCTCGAGCTGCGGCGCGGCGAGGTGCACGCCGTCCTCGGCGAGAACGGTGCGGGCAAGAGCACGCTCATGCGGATCGTGCTGGGCATCGAGCACGCCGACCGCGGCACGATGAGCCTGGGCGGCCAGCCCTACGCGCCGCGCGGGACCGCGGAGGCGCGCGCGTTGGGCGTGGTGATGGTGCCGCAGGAGCGGACGCTGTGCCCGCAGCTCACGGTGGAGGAGAACGTGGTGCTCGGCATCGAGCCCGCGGGTCCGGGCGGGCTCCTCAAGCGCGATGTGGCCCGCCGTACGGCCCGGCTCGCGCTCGATCTGGTGGCGGGCGCCGGGCGCCTCCCGCTCGCGGTGCCCGCGGGGAGCCTGGGCGTCGCCGACCAGCAGCTCGTGGAGATCGCGCGGGCGCTCGCGCAGGGAGGGGCGGCCGACCCCGCGGGGATGCGCGCGAAGGTGCTCGTGCTCGACGAGCCGACCGCCAGCCTCGGCAAGGACGACGCCGACCGCCTCTTCGAGCGGGTGCTCGCGCTGAAGAGCGCGGGGCTTGCCATCGTGCTCGTCACGCACTTCCTCGGCGACGTACGCGCGCATGCCGACCGCTACACGGTGCTGCGCGACGGCAAGGTACTCGGCCACGGCGACGCGAAGACCGTCCCGTTCGAGCGCATCGTGCACGAGATGCTGGGGCGTGAGCTGGAGACCGCGCGCATCGAGACGGGCGCGGCCCGTACCGGCGTGACGGCGGGCGAGACGCTGCTCGAGGTGCGCGGCGTGGCGGGGATGGATAAGCCGAGGGCGGCGTCGTTCGTGCTGCGGCGCGGCGAGATCCTGGGCATCGCCGGGCTGGTGGGCGCGGGCCGCACCGAGCTGCTGCGCGCGATCCTCGGGCTCGACCGCGTGCGCGCGGGCGAGGTGAAGGTGACGGCGCCGCGAGGTATCGGTCTCCTCAGCGAGGATCGCGGCGGCGAAGGCCTGATGCTCGGGCGGTCAATCGGCGACAACATCGAGCTCTCGAAGCGCGGCGGCTTCGTGGTGCGGCCGGGCGAGGTCCGTGCCGTGGGCGCGCGCTGGATCGCGGAGCTCGCCATCCGCGCGAGTGGATCGGAGCAGCGCGTCGGCGACCTCTCCGGCGGGAACCAGCAAAAGGTGCAAATCGCACGCTTGTTGCGCGAGGACTACGACGTCCTCCTGGTCGACGAGCCGACCCGCGGCATCGACGTCGCGAGCAAGGCCCAGGTGCTCGGGTTGCTGCGCGAGCTGGCCGGCAAGGGCAAGGGCGTGGTGCTCGTGTCGAGCCAGCTCGATGAGCTCGTCACCACGTGCGATCGTATCGCGGTCCTGCGACGTGGCGAGCTCGGCGAGCCCCGGCCGGCGAACCAGTGGGACGAGCAGGCGCTGCTCCTCGAGGCCGCCTCGTGAGCGCCGCCGCCGCGCCGCGCTGGAAGCGCCCGGCGTGGCTGGGCCCGCTGCTCGCGCTCCTCGTGGTCTACGCGATCTTCGCCGTCATCACGCCCGAGCACTCGTTCCTCCGAACGCAGAACCTGCTCACGATGAGCCGACAGACCGTGGTGGTGGCGATCTGCGCGCTCGGGATGACGCTCGTGATCGTGACGGGCGGCATCGACCTTTCGACGGGCTCGCTCGTGGCGCTGACCACCGTGATCGTGGCGAAGCTGTTGAAGAGCGGGGCGAGCCCGGTACTGGCGATCAGCGGGGCGCTGGCCGTGGCCGCGGTGGTCGGCGCGGTCGTCGGAACGTTCGTGGGGCGGCTGCGCATGATGCCGTTCGTCGTCACGCTGGGAGCGATGACCGCGCTGCGCGGCGCGGCGAAGGGGCTCGCCTCCGAGCAGAAGATCGACTGTGATCCGCGAGGGCTCGATCACGTCCTCGAGGCCTCGCTCTCGGCGCCGGGGATCTGGATCGCGCTGGCGCTCGCCATCCTGGTGGCGGGGCTGCTGGACTACACCCGCTTCGGCCGCCATGTACTGGCGGTCGGCTCCAACGAGGCGGCGGCGAAGCTCGTCGGGATCGACGCGGCCCGGGTGAAGATCATCGTCTATGCGCTGTCGAGCCTGCTCGTGGGCGTCGCCGGGGTGATGGAGTTCTCGACGCTCACCGTCGGTGATCCGACGGACTCGGCGGGGCTCGAGCTCGAGGTGATCGCCGCGGTGGTGATCGGCGGCGCGCCGCTGGCGGGCGGGGAGGGGAGCATCGTCGGCTCGGTGTTCGGCGCGCTGCTCATGACAGTCATCCGTACCGGCGCGGTGCACATGGGCATGCCGAGCTGGGTGCAGGAGATCGTCACGGGCATAATCATCTTCGTGGCGGTAGCGATCGACCGCGCCCGCCGCGCGAAGACGCGCGCGTGATCGAGAGGATAGGACCGCCAAGTCCGCCAAGCGAGATTGTCAGCGCTTCGCGCGGGAGAGCGCGCGCGTCCGCCATCGTTCTCTCGTAGAAAAATCTCACTTGGTGGCTCGGCGGTCTCTCGCTCTCCGCTCGGAGAGGACAGTGAGCTAGGCTGGCGACTCACTTCAACGAGGAGAACGTCATGCGGCTCAAGGACAAGATCGCGCTCGTCACCGGTGCCAGCCGCGGGATCGGGCGCGCGAGCTGCCTCGCCCTCGCGCGTGAGGGCGCCACGATCGTCGGCACCGCGCGCACGCACAAGGACCTCGAGGAGCTCGAGAAGGAGCTCGTCGGCCTCGGCGTGAAGGCGAAGACGTTCGCGTGCGACGTGACGAAGTCGGCGGAGGTCGCCGCCTGCGTGAAGCAGACGGTCACGGACCTCGGTCGCATCGACATCCTCGTCAACAACGCGGGCATCGGCGGGTACCGCCCGTTCCTCGAGTGGTCCGAGGACGACTACGACAAGATCATGGAGACGAACGCAAAGTCGACGTGGCTCTTCTGCAAGGAGGTCATCCCGCACCTGCTGAAGCAGGGCGGCGGCAACATCGTGAACGTCTCGAGCGTGGCCGGCCTCGCGGGCTACCCGAACGAGGGCATCTACTGCATGTCGAAGTTCGCGCAGGTCGCGCTCTCGCAATCCCTGGACCGCGAGTTCTACGACCGGAACATCAAGGTGAGCCTGGTGTGCCCGGGCGGGGTGGAGACCCACTTCGCCCTGGGCGACGGCCGCACGCCGGACGGGGCGAACATGAAGGGCTTCTCGACCGCAGAGGACGTCGCCGAGGCGGTGGTCCTGGCGGTCCTCCCGCGCGAGCGCTCGCGCATCGTCAACATCATCATGCGTCCGATGAACGAGCAGACCTGATCGAGCGCGTCCTCCGGTGACTCGCGCTCGTGGCTACGTGCCGCGGCGCGTGGGGGGGGCGGGGTTGTGGCCCGCGCAGCGCGCCTGCGCCGCAATCAGCGTGTTCTCGAGCAGGCACGCGATGGTCATCGGGCCCACGCCGCCCGGAACCGGCGAGATCGCGCCGGCGACCTGCTTGACCTCGTCGAACGCGACGTCGCCCACCAGGCGCGTGCGGATCGTGGCGCCGTGACCCGCGCCGGGGAGCTCGAGGCGGTTCATGCCGACGTCGATGACGACCGCGCCCGGCTTCACCCAGTCGCCGCGCACCAGCTCCGCCTTGCCCACTGCCACCACCAGGACGTCGGCCTCACGGCACACCGCCGGCAGGTCGCCCGTGCGCGAGTGCGCGATGGTCACCGTGGCGTTCGCGGCGAGCAGCAGCTGCGCCATCGGCTTGCCCACGATGTTCGACCGCCCCACGACCACCGCGCGCGCGCCCTCGAGCTTGAGGTCGGCGAGCGCGATGAGCTTCATGCTGCCGCGCGGCGTGCACGGCACGAGCGCCGGCCGCCCCGACGCGAGCATGCCGGCGTTCACGGGATGGAAGCCGTCGACGTCCTTGTCGGGCACGACCGCGTCCAGCACCTTCTGCTCGCGAATGTGCATCGGTAGCGGGAGCTGAACGAGGATGCCGTCGACCTCTTCGTCCATGTTCAGCCGGTCGAGGAGCCTCATCAGCTCGGCCTCGGTGGTCTCGGCGGGCAGCACGTGGAGCTTGCCGCGGATGCCGACCTCCTCGGCTGCCTTCTCCTTGTTCCTCGTGTAGATCTGGCTCGCCGGATCCTCGCCCACGAGGATCACCTCGAGCCCGGGCGCGCGGCCGTGCTCTCTCGTGAAGCTCACGACGCCCTCGCGGACCTCCGCGCGGACCGTCGCAGCGAGCTTCTTTCCATCGAGGATCGTGGCGGTCATCGGTGCTCCTCGTTACGTTCTCACCCCAGCTTGAAGACGCGCGCGAGGATGCGATCGAGGTGATCGAGGTCCTCGTACGGGATGACCACCATCCCCTTGTTGCCCTGATCGCGGACCTGCACCTTGGTGCCGGCGGCGCGCGTGAGGCGCAGCTCGAGGTCGCGGAGCGTCACCGACGACTTCGTGTCCTTGCCGGGCTTGCCCTTGGCCTTCGCCGCCTTCGCGCCGCGGACGAGCGCCTCGGCCGCACGCACGCTGAGGTGCCCGCGAACGCACTTCTCGGCGAGCTCCTCGATCTTTGACGGATCGGGCGCGCCGAGCAGCGCCCGCGCGTGCCCCTCGCTGAGCGCGCCTGAGATGACGCGCGCGCGCACGGTGGCGGGCAGCTTGAGAAGGCGCAGCGAGTTCGCGACCGTCGTGCGATCCTTGCCGAGCCGCTCCGCAAGCGTCTCCTGCGTGTAGTGGTGCTCCTTGACCAGGCGATCGAGCGCCTCGGCGAGCTCCACGGGATTCAGGTCCTCGCGCTGCACGTTCTCGATGAGCGCGAGCTCGAACGCCGCCTTGGGCGAGACGTCCTTGACGACGACGAGCGCCTCGCGCAGCCCGGCCTTCTGCGAGGCGCGCCAGCGGCGTTCGCCGGCGATGATCTCGAACTTGTCCTGCCCGGGGACGCGGCGCACGACGATCGGCTCGAGGAGCCCGTGCTCCTTGATCGACGCCGCGAGCTCCTCGATCTTGTCCTTTGCGAAGAACTGCCGCGGCTGGCCCTTCTGCGGCGTGAGCTTCTCGAGCGGGCAGGAGAAGACGCTCTTGTCGCCGTAGGCGGCGTTCGTCTTGTCGCGCGCGGCGGGCAGGAGCGCGTCGAGCCCGCGGCCGAGCGCGCGGCGCTTCGGATCCGTCACTGGTGCGCTCACGCGCGCACTCCGACGACCTTCTTGGTCTTCGCCTTGGGCGCCGCGCTCTTCGCGAGCAGCTCTCGGGCGAGCCCTAGGTACCCCTGCGCGCCCTTCGAGGACACGTCGTAGAGGATGATCGGCTTGCCGTGCGAGGGAGCCTCGGAGAGGCGCACGTTGCGCGGGATGACGCTCTCGAAGACGAAGAAGTGCTTCTTCACCTCCTCGGCGACCTGGTGGGCCAGGTTGTTCCGCGGATCGAACATGGTGAGCACGACGCCCTCCACCTCGAGGCCGGGGTTCATGCCGTTCTTCACGCGGTCGATGGTCGCCATGAGGTGCGTGAGCCCCTCGAGTGCGTAGTACTCGCACTGGAGCGGCACGAGGACGGAGTCGGCCGCGGCGAGCGCGTTGACCGTGAGGAGCCCGAGCGAGGGGGGACAGTCGATGAAGATGTGGTCGAAGCGCGAGAGCAGCGGCGCGAGCGCGTCGCGCAGCTTGAACGCGCGCTTCGGATCGTCGACGAGCTCGAGCTCTGCGGCCACGAGATCCTGGGTGGCGGGCGCGACCATGAGGCGCGGCACGTCCGTCTCGACGAGCACCTCGTCCATCTTCACGGCACCGATCAGCACGTCGTAGACCGTCCGCTCACGCGTCCCGGGGCGCACGCCGCAGCCGGAGCTCGCGTTGCCCTGGGGATCCATGTCGATGAGAAGCGTGCGCTTCTCGGCTGCCGCGACGCTCGCCGCGAGGTTCACGGCAGTCGTGGTCTTCCCGACGCCGCCCTTCTGATTGACGACGCAAACGACGCGTCCACGGCTCGGAGGTGCCATCGCTGCTTCCAGCATCCTTAGCCCGATGATGGAAAACGCAGGCGGTTTTTTGACGCTGAACACCAGGAGCGTATGGTGTGACCAGATGTAGGCAAACGTGGTCACAGACGAGGGAAGTCCCGTCCGTGCGCCGTTTCCTACGACCACCAAGTGATGAGGAGCGACGCATGAAGGACGCGTTGGCGAAGGCGCTCGTCCAGAGCCCAGGCGAAGAATCGGTGGACCGCATCCTGGCGGCCTCCTTCTTCCGTTCACGCCCCTTGCAGGCCGGCACCACGGCGCCGGTCATCCGCCTGGACGACCGCCGTCCGGCGCTCCGCTCCTGATCCGAGTTCGAGTTTCTTTCTTGTGAATTGCGCGGAGGGTTTTGAGAGATGAGCGTTCCGAAGAGTTTCCGGAGCATGGCCGAGTTCGAGCGAGAGACGATCCGGCCCGACATGAAGTGCGGGTTCTCTCTCGATGACCTTATGCAGGACACGAGCTTCGAGGGCTCGGACCTGCTCTTCGACGACACCGTCGACGAGTACGCCGATCCCGACGACGACGACGACGACGACGAGTAGTCCCTTCCCGGGGACGCGTGGCAGTACCGCCCTCGGAGGAGCCTCCCTCCGAGGGCGTTTTTTTTGTCAGGCCGCCCAGGTGGACGACATCAGCGCGATGCTGACCGGCGCCATGACCGCATCGACGTCGCGCTCGAGGCGTGCGACGTCCATCGAGCGCGGGGCGGCGGCGAACGCGCCGGCGAGCGCGCTGTCGAAGAGCACCTGCGCCGCAGGAGCGAAGGCCTCGAAGCGCGTCCATTCACGGATCGTGTCGAGGCCGAGCTGCTCGATGGTGTCGAGCTCGCGCGCGACGCGGATGGCCCAGCGGTAGCCCTGCGTCACGAGGTTCGTGATGCGGCTGTCGCGCTTGCCGTCGGCGGTGCTCGCCGCGGAGTCGCCCATCGCCTCCAGGCTGCCGCGCACGCGGCGGAGCGCCATGGCCATGCCGTCGAGCGAAGAATCGGCGCGGCTCCGCTTGGCGCGGAGCGCGGTCCGCATCCGGAGCCAGCGGGCGAGCTCGGTGTCGAGATCGGCCCAGGTCTCCGCGGCCGTCTGGTGCGAGAGTGGTGCTTCCGTCGTCATGCAGCGGCTCGCTGCAGTCGCTGTGCCGTTCGGAGGAGCGAGGAATCGTCAGCGCCTTGACGTTTTCGTCACATAAATCGCGGGGCGAGCCCTGCGCGGCGCTTGACCCTCCTCACAGGGAAAGTAATGTCGCTGGCCCAAATGCAAGTCAGCGAGAAGCGTATCTCTCCGGTCGTGATGGAGCTTTCGATCGAGGTCCCGGCGACCCTGGTGAAGGCAGAAGTCGACAAGGCCTATGTCACCCTCGGCAAGAAGGCCTTCGTGAAGGGCTTCCGCCCGGGAAAGGCGCCGCGTGACGTGCTCACGCGTCTCTTCAACCCGCAGGTCCAGAACGACGTCGCGAACGCGATCGTCAACAACACGCTGCCGAAGGTCCTGAACGAGAAGAACTTGACGCCGGTGAGCCAACCGCGGGTCGAGGCGAAGAACGTCGACCCCAAGCAGTCCTTCTCCTTCACGGCGACGTTCGAGGTCCAGCCGGAGATCGAGTCGGTGAAGTTCGAGGGCTTCGAGCTGTTCCGCCCCAAGGCGGAGGTCGACGAGAAGCTCGTCGAGGAGCAGCTCGAGGGTCTCCGTCAGCGCCATGCGGCGCTGAAGGCGCCCGAGCCCGCGCGCCCCGCCCAGAAGGGTGACGTGCTCTCGATCGACTTCTCGCTCTCGGTCGAGGGCAAGGAGATCAAGGACGGCGGCGGTCAGGGCGTGCAGATCGAGCTCGGCTCCGGTCAAGCACTTCCCGAGATCGACGAGGCCCTCGTGGGCAAGAGCGTCGGCGAGAAGGCCTCGGCCGAGCACGCGTTCCCCGCGGAGCACCCGCGCGAGGATTTCCGCCGCAAGAAGGGCCAGTTCGCGATCACCGTCGCCGACCTGAAGGAGCGCGTCCTCCCGACGATCGACGACGAGTTCGCCAAGGACATCGGCTTCGACACGCTCATCGCGCTTCGCGCCGACATCCACACCAAGCTCGAGAAGGCGGCGAAGGATCGCTCCGAGACGTCACTCGCCGAGCAGATCGTCGAGAAGCTGAACTCCGAGAACAGCTGCGACGTTCCGCCCTCGCTGATCGATCAGCAGTGCCGGATCATGGAGCAGGAGGTTCTCCAGAGCGCCCGCCGAATGGGTCAACGCATCACGCAGGAGCAGTACAACGCGCTCCACGGCGCGATCCTCGCGGACGCCGAGAAGAAGGTCCGCGCGGGCCTCCTCATGGCCGCGATCGCCAGGAAGAACGAGTTCAAGGTCACCGACGACGACATCGAGAAGGGCCTGGCCGAGCTCGCTGAGGAGACCGGGAAGAACGTCGCGAAGCTGCGCGTCGAATACCGCGAGAAGTCGAAGCGCGACATCCTCATCGGCATGATCCTCGAGGACAAGATCCTGGACTTCATCGAGACGAAGTCGCAGATCAAAGATGGCGATCCGCCCGTGAAGGCGCCCGCCGAGGCCTCCGCCGACGCCGCGAAGAACGAAGGCGATGCTTCGGCATCGAAGGAAGAGAAAAAGGAAGGCTGAAGCATGACGTTCAAGCGACCCGAGAACCGCACGCAGGCCATGGCCGTGCTGGAGAGCGCGAACGCCTCCGGCTTTCTCGCATCGATCACCTCCGCGGCTCCGACCGCTTCGGGGGTCCTCATTCCGAACGTGGTCGAGACCACGCACCGCGGCGAGCGGGGCTGGAGCATCTTCGACCGGCTGCTCAAGGACCGCATCGTGTTTCTCTACGACGAGATCCACGACATGCTGGCGAACGTCATGATCGCCCAGTTCCTCTTCCTCGAAAGCGAGGATCCGGACAAGGAGATCATGGTCTACATCAACAGCCCCGGCGGCGTGGTGAGCAGCGGTCTCGCTATCCACGACACGATGCAGCACGTCCGCTGCGACGTCTCGACCACCTGCCTCGGCATGGCGGCCTCGATGGCGGCCGTGCTCCTCGCGGCCGGGACCAAGGGGCGCCGTAACGCGCTCCCCAATGCCCGCGTGATGATTCACCAGCCGATGGGCGGCGCGCGTGGGCAGGCGTCCGACATCGAGATCCAGGCCCGCGAGATCCGTCACCTCAAGGACGTGCTCACGGACATCCTCGCGAACGCGACCAGCAAGTCCAAGGATCAGATCCACAAGGACATCGACCGCGACTTCTACCTGAGCGCCGCGGCCGCCAAGGAGTACGGCCTCATCGACCAGGTCATGATGCCGCCCAAGCGCCGGGGCGACGGGACAAAGGAGAAGTAGCCGCGGGGGTTCGGGGAGGCCCCCGGACCCGCGGCTCGGTTATCCCTCACTACGACGACGGCGCGCCTCAATTCTGACCGAGGGGCGCCGTTTGGTCTTGAAGGGCTCTGCAGCCCGACCGGACCGAAGAGGTGAAGCCGCACAAGCTTGCTGTGCCGCAGGCAGGGGCATAAGCTTCTGGAAAGGAAAGAGGAATTCGTGGAGCGCCGACGCGACGATCACAACAGCGGGAACCTGAGCTGCTCCTTTTGCGGAAAGTCGCAGAAGGAGGTCAAGAAGCTCATCGCCGGACCTACGGTCTACATCTGCGATGAGTGCATCGGGCTCTGCAACGACATCATCGCGGAGGAAGTCGAGAAGGACGAGCCGTACGCCGGCACCGCTCCCATCCCGAAGCCTTCCGAGATCAAGACGATCCTGGACGACTACGTGATCGGCCAGGACCGCGCGAAGAAGATCCTCGCGGTCGCCGTCCACAATCACTACAAGCGCATCGACTCGCGCGTCGCCTCGGACGAGGTGGAGCTCGCCAAGTCGAACATCCTGCTTCTTGGCCCCACGGGCTCCGGCAAGACGCTCCTCGCGCAGACGCTCGCGAAGATCCTCCACGTTCCGTTCGCCATCGCCGACGCGACGACGCTCACCGAGGCCGGCTACGTCGGCGAGGACGTCGAGAACATCATCGTTCAGCTGCTCCAGAACGCCGACCACGACGTCGAGCGGGCGCAGCGCGGCATCGTCTACATCGACGAGATCGACAAGATCAGCCGCAAGAGCGACAACCCCAGCATCACCCGCGACGTCTCGGGCGAGGGCGTGCAGCAGGCCCTCCTCAAGATCATCGAGGGCACGATCGCGAACGTACCGCCGAAGGGCGGCCGCAAGCACCCGCAGCAGGACTTCCTCCAGGTCGACACGCAGAACATCCTCTTCATCTGCGGCGGGGCCTTCGTGGGTCTCGACCAAATCGTCCAGCGCCGCATCGGCCAGCAGACCCTCGGGTTCGGCGCCGACATCAAGTCGAAGAAGGACTACAAGCTCGGTGAGCTCCTCTCGCAGGTGCAGCCCGAGGATCTGTTGAAGTTCGGGCTCATCCCCGAGTTCATCGGTCGCCTCCCCGTCATCGCCACGCTCCACGAGCTCAACGAGGACGCGCTCATCGACATCCTCACGAAGCCGAAGAACGCGCTGGTGAAGCAGTTCCAGCGCCTGTTCGACATGGACGGCGTGAAGCTGAAGTTCACGAAGACAGCGCTCTCCGCGGTCGCGAAGGAAGCCCTCCTCCGCAACGCCGGCGCTCGCGGCCTCCGCGCCATCCTCGAGCACGCGATGCTCGACATCATGTACGACGTGCCCTCGCGCTCCGGCATCAAGGAGGTCGTGATCAACGAGGAAGTGATCACGAAGGGGGACGCGCCGCTCATCGTCTACACGAAGGAAGCCGAGCTGGCCTGAGCTCCCTGCCTCCTCCCTAGGAGCACTTTCGACTTCGGGAAACCCTCTGCCTGCAGGGG
>JAYTHX010000342.1:0-3814 GCA_043732195.1 Polyangiaceae bacterium
TACACCATCGAATACGGGCTCGATGCCGACCAGCTCTCGTGCCTCGCGTTCCTGCTCTTGATTCACGCCGACCGACGCTCCAAGTTCGCGCCGTGGGGAGTGTTCAGCGACGAGCGCTACCACGTCGTCGGCGGCAACGAGCAGGTGCCGCGCGGGCTCGCCGGCAAGCTCCCGGGGCAGATCCAGTACGGCCGCCAGCTCACGCGGATCCGCAAGCTGAGTGACGGCCGCATCGAGCTCACGCTCGAGGAAGGGAGCTCCACTCGCACCGTCACGCACGACGCGGTGGTGGTCTCGATTCCTTTCTCGGCGCTGCGCGACGTCACGCTCGACGCGAGCCTCGGCCTGTCGCCCACGAAGAAGCGCGCCATCGACGAGTTCCGGCTCGGCACCAACGCCAAGATGATGATCGGGTTCTCCTCGAGGCCGTGGCTCGGGCAGGGCTGCAACGGCGCCACCTATTCCGACCTGACCAATCACCAGACGACCTGGGAGACCGACGCCCAGGCGGCCACGGCCACCCGCGCCGTGCTCACCGATTACTCGGGCGGCGCGCGCGGCGCCTCGCTCGATCCCAGCAAGGTGCAGGCGCAGGCCGGCGCGTTCCTCTCCGACCTCGACAAGATCCTCCCGGGCAGCTCGGCCGCCGCGACGCGCGACGCCGGCGGAAAGCTGCGCGTGCACCTCGAGGCCTGGCCGCGCAACCCGCTCACCAAGGGCAGCTACAGCGCGAACCAGCTCGGCTACTTCACGACCATCGGCGACGAGGAGGCGAAGCCTGCCGGCAATCTCTTCTTCGCCGGCGAGCACACCAGCTCGTTTTACGAGTGGCAGGGCTTCATGGAGGGCGCCGCGCGCTCGGGCCTGCGCGCGGCAGGCGAGGTCTCGACGCTCCTCAAGAGGTAGCGCGCGGCGGGGAGGCGCCGAGCTACGCGAGCGCCTCGAGCATCGTCTCCATCATGCGGTGGGTCATGCCCCACAGGACGTGCTGGCCGGGATCGAGGCGGACGCACGGGAGCTCGTACGGCTTGTTCTCCCACGTGAACGCGTAGGTGCCGCGGCCCTCGCCGCCCGCGAGCTTCGAGACCGGGACCCACAGCGTGGCAGCGACCTCGCGGTTCGGCGTGGGGATCACGTCCTCGTGGAGCGCGAACACGAACGGCGTCACGATCAGCGTGCCGCGCCGCGACCGGATGAAGGCCGGGATGTCGGGCAGGCGCGCGAGGAGCTCGGCGCGCGTGAGATCGATCGCGACCTCCTCGCGGGTCTCGCGGATCGCGGTGGCGAGCAGCGACTCGTCCTCCGGATCACGGCGGCCACCAGGGAACGCGATGTGGCCCGACCACGGATCGGTGGGCGACTCGGCGCGCACGATGAAGAGGAGCTCCGCGCCTTCGCCGCCCGGCCCGTTGCGGAGGATCGCGGCGACCGCCGCGTGCGGACCGTCCTCGGCGCCCGCGGGCCCGCCCGGCTCGTGCCCGAGACGCGTCAGCTTCTCCTTGACGCGGTCGAGGTGAAACACGCCTCCACCATAGAGCGCGCGCACGCGAGGACAACCCCGGCCGCGGGATCTGGCACATCCTGACGCAACGAACCCTGCAATTGCGGCGTTTCCAGCGCCGATGGACATCGATCCGAGCGGCTTCCGTGCCGCACGTGGTGGGGATCGATCACGAGGACGCGCACCGCGGGACCGTTCCCCGACGGCCAGGCGATGTGCGCGCCCGCGCCGCAGGCGGGCGCAGGCGAGGCCGCGATCAGTACGACTTCTTCGCGTCCTCGATCTGAGTCTGCGTGAGCCCGTAGATCGCGCCGATGTCCTGGAAGGCGGTGTTGAACGCCACGACGCGCTCCGACGTCTTCGTGATCAGCTGGTACGGCGCCGCCGCGCCCATGCGCGTGAGCAGTTCCTCGATCTGCTGGTCGTTGATCTTCCGCCGGTCGAGGGGGATGGTCTTGAAGCTCTGCGCGAAGCCGATCGCCGATCCGAAGGCGCGCAGCGCGGCGGGGCCGTTGGGCGGTGAGGCGACGGCGTTCGTCGCCGCCTGGTTCAGGAAGTAGATGACCGAGAGGTACGCGGACTTCTCCCACTCGAGCAGGAACAGGCTGAAGGCGGCGAGCAGGTCGTCGCGGCACTTGTCGGGGTTCGACGCCGCCGCCTTCGCCACCAGCAGCGCGCTCCGCACCTTGCGGTAGGGGCCGAGCGCGGCGGAGGTCTTGTCGCCGCGGTTCGCGGCGTAGCTCGCCATGAGGCGGTCGGTGTCGGCCCCGGCGTCCGCGCCGTTCGCGAAGGCGGGGGTCGCGCCGAAGAGCGCGAGCAGGCGATCGATGGCGGCCTCGCTGATGGGCCCGCTGGTCAGCACGAGCGCGAACTCGTAGAGCGAGCCATTGAGCAGCACCTTCTCGGTGGCGGCGCGGAGGTCGAGGCCGGCGCCGTTGACGATCGAGGTGCCCGCGTACTTGCCGCCCATCGTGCTGCCGCCTTCGGCCTCGGCGTCGGAGGGCGTCCACGTCTTCGTCGCGGCGTCGCCGAACTGGGTGAGGTACGTGTCGACGGTCGACTGCGCGAACGCGGAGGCGATCGAGCGGAGGCTCGGCGCGCCCGCGGTGAAGATGGCCTGGAGGTCGGCGGTGGTCACCACGGCGGGGTTCGTCGTCCCCTCGGCCGATTGCATCTTCGCGCCCAGCGCGAGGACGCGGTCCCCGAGATCGCGCTCCGACTGCGCGTTCGCGGCGAACGTCGGGCTCACGTAGGTGGTCGCGACGGTCGCGCCGCACGTGAGCGCGCCCGGACCTCCCTCGACGGAGGCCTCGACGACGCCGCCGTCACCGCGCGTGCGCACGAGGTTCTCGTCATCGTTGCCGCAGGCGACGAGCGCCGCGACGACGGCCGAGCCGAGGACCGCGGCGAAGGAGAGCTTCCTGAAGTTACGCATGAGCAAGCTACTCCCATGCCGAACTTCGGCAGGCGTTGTCAAATTCTCGTCAGCGCGCCGCCGGCGCCGGCGCGCGACCCCAGATGAAGTGGGGCGTTATCTCCACGGCCTCGAACGGCTCCGCCCGGATCGCGTCGTCGCCACCGTAGGTCCCGATCAGGGTGAAGCGCGGGCCATCGAAACGTAACACCTCGACGCTTCGCTCGGCGGGATCCGCGAGCCAGACGTGGCCCACCTTCTCGCGCGCGAAGATCGGCATCTTCTTCATGCGGTCGGTCCGGCGCGTCCCCGGCGACAGGATCTCGCAGACCCAGTCCGGAACGACGGTGATGAAGGGCTCGTCGAGGTCCTCGCGATCGACGAGGCGGCCCTCGCGCCAGCCGGCGAGATCCGGGACGACGATGTCCGGCTCGGGCCCGAGATGGAGCTCGGGCTCGTAGAGGATGGTCCAGCCTCCCGGACCGTTGATCCCGAGGTCGAAGGTCGTGACCAGAAACCCACCGAGCGTGCTCGCGCTTCGCGTGTGCCGCCGGGCCGGCCGCGGCATGAGGTGGAGCTCGCCGTCGAGCACCTCTGCCACCATGTTGTCCGGGGCGTCGAGTACGTCCTGGTACGTTGCACGCTTGCGAAAAGGATCGCCGACCACCGTCCGAGCCTAGCACGCAGGGGCGCGGCGGCCGCGAGCGCGGGGCCGCGCTACTTCTTGGGGGCCGCCGCAGGGGTCGCGGCCGCGGGGGCGGCGGGCGCTTCTTGCGAGGCCGGGACGTTGCCCGCGGTGACGCTGAAGAGCCCGAGCTGCTGCTGCATCTCGAGGCTGTTCTGGTACGTCCACGCGCGCGCCACCTTGCCGTCCTTGATCTTGAAGATGTCGACGAGGT
>JAYTHX010000343.1:0-3801 GCA_043732195.1 Polyangiaceae bacterium
ACCGATGCCGGAGAACGGATGCGCGCCGGCAACGAGCCGGTAAGCGACCAGCCCGAGAACGTAGCGGTTCGCGGCGTTGTCCCAGGGCGCGCCCGCCGCCTGCTCGGGCGGCGTCCAGCGCGGGGACGGCCCGCTGCTCGTGCCCGACGCGACCTTCGCGTCGCCCACGAGCGCGCGGACGTAGTGCTCCGCGGTGATCCACGCCTCGGTGCGTCCTGGGCCGGAGAGCGCGACGTCGACGGGGCGTAGCGGCCCGGGGAAGATCGCGGCCTTCTCGCACGCGGCGAGCGCCCGCGCGAGGTCACGCACCTTCGCGAGCGCGGTGAGCCCTTCGACGCGCTCGCCCTTGCCCATGCCGTCGAGCGTGAGCGACGGTACCCTTCGCAGGGCGAACGCGCCCTCCGCGTCCTCGCCGAAGCCGAGGTCGAAGCCACCCACCCCCGCGATCCCGAGCGTGGCCAGGCGCCGCGCGAGCGCGGCCTCCGCGGGCGCGAAGCCCCAGAGCTCGGCGACGGTCCCCGTCTCGAGCGTGCACGTCGCGCGTGAAGCCCGCCCCAGCGGGTCCTTCGCCTCTCCTCGGACCCGGGGACGGTCGCGGTGCAGCGCCTCCACGGTCACGCGATGCTCATGGCGCCGGGACGCGCGGCTTCGCGGCGGCGTTCTTGTCGTACGCGGCGCTGGCCGTGGTGGTGGTGCCGGGATCGGTGGGCGCCGCCGTGCGCATGCGCACGAGATACGTCGCCATGCCGGCGACCAGCGAGAACGCGACGATCGCGATCAGCGCGAGCCACGTCGGGACCTCCCGCGGGCGGCCCGCGTTCTGCTCGACGAGCGCGACGGTATCGGTGCGCGGACGCGGCGCGGGCCTGTCCTCGGGCGCCGCGGCCTTGGCGGGCCCGCCGGAGTGCCGCGTGTCGCCCGAGCGCCCGTCGCGCGCGGGATCGCGCGGCGCGTTGGTCATGCGCGGGGTGAGCGGCGCGACGTCGCGAACGGGCCGACCGCCGGTGCTGCTGCGGCTGGCCCGCGCCGGCGCGGGCGAGGCGCCTTCCGCGGCGCGGAACATCGAGAGGCGCTCGGTGATCTCGCGGGCGGAGGCCGGGCGGTCGTCGGGCTTCTTCTGGAGCATCGCGAAGAGGAGGTCCTCGACGCCGCGCGGCAGCCCACGCCGGACCTCGGCATCGAGCGCCGGGGGCACCGCAGTGCACTGCAGGTTGAGGAGCTCGCGGGGCGACGGCGAGTTGAACGGCGGATCGCCGCACAGCATCTCGTAGAAGATGAGGCCGAGCGCATAGAGGTCGCTCCGCGCGTCGATCGACCGCGCGTCGATCTGCTCGGGGCTCATGTACTGGAGCGTTCCGATGCTCTGGGTGTTCGTGCCGTGCATGCCCTCGAGCACCTTCGCGATGCCGAAGTCCATGACCTTGAGGCCGGTCGGCGGAGCGTCCTCCGCGCCGCCCTCGGGCACGGTGAGCATCACGTTCTCGGGCTTGAGATCGCGATGCACGATCGGCGGCTCCTGCTCGTGGGCCACCGTCAGCGCCTCGGCGATCCGCACCACGTGCTCGAGCGCCTCGTGCCACGGCAGCGTGCCGCGCTGGGTGAGCTCCTGGCGGAGCGTGCGGCCGTGCAGGTACTCGAGCACCAGCACCAGCTGGCCGTCGGTCTCCATGGAGGAGAGCGAGCGCACCAGGTTCGGGTGCTCGAGATGCGCGAGGATCTGCATCTCGTTGAGAAAGAGGCGGCGGCCGTCCTCGTGGCGGGTCAGCTCGGGCCGCAGCACCTTGAGCGCGACGCGCCGCTTCGAGAGCCGCTCCTCGGCCTCGTAGACCTTGCCCATGCCGCCCTCGCCGATGAGGCGCTTGACGAGGTATTCGCCGATCCGATCCATCGATGGCTCCTGGGCTGGGACCACATTCGAGACGTACGCCTCCCGCCAGAACGGTCGTACGGACGAGGGGCCTGATCGATCTCTGTGTGGGGTGCGCTGCGTACCGCACGTCGGGCACGAGTCGGGGGCCGCGATTTCCCAGGGGATCGCGTGCTTTCCGCTCGTTCCGGCCGCGGGGGCGACCATGGACGGGCGTGTAGGCGAGGTCTTGTCAGAGCTGTAAGCGCGCGTGGACATGATGAAGGTCCGCCCCGTTCCAGGCTCTGTACGACGCGCGGCAAGGGGCGAAGTTTCCCGCGCACCGCGAGAACGCGCCGGCCCCTCCTCTGCTTACGGTCTTCTCGCCGCGCGGACCCGCTACTCGAGCACCGTCAGGGTGGGATGCTTCGTGACCGCCACGATGTCCTCCATCCCGAACGCCAGCTCCGCGGGCATGTCCTCGGGCGTGAAGAGGCGCGCCTCGCGGATCTCGAGCGGGTTCTTGGGCGGCTTCGTCGGCTCCTCGACGAGCACCTCGACGCCGATAGTGACCGCGTGGAAGCGGGGATCCCGGTCCGGCCTCGACCATGCACCGAGCACGCGAACGAGCTCCAGCTTCGTCACGCCCGCCTCCTCTTCCAGCTCGCGCTCGAGGCCGACCCGCAACGTCTCGCCCCACTCCAGCGTGCCTCCGGGGAGGCCCCAGGTCCCCGTGTCGGCGCGGCGGATGAGGAGGATGCGACCATCCCGCGTGCGCGCGACCGCCGTGATGGCGACGACCGGGCGACGGAGGATGTGCCGCGTCAGCTCGTGGACGATGCCGTAGGCGGACTTCGGGAGCCAGGAGAGGAACACGGCGCCACACTACTGCCCGCGCGGAGTGTGGTAAATCGCGAGCCATGAAGCTCGTGACGTACACCCACGGCGCGATCGCGCGGCCGGGCCTGCTCGTGACCTCCGGTGACAGCTTGGTCGAGGCCACCGTCCTCGATCTGGTGCGCGCCATCGCCTACGTCGACGGCCGGGCGAGCGGCGCGAAGGACGAGCGCCTCGTCGCCGAGAAGTACGGTGATTCGGTGCTCGGCTTCGTGGAAAAGGCGCGTGACGCGCGCCCACTCGCCACCGAGGCGCTCGCCGTCTTCGGGCGCGGCGAGCTGCCCGCGAAGACCGACGCGGGCGCGATCACCATCCCCGCGAAGGACGTCACGTTGCTCGCGCCGATCCCGCGCCCCCCCTCGATGCGCGACGGATACGCGTTCCGCCAGCACGTCGAGACGGCGCGCCGCAACCGCGGCCTCGAGATGATCCCGGAGTTCGATCAGTTCCCCGTCTTCTACTTCACGAACCACCAGGCGGTGATCGGCCCGGGCCCGCTGAAGGTGCGACCGCGCCACCTCGAGAAGCTCGACTTCGAGCTCGAAGCGGCGATCGTGGTCGGCCGGCAGGCGCGCGACCTCACCGCAGACAACGCCGACGAGGCGATCTTCGGCATGACCATCATGAACGACTTCTCGGCGCGCGTCTGGCAGATGCAGGAGATGCTGCTCTCGCTCGGCCCCGCGAAGGGCAAGGACTTCGCGACGGGGCTCGGTCCGTACCTCGTCACGATGGACGAGCTGGCGGAGCGCACCACGAAGACGCCCAAGGGCAACACCTTCGACCTCGGCATGCGTGCGTTCGTGAACGGCGAGCAGCTGTCCAAGGGAAACGTCGCCGACATGACGTTCACGTTCGCGCAGATCCTCGAGCGCGTGAGCTACGGCGTGGACGTGTTCCCGGGCGACGTCATCGGCTCCGGCACCTGCGGCACGGGCTGCTTCCTCGAGCTCAACGGCTCGAAGATCACGAAGGACCAGTGGCTGAAGCCGGGCGACGTGGTGGCCCTCGAGATCGACCGCCTGGGCCGCCTCGAGAACGACGTGGTCGCGATCTAG
>JAYTHX010000344.1:0-3791 GCA_043732195.1 Polyangiaceae bacterium
CACCAAACTGAGCTTGATTTTGGACGGTGGCGAGCGGCGCCGCTCGATCAGATGAGGGAGCCGGCGCTCCCGTCGTCCACGAAGGGCATGCGCATCTCCACTGGCTGCGCGAACTCCGTTCCGCTCGGCTCGCACTTGAAGAGCTTCGAGAGCGCGATGTAGCCGGCGGGAACGTCACCACCGCGCCGCCGACCTCGACCGCTTCGCCCTCGGGCTCGACGGCCTGCGTGACCGCGCCCGCGGCCGGCGGGCTGCTCGACGACGAGGAGGAGCTGCAGGAGCAGAGCAGGGCGGTGAGCGCCGCGGTCGCGACCGAGGGGGCGAAGCCCATGGCGGGACCGTAGCCAATCTCCGCTATGCTCATCCGGATGGCAGACGTCGAGGACGAGGGCGACTGGGTCGAGGTGCGCCGCGCCTCGACGCCCGTCGAGGCCGACATGGTCAGGGATTTCCTTCGTGATCACGGCGTTCGCTCCGCGGTGAACGGCGACAGCGGCGGCACCCGCCTGCCGTGGCAGCACACAATCATGGACATCCGCATCGTCGTCTCGCCGCGCGACCTCGAGGAGGCGCGCGAGGTGCTCGAGGCGATGGTCTCGAATACCAACGAGCATCCGTTCCGCGGCGCGCCCCCGATCGCGCGCGACGACAAGGACGACGACGCCCCGCTCGAGAAGAGCCGCAGCGCCATGGCGGCGATGATGCTCGCGTGGCTCGTGCCGATCGGCTCCGGGCACTTCTACGCGCGGCACGGCGCGGCGGGCACGCTCCTGTGCGCGGGCATCATTGGCGCGTTCGTCGGAGTCCTGCTCGGTCACCCCGAGACCGCGGTTGCCGCCGGCATCCTGGTGCTCCTGGACGTCCTCGGCGCGTACTGGGCCGTGAAACGCCACAACGAGGGCCGGATCCCGCCCGAGGGCGTGCAGCGCCGCTGGGCGATCGGCGCGGTGCTCCTGGCCTATGCCGCGGCGATGGTGGTCTCGCGCGTCTGACGCGCCCTCTTTCGACTCCCGCGACGCCGTGGTAACCCAGCTCTTCCCAAATCCAAGGAGCGAGGTACGAACATGTCCGCCGCCACGACGCCGAACGGCCAGCCGATCACGATGGGCTCTGGGATGAAGCTGAACGTCCCCGACAATCCGATCGTCCCCTTCATCGAGGGTGACGGCACGGGGCGCGACATCTGGCGCTCGAGCGTTCGCGTGATCGACGCCGCGGTCGAGAAGGCCTACGGCGGCAAGAAGAAGATCGCCTGGCTCGAGGTCCTGGCCGGCGAGAAGGCCTTCAAGGAGACGAACAACTGGCTGCCCGACGCGACCGTCGAGGCGTTCAGGACGTACCTCGTTGGCATCAAGGGCCCGCTCACCACGCCGATCGGCGGCGGCATCCGCTCGCTGAACGTCGCGCTCCGTCAGCTGCTCGACCTCTACGTCTGCCTCCGTCCGGTGCGCTGGTACAACGGCGTGCCGAGCCCGGTGAAGCGTCCGCAAGACGTCGACATGGTGATCTTCCGCGAGAACACGGAGGACATCTACGCGGGCATCGAGTGGGAGGCGAAGACCGCCGACGCGCAGAAGATGCTCTCCTTCATCGAGAAAGAGTTCCCCAAGGACTACAAGAAGATCCGCTTCCCGAAGTCGACGGGCCTCGGCCTGAAGGCGGTCAGCGAAGAGGGCACCGAGCGCCTCGTCCGCGCCGCCATCAAGTACGCGATGGACCTGAAGCGCAAGAGCATCACGTTCGTCCACAAGGGCAACATCATGAAGTACACCGAAGGTGCGTTCATGAAGTGGGGCTACGCGCTCGCCGAGAAGGAGTTCGGCGATCACGTCTACACGTGGGGCCAGTGGGAGAAGACCAAGGAAGCGAAGGGCGAGGACGCCGCGAACGCGGAGCAGAAGGAGCAGCTCGGCAAGGGCAAGATCCTCATCAAGGACGCGATCGCCGACATCACGCTCCAGCAGGTTCTCACACGCGCCAAGGAGTTCGACGTCATCGCGACGCTCAACCTCAACGGCGACTACCTCTCCGATGCGCTCGCCGCGCAGGTCGGCGGCATCGGCATCGCGCCCGGCGGCAACATCAACTACGTCACCGGCCACGCCATCTTCGAGGCCACGCACGGCACCGCGCCGAAATACGCCGACCTCGACAAGGTCAACCCGGGCTCGGTCGTCCTCTCGGGCGAGATGATGCTGCGGCACATGGGCTGGCTCGAGGCGGCCGACCTGATCGTCAAGGGCATGAACGGCGCCATCGCTGCCAAGAAGGTCACGTACGACTTCGCTCGCCTCATGGAAGGCGCGACCGAGGTGAAGTGCAGCGAGTTCGGCGACGCTCTCATCGCGAACATGTGAGCTGAGCCAACGGTGAGCTGAATGCCTTCCGAGCAGCGTCGTCCATCTCGCGTGAGCAGCACGCGCACGCGATCGATATCCATGGCGCTGCTCGTGCTGCTCGGCGCTGCTTCCTCTGCTTGTGCCTCGTCGGTGACGCAGCGGCCCTTCCGCTTCGACGTCGCCGGTCCGCCGCTCGCGACGACCACGCAGGACGTGGCGCGGCGCATGAGCCGTGACGCCGAGACCATGCCGGTGATCGTCGACACGCAGCGCGGCGTGGTGCTGTCGAAGTGGACGGTGATCGGCGCGAGCGCGAGCATGCGGCTCTGGCCTCCCGGGGAGGACCGCTCGTGGCTCGTGCAGCGCTGGCGTGCGGTGATCGTCGCGCAGGGCCCGTCGAACATCGTGCTGATCGACCTCGAGCACGTCCTCTGCGACGCGACCGCAGGCTTCCGCGTCGACCCCGTCGCGCTGTGGGGTCGCTGCACGCCCGAGCCGACGACGAGCGAGGAAGGTCAGCGCCGCGTCGACGCGAAGGGCGTGATGCTCGCGAACACGCGCTGAGGCGCGTGCCAGGGCCGCGCGCCGCGAAGCTCGAAGCCTACGAGGCGGCGCCGGTGGAAGCTGCGCGCGAGGCGTCGAGGCGGGGGCCATCCGACCCGTGAGCCTGCGGCCGCGGCGCAATCGGGAGCTTCACGGTGAACGTCGACCCGTGCTCCAGTGCGCTCTCCACCACGATCGAGCCGCCGTGTTGCTCGACGATGGCCCGCGCGCCGGCAAGGCCGATCCCGGTACCCGCGATGGCCCGCTCGCGCGCGTTCGCGCCGCGCCCGAACCAGTCGAAGATCTTCGCGTGGTCCTCGGCTGCCACGCCGATTCCGTGATCGGAGACCTGCAGGACGGCCCACGCGGCGCCCTCGCACTGCTTGCCCTCCAGCGTGACCCGGATGACCCCTCCCGCGGCGCTGTACTTGACGGCGTTCGACAGGAGATTGGCGAGCACGCGCTCGAGGCGCAGCGCGTCCCAGCATCCCAGGAGGGATGAAAGACCCGAGGAGACCTCGATCGAATGGCGCGGAGCCAGACGCTGGAGCTCCTCTGCGGCGTCCCGCGCGAGACGAACGAGGTCGACCTCGCGAAGGTCGAGATCCAGCGGGCGTCCAGCCCGGAGCTGCGAGGCGTCGAGCAGCTCGTCGAGCATCTTCGCCATGCGCTTCGCCTGTCGATGCATCTTTTCGGGGAGCGTGCGCACCGACTCGGCCACCTGCCCTTCGAGGACCGAGATGCTGAGGAGCATGATGTTGAGCGGGCCCCGCAGGTCGTGCGCGATCTCCGCCACCAGGCGGTCTCGCTCGACCAGCGCGCGCTCGAGCAGCGCCTCGCTGACGCGGAGCTCGCCGGCCATGGCCCACCGCGTGACGGCGTTGTCGGCGGCGCGGGCCATGCTCCCCG
>JAYTHX010000345.1:0-12061 GCA_043732195.1 Polyangiaceae bacterium
GGCCAGCGCCGCGCCCCCGAAGCCGCCGCGCTGCGCGGTGCCGCCGTCGCGGGCCGCGCTCGTCGGGAAGCTGTCGTTGCTCGGCTCGCGATCGAGCCAGAAGAGATGCGACGGCCCGAGGACGAGATCGCGTGGTGAGCTCTGGTTGGCCACCAGCCGGGTGGTGACGGCGGGCGGATTGAAGCCGCCGCCGCCATCGGGGAAGCGCGGCGCGCGATCGATGTAGCCGGCGCCCCCCAGGCCGCCCGCCTGCTCCTCGGAGAAGTAGACGTCCTGGTCGTCTATCGCGAGCTCGTACCCGCCGGGCAACTGGTACGTGTAGCTGTACGACGTGGTGCCGACCGGCCACGAGACGAGGTACGTGATCGAGCCGCTGTAGTGGCGGCAATACGCGGTCACGTCGTCGGTGGCGAAGCCGAGGCACGGCCCGAGATAGAACTGCGTGCGCACGCCGGTGACGGTCTGGATGGTCTCGGTGAGCCCGCTGCCAGCGTGCTGGGCGAGGATCGTCCGCCCGAGGAGGACGCGTCCGAGGTGGTCGTTCGGCGGCACGATCACGGTCGAGCCGCCGCCGCTGCCATCCGACTTGCCCGAGGCGATGCCCGAGAAAGCGTCGGCGTCGACGCCGCGATCGAAGCGCCAGTACACCTTGCCCGAGGCGACGCCGATCTCCTTGCCCACCGTGACGCCGAGCGCCGGCGGCTCGAAGAGCACCTCCACGACCTGCCCGGGCGGCGGCGGTGGCACGAGCCTGACGTCGTTCTCCTCGAACATCGCCGTGATCGCGTAGGCCAGGGGCACCCGCGTGTAGGGCGCGCACTCCGCCTCGAGGCCGGGCGGCGGCGTGCCCTCCGTCTCCCCGAAGTGCAGCACCTGGAAGTGCGAGCCGGTCGCGACCGGCAGCACGCTCGTCCACCGCTTCATCGGGCTGCACTGCGAGGGGCCCCGCGCCGCGACGCCGAGGCTCACGCTCTCGAGCGTCCAGCCCATGAAGTGGGAGCCGATGTTCTCCTCCGCGCCGAGCGTCAGGCCGTCGGCCGAGCCATCGATCGCGGAGCCGGTGAGCACGAGGCGCGCGAAGCACGTCGCGGGACAGTCGATCGCGGCGGGCACCGAGACTACGCGCCCGCGGCCCTTCACCGTGACCACGACCTCGAGCCCGTACGTGGGACCGGGATCGACCTCGCTGCGCGCCGCGATCGCGGGATCACCGCCGCAGGCCAGCCACGCCGACGCGCTCGCCATCGCGACGAGCAGCACGAGCGCAGCCCCACGCAGGAAATGGCCGTTGACTCGTCGATCGCGCAGCACGCTCTCCCTCGCCGCGCCGGCAGTGTACCATTCGCCTTCGCAGGAGGCCTCATCCCGATGTCCCAAGAGCTCGTCGTCACCGCCATCGGCCCGGATCGCGCCGGAATCGCCGCCGACTTCAGCGGCCATGTCCACGCCTCGGGCGCGAACCTCGCCGACTCGCGCATGATGAACCTGCGCGGCCACTTCGCGCTCATCGCGCTCGTGGAGGGCCCCCCCGAGGCGCTCGAGGGCCTGAAGAACCGCCTGCGCGAGTCGTCGGGCACGCTCGGCCTCACCTTCGACTTCAGCGCCGCCCCGCGCGCCAGCGGCGGCAAGGGCGTCCCCTTCCGCCTCAAGACGTACTCGATGGATCAGCCGGGCATCGTGCACAAGGTCACGACGTTCCTGCGCGAGCGGAACATCAGCATCGAGGAGCTCGAGTCCACGCTCGAGTCGGCGCCGTTCATGGGCACGCCGGTGTTCACGATGGAGCTCGTGATGCTGGTGCCGTCCACGGCGAACGTGAGGGAGCTGCGCCGGTCCCTCGAGGAGCTGGGCGACACGCTCAACTGCGACGTCGATCTCGATCCCGCCTGATGCGCGCCGCGGCCCTCGTGCTCACGGGCGTGCTCCTCCTCGCCGCGTGCAAGAAGAAGTCGGGCCCCGAGCTCACGTGCAAGGTCAACGCGGTATGCTTCGTGTGCCCCGACGAAAAGGCGCAGGCGAAGTGCAAGATCGACCCCTCCACCGCGCGCTGCAAGTACGCGGAGCCCGATCACTGCAAGTGATCGGACCCTGACCCGTCACTCCCGTCACTCCCGTCACTCGGCGTCGGCGTAGGCCTCGATGGGCGGGCACGAGCAGATCAGCTTGCGGTCGCCGAGGGCGTTGTTGAGGCGGCCCACCGCCGGCCAGAACTTGCGGTCGCGCGTCCATGCGGCCGGGAACGCCGCCACCTCGCGCGAGTAAGGGTGCGTCCACTCCGAGGCAATGCACGCCTCGATGGTGTGCGGCGCGTTCTTGAGCGGGTTGTCCTCGCGGGGCCACACGGCCTCCTCGACCTTCGCGATTTCCTCGCGGATGGTGATCATCGCGTCGCAGAAGCGGTCGATCTCGCCGAGCGACTCGCTCTCGGTGGGCTCGACCATCAGCGTGCCGGCGATCGGGAACGACATCGTCGGCGCGTGGAAGCCGTAGTCCATGAGGCGCTTCGCGACGTCGTCGACCTCGATGCCCGCGCTCTTCTTGAACGGCCGCACATCGAGGATGCACTCGTGGGCAACGCGCCCCTTCTTGCCCTGATAGACGACCGGAAAGTGCTTGCCGAGCCGATGCGCGATGTAGTTCGCGTTGAGGATAGCGACCTTCGTCGCCTCGGTGAGGCCCGCGCCGCCCATCATCTGGATGTACGCCCACGAGATGAGCAGGATGCTCGCCGAGCCCCACGGCGCCGCCGAGACCGGGCCGACCGACTCGGCGCGGCGCTCCTCGATGACGGGCTTCGCGGGGAGGTACTTCGCGAGATGTGCGGCCACGCCGATGGGGCCCATGCCCGGACCGCCGCCGCCGTGCGGGATGCAGAACGTCTTGTGGAGGTTCAGGTGACAGACGTCGGCGCCGATGTCTCCCGGGCGGCACAGGCCGACCTGCGCATTCATGTTCGCGCCGTCCATGTACACTTGCCCGCCGTGCTCGTGGACGATCTGGCAGATGCGCTTGATCTCCTCCTCGAACACGCCGTGCGTCGACGGGTACGTGACCATGAGCGCGGCGAGCTTGTCGCTGTTGGCCTTCGCTTTCTCCTCGAGATCGCCGACGTCGATGTTGCCGCTCTCGTCGGTCTTGATCACCACCACGCTCATGCCGGCCATGACCGCGGTTGCGGGGTTCGTGCCGTGCGCCGACGCGGGGATGAGGCACACCGTGCGGTGTGACTGCCCCGTGGTCTCGTGGTGCTTCTTGATCACGAGCAGGCCCGCGTACTCGCCCTGCGCGCCGGCGTTCGGCTGCAGCGAGACCGCAGGGAACCCGGTGACCTCGGAGAGCTCGAGCTCGAGCTCCTCGAAGAGCTTTGCGTAGCCCTTGGTCTGCGAGAGCGGCGCGAAGGGGTGGATGCGGTTCCAGTGCGCGTCGGTGATGGGCATCATCTCCGCCGTCGCGTTGAGCTTCATGGTGCACGAGCCGAGCGGGATCATCGAGTGCGCGAGCGAGAGGTCGCGGCTCTCGAGCTTCCGCATGTAGCGGAGCATCTCGGTCTCGGAGTGGTGCGCGCTGAAGACTTGGTGCGTGAGGTAGGCGGTCTTGCGTACGAGGCCGCCCGGTATGGCGGCGCGCGACGTCTCCGCGATGGTCTCGAGGTCCTCGACCTTCTTACCGTCCGCGAACACGTCGACGAGATCGCCGAGGTCGTGGAGGCTCGTCGTCTCGTCGACCGCGATGGTCAGGCTCGTCGCCGAGAGGCGGCGGAGGTTCATGCGGCGCTTCGCGGCGCGCGCGAGCCAGCCCGCGATCTGCGCCTCCGTGCCCTCGACGCGCACGGTGTCGAAGAAGCCCTCGTGCGCGATCTTGACGTCGAAGCGCGCGAGGCCGTCACGCAGGGCGCAGGCCGACGCGTGCACTCTCTCCGCGATCGCCTTGATGCCCTCGGGGCCGTGGTAGACGGCGTACATGCTCGCGACCACCGCGAGCAGCGCCTGCGCGGTGCAGATGTTGCTCGTCGCCCGCTCGCGGCGGATGTGCTGCTCGCGCGTCTGGAGCGCCATGCGGAGCGCGGGCTTCTTGTGCGCGTCCTCGCTGACGCCGATGATCCGGCCGGGCAGCTTGCGGACGAAGTCGTTCTTCGTCGCCATGTACGCGGCGTGGGGACCGCCGTACCCGAGCGGGACGCCGAAGCGCTGCGTGGTGCCGATGGCCACGTCCGCGCCGAATTCACCGGGCGGGACGAGCAGCGCGAGCGCCAGGATGTCCGCGGCCACGACGAACAGCGCGTCGACGGTCGCGCACTGCTTGCCGAAGGGGGCGTAGTCGATGATCTCGCCGTCGGTCGCGGGGTACTGCACGAGCGCGCCGAACGCGCCGCTCTTGGCGAGGTCGACCTTGCGGTGGTCTCCGACCTCGACGGTGATGCCGACGGCTCCCGCGCGCGTCTTCAGCACGTCGATGGTCTGCGGGTGGCACAGCTCGGAGACGAAGAACGTCGTCTTCTGGTCGTTCCCCTTGTACTCGTACGCGAGGTGCATGGCCTCGGCGGCCGCTGTGCCCTCGTCGAGCAGCGAGGCGTTCGCGATCGGCAGCCCGGTGAGATCGATCACCACCGTCTGGTAGTTGAGGAGCGCCTCGAGGCGCCCCTGCGCGATCTCCGCCTGGTACGGCGTGTACTGCGTGTACCAGCCAGGGTTCTGGATGATGTTACGCAGGATCACCGGCGGCGTGAGGCAGTCCGCGTAGCCCATGCCGAGATACGAGCGCCAAACCTCGTTCATCTTGCCGAGCTGGTTCGCGCGCTCGAGGAGCGCCGCCTCGGTGAGCCCAGGCGGTAGCGCGAGCGGCTTCGTCATCCGGATCGAGGCCGGGACGGTCTCCGAGACGAGGGCCTCGAGCGTCGCGACGCCCATGGCCTTCAGCATCTTCCCCTGTTCCTCGGGGCTCGGACCGATGTGGCGGCGAACGAAGACGTCGGGATGGGCAAGGGGCGAGGTCGGCATGTCGAGGAGTCGGATCTAGCGCGCCTGCGGCCGCGCGACCATCCCCTGCAGGGCCGGAATCCGCCCCGGTTCAGAATCCGCCGGGCTTGATGCCTTCGCTGTCGCCACCGATCGACTTGATGTCGACGGGCATGCGCGCCTGCTTCACGTTGTGCCAGTCGCTCCCGGTCTCGTCGTCGTTGAGGCCGAACTGACCGTCGAGGACGGGGCGGTCCTCCTTGTCCATCTTGTACTGGAAGTAGCCCTTGCCGTGCGTGGTCGCGCTTGCGCCGACCATGCCGACGGTGTGCTCCTTCCACGTGTAGTGCGCGACGTTCCCGGCCTTCGTGCCGCTGAGCTCGCCCCACTTGCTCTGGTCCGCGCGCTTCCAGCGGCCCACGATGTTCGAGCCCTCCTCCTGCATGTGGAGGTAGCCGTAGACGGGGTGGAAGTAGACGCCGGTCCAGGTCTCGCCTTCGGGCATCGGGCCCGAGGCGATCTTCGCCGACTTGGCTTCCTTGCCTTCACCGCAGCCGGAGGCCGCAAGGGAGGCGGTGGTGAGGAGGACGAGGGCCGAGGAGGTGCGGAGGAAGCTGACGAGGGTCATGCGGGACGGAGACTACGTCATCAGGGGCGCTTCAGGAACGTCAAAGCCTCGCGCGTACCCGGGTCGATCAGGACGATCTGGTTCAGCCCGTTGGACGTGAACTGCCAGCTCTTCCCGCCCCCGAGAGGGCAGACGTCCGTGGTGGCGAAGGCCGAGCCCGCGGTGCTGAAGGTGCTGCTCGAGGACGCGGTGGTGGAAGGATTGCCGGCCGTGGTGAGCTCGGAGACCCGGGCGATGGTCTTCGCCGTAACGTCGATGCGGACGGTCATCCGCGCGGTGATCCCGAGCGGCGCCACGACGCCGGAGATGCCCACGTAGATGGTGTAGTCCTTCAGATCGTAGGTCCCGTCGACCACCGTGCCGCCGGTGGACGCCGGCGGGTCGGAGGCCAGGGCGATCTTGTCGACGGGGCCCCCGACGGGGACGAGGGCGGTGCACGCGCCGCCGTCACCGCCGTCACCGCCGTCGCGCCCGGAGTCCGCGGCGCTGCTGTCGGGGAAGCCGCCCTCGGTATCGCCGCCGGCGGTCGGCGGCTTGCTCGTGTTGGTCTCGGCGTAGTTGTTCGGCTTCTCGATCTCCTTGGTGCAGGCGATCGCCGCCACCGCGAGGAGACCGCCCAGCACCACGACCGCAACGCGCCGATAAGCCATCCCAGGAATCTAGCGCCTGGGGCACGGAAGGGCCAAACCGATGCGTGGAGACCTGACGCGGGCCGGTCGATCGACCCTCTGCGTCAGAGCTGGACGTCTGCCCAGAGCACCGCGAGGTCCAGCTCGATCGCATCGAAGGGCTCGGCGCGGACCCGCGCGTCGTCTGCGTGCGTGGCCATGATCATGTACTTCTCCCGCTCGAGACGTAGATGGGCACTTTCTTCACGCGATCGAGCTTCCGGGTCGAGTCCGAGAGGACCTCGCAGACCCAGTCGGGGGCGAGGTCGAAGTACGGCAGCTCGTTCGTCGTCACGGGCATGCGCTGACGCCGCCAGCCCGCCATGTCAGGGACGAGGATGTCGTCCACGAGATGGAGCTCCGGCTCGTCGAGAAGGATCCACCCTCCGGGCCCGCCGCGCCCGCGCTTGAAGGCGGGTCCGAGCTCCTCGCCCAGGGCGCTCGTCGCGGCGGCGTGCGGCTTGGCGGGCCTCGGAAACAGGTAGAGCAGGCCGTCGACCACCTCCGCCACCTGCCCGGGCGGCGCATCGAGGACGTCCTGATAGGTCGCGCGCCGCCGCTCGGTCATGCCGCCGAGGATAGCCTCGGGTATCCGGGTCGCCATACGCCGCACCCTGCAGCTAGCGTGCCGCGTCGCCGGTGCTACGCCTGCGCGTCGTCGCTGCCTTCCTCTTCCAGGGCGGCGCCGTGGCACTTCTTGAACTTCTCGCCGCTGCCGCACGGGCAGAGGTCGTTGCGTCCGATCTTCGGCTGCTCCCGCTTCACGGGGGCAGGCTGCGGTGCGCGCCGCGGCGGGGGAGCCGCTGCTGCCTGCTGCTCGTCGCCCTCGGCGAGCTCGCCGCCGTGACGGAGCTGGAGGGACTGCGCGGCGCGCTGGTGGCGCTCGTAGTCCTCGCGCTCGAGGCGCTCGATCTCGCTCTCCTTCTGGACCCGCACGCGCATCACCTTCGTGACCACGTTCGAGGAGACCTCCGCCATCATGCTGACGAAGAGGTCGTAACCCTCCTTCTTGTACTCCTGCTTCGGATCGCGCTGGCCGTAGCCGCGGAGCCCGATGCCGTCGCGGAGGTGCTCCATCGCCGTGAGGTGCTCGACCCACTGCTTGTCGATGTCCTCCAGGTAGAAGTGCCGGAAGACGCGCATGAGGAGCTCGGTCCCCATCTCCTTCTCGCGCTCCTCGAGGATGGCGAGCGCCTGCGAATAGAGCACGTGCGCGAGATCGGCCGCGTCGGTGATGTGGTCGAAGTTCTCCGCCTTGCCCTCGAAGTGCTCGGTGAAGGCGGTGCGGATGCCCTTCCAGTCCCAGTCCTCCGGCGGCTTGTTGTGCGGGCAGCTCTCGTCGACGATGGCCGACACGATGGCATCGATGAGATCGAGGAGGCGCTCACGCTGCTGCGTGAGGCTCGACGGGATCTCCTGCATCAGCCGGTCGTAGACCTTCTGCGGCTCCTTCGCCTCGGCGTCCTTGAACTCGAAGCGGTAGCCCCAGAACTGGTAGATGTCGCTGCGGAGCTGATCCATGTCGAAGATCTCGGGGACCTCCTCGACCTTCTTGGGGCGCTTCACCTCTTCACCCGGCTGCGGCACCGGCGTGCCGTGATGGATGAGCATGTCGACGATCGCCTGCTTCACATCGGCGCCGAGGCGCTCGAGCGGCTCGATCTTGCGGAGCTTGCCGGTGGCCTTGCCCTCGTCATCCATGACCTCGGCGGTGTAGATGCCGAGGAGCAGCTGCTGACGGATCTTGTAGACCGTCTTGCGCTGCTCGTTCATCACGTCGTCGTACTCGAGCAGGTTCTTGCGGATGTCGAAGTTGCGGCCCTCGACCTTGCTCTGCGCGTCGAGGATGCTCTTCGTGACCCACGGGTGCTCGATGGGCTCGTCGTCCGGCATGCCCATGCGCTCCATGAGCGACTTCACCTTGTCGCCCGCGAAGATGCGCATGAGGTCGTCCTCGAGCGAGAGGAAGAACTTGCTCGAGCCCGGGTCACCCTGGCGACCGGCGCGGCCGCGGAGCTGGTTGTCGATGCGGCGTGACTCGTGGCGCTCGGTGCCGACGATGTGGAGACCACCGGCCTCGCGCACCTCGTCGCCCTCCTTCTTGGAGGAGGCCTCGTAGCGCTTCACGACGCCTTCGAATTCCTCCTTGTCGACGTCCTCGTCTTTCCCCTGCTCCTTGAACTCGAGCTTCGCCAGCATCTCGGGGCTGCCGCCGAGGATGATGTCCGTGCCGCGACCGGCCATGTTCGTGGACACCGTGATGGCGCCCTTACGACCAGCCTGCGCGACGACGTAGGCCTCCTTCTCGTGCTGCTTCGCGTTGAGGACGGCGTGCGGGATCCCCTTCTTCTTGAGGATCTTCGCGATGGCGCTGCTCTTCTCGACGCTGGTGGTGCCGACGAGGACGGGGCGGCCCTTCTCGTGCGCGTCGAGGATCTCGTTGACCACCGCGGTGAACTTCTCGCGCTCGGTCTTGTAGACGAGGTCCTCGTAATCGGTCCGCTGGATCACCTTGTTGGTGGGGATCGTGACGACCGACAGCTTGTACGTCTTGTGGAACTCCTCGGCCTCGGTGTCGGCGGTGCCGGTCATTCCGGAGAGCTTCTTGTAGATGCGGAAGAGATTCTGGAACGTGATGGTGGCCATCGTCCGCGTCTCTTCCTGGATCGGGACGAGCTCCTTGGCCTCGACGGCCTGGTGGAGACCGTCCGACCAGCGACGACCGGCGAGCACCCGGCCCGTGAACTCGTCGATGATGAGGACCTTGCCCTCGTCGGTCACGAGGTAGTTCACGTCACGCTTGTAGAGCGTGTGCGCGCGGAGGCACTGGTTGAGGATGTGCAGCGACTCGAGATTGACGGGGTCGTAGAGGTTCGAGACGGCGAGCAGCTTCTGCGCCATGTCGACGCCTTCATCGGTCAGGGAGACGGAGTGCTGCTTCTCGTCGACGACGTAGTGCTCGTCCTTGCGGAGGCGCGGGATGGTGTCGTTGATCGACTTGTACTTGTCCGACGACGTCTCGGCCTGGCCGCTGATGATGAGCGGAGTGCGCGCCTCGTCGATGAGGATGGAGTCGACCTCGTCGACGATCGCGTAGTTCAGCTCCTTCTGGTTGTAGTCCAGGGCGCTGAACTTCATGTTGTCGCGCAGGTAGTCGAACCCGAACTCGTTGTTCTGGCCGTAGGTGATGTCGGAGCGATACGCGTCGCGCTTCTCCTTGTCGGCCTGCGAGTTGACGACGACGCCGGTGGAGAGACCGAGGAAGCCATAGAGCTTGCCCATCCACTCCGAGTCGCGGCGGGCGAGGTAGTCGTTCACCGTGACGACGTGGACGCCCTTGCCCTCGAGCGCGTTCAGGTAACACGCGAGGGTCGCCACGAGGGTCTTGCCCTCGCCGGTGCGCATCTCGGCGATCATGCCCTTGTTGAGGACCATGCCTCCGATGAGCTGCACGTCGTAGTGGCGCATGCGGAGCGCGCGCTTGCCGGCCTCGCGGCAGACGGCGAAGGCCTCGACCAGGATGTCGTCGAGCGTGGCGCCGTTGTTGAGCTTCTGCTTCAGCTCGGCGGTCTTTCCCTTCAGCTCGGGATCGGTCAGCTTCGCCATCTTCGGCTCGAGCTTGTTGATCTCCTCGACGAAGGGCTTCAGCTTCTTCACCTCGCGTTCGTGCGAGGTCCCGAGGATCTTCTTGAGGGCCCAGGCGAGCATGGGAAAGACGCGGTCCTTTCTGCGGAACCAAAAAAACCCGGGACGTGGAGCGGTTGTTCCCGGCTCGGGCCGGGCAGGCTAGCAGAGATGCGATGGGGGCAGAAGGCTAGGTAGATCCACGAATTCCGAGGTCCTGAGCGCCACGCGCGGCTTCGTACGGCTCCGCTTCGACGCCTTCGTCGTCACGGCCGCAGCCCCCATCCATCGCCGAGCGACGTTCACCGAGCCGCGCTGCCACCACACCGAACGCGAAGTAGAGGAGCGGCGTCCACGGCGCGACGCCGAAGAGCAGCGCGATCTCGCGGGCGTACGCGAAGAAGCCGGTCGCGATCATCGCGGCCTCCACCACGACGCCGCCGATCGCCGTGGCCACGCCGCACAAGAGCCCCGCGCGATCACCGAAGGCCGCGGCGGCGAGCGCCGTGAGCGCGCCGACGAGGAGCGTCGCCGGGACGAGCGGCTGGTGGCGGAGCAGCGCTGTGGTCGCGTAGATCGCGAGCAGCGCGGCGAGCGCGGTCACCCCGTCACGCCACGTCACGCCAGGGCGCGGCGGCGTGATGCGCAGCCGAAGGTCGGCGACCGCCGCGGTGGCGAGGCCGACCATCACGAGGAACCACAGCGGGCTGTCCCACACGAAGGGCACCGCGCGCGATAGATAGGTGGTCGTCCCGGTCGTGATGTGCCCGTGATCGCCGATCGGCGCGACCACGGCGCCGAGCAGGAACAGCCAGCACAGTCGCGACCAGGGGAGCTTCATGCGCGGGCACGATACCGCGTCGCGGTCAGCGCGGCGGAGGCGGATCGCCCGCGCGCTTCGTGACTCCAGGCGGGTCTACTGCGTGGGCCGCGACGGCGGCCGTCGGCGGGACGGGCCGGCGCCGCGCTCACTCCTCGGGCTCGCCCTGCTTCGAGCCGAGCTGGCGCAGCACCGCGGGATCGGCCCACTTCGCGAAGTGCGGCGCGTCGTCGGGGACGTTCTCCCAGCTCGCCTTGTCGCTCACGAACGTGTGCGCCTTCACGCGCTTGTCGAACGGCGTGTCGAGCGAGCCGAGCCGGAGGCGCAGGATGTCCGGCGTGCTCCGGAGGTACGCGTAGAGCGGCGAGCCGCAGCGCGAGCAAAATACGCGCAGCTTGCCCGGTGACGACTCGAGCTCGCGGAGCGACGCCTCGCCCCTCAGCAGCGTGAAGCGCTCGCGATCGACCGGCGAGTTCGCGCCGAACGCGCTACCGCTCGCTTTCCGGCACGACGTGCAGTGGCAATAGCCGAAGTCGCCGAGCTCGCCGCGGACCTCGTAGCGAACGTCACCACAGAGGCAGCTCCCCTTGAACATGGCGCATCGTCGCACGAACCTCCGCAGCGGCGGTTGATCGAGGGCCACGCCCCGCGGAGGGCTGGGGCACCGGCGCGGCGGGTGATGGTGACGTCCCGCAAGCGATCCGACGGATCCCGGTGAGTTAGCGCGGATCCATGATCGGCATGGGTCCTGCTGGACGACGGTCATGCGTGCGGCGATCAGCAGTGCCGGTTTTCCGAGTGACACCCATCAGCTCGTCGATGCGTGCATCGCGCGCGTGCGCAGCGCCGCGAACCTGGGCGACGAGCGGGTCCTGCCGCCGCTCCCGAAGCTCGCGCCCCGGCGCGACGTCGTGGTGTTCACGAAGAGCCAGACCGGGGTCGCCGCCGCCGCCGCGCCCGCCGTACGCGTCGTCGTCGCCGCGGCCGCCGCACCGGTCGCGCGGCCTCCGGCGCGGCGCTGGCCGCTCTTCCTGTGCGCGTTCGTCGCGAGCACGGCCGCGAGCGCGGCGTTGATCGTGAGCCCGGCCGGGCATCGTCCCGCGGTGCAGCGCGCGACGAGCTCGGCGCGCGCGCATGCGACGACGGCCGCCCACGCGGCGCGCGCGTGGCTCTCCTCGGTGATGTAGCCGCAAGCGGTGACGCGGCCGCAGCGGCACGACGTCGCGCTGGTTTGCGCTTGCGCGGCTCGCCGCCTCGCGCGAGCGTGCGCTGATGATGCGCCGCACCTCGGTCCTCGCGCTGCTCCTCCTCACCGCGTGCTCCAAGGATCCGCCCAGCGCCGATCCGAAGCCGGCGCCGACCGCGT
>JAYTHX010000346.1:0-3782 GCA_043732195.1 Polyangiaceae bacterium
GCCTTCTTCTTCGCGGGCGCAGCCTTCTTCTTCGCGGGGGCCTCTTCCTCCTCCTCGTCCTGATCCCCGCCCACCGCCGGCGCTCCCCAGCCGTCGTACTCACCGTCGAGCGGGAGGATGATGTCGAGGATCTCCGCCGAGAAGTGGTTCGGCTTGTCGTCCTCGAGGGTCTCCGAGCGGTGGAACGTGAGGGCGAAGCGGCCCTCCTCCTCGTCCGGGTCGACGCCGTCGACCGTGAAGTGCTGCGCCTTCAGCTTCTTCGCGGCCTTGTCAGCGCCCGCCTTCGTGGGGAACGTAACCAGGTGGTCGACGACCCGCGGCTCGATCAGCGTGTCCCCGTGCGACTCGAGCTCGTCGATGAGCGCGCGGTTCCAGATCCCCTGGAGGGCGTAAGCGTCCGGGAACAGCACGTCGATGTAGAACCGCCACTCCGGATCCTGCGCGACGTGCACGTCGATCGCGTAGGGCCCGATGTCGCCGATGGTCTTGGCCACCGCGACCGGGGTCGGCTTGCCGCTGCCGTAGAAGACGAGCGTGGTGGCCCCATTCAGATCGTAGAAGCCGACGAGCTCGCCGCCGTAGGCGTCCTCGAGGCGCCCGGTGATGACCTCCTGCACGCGATCGAGGGTGCCCATCTCGTCCTCGGAGCGGAGGCCGTCCTCGGTGGGGTCACGCATCGGCACCGCGACGACGATCCGCGCTCCGAGGGACTTTCGCGGCTCTTGCTCGAGATCCACGACGAACGCCGCGGGCGCGCCGTCGACTTCGGCCGGGTAAAACGTGAGGGCCGGACGGGGGCGAGGGGCGACGGCGGGGGTACGGGCACGCGACATGGGGCCCCTTCTATCACGCACGGAATCGCATGGGACTACCGACGCGCGCCGCTGCGCGCTAAGAATGGAGAAGTAGTTCTTGGCTTCCGTCGACCGTCCCACAGCCTTCTGGTTGCGACTGCTCCACCAGCGCCGCGCGCGCATGGGCGAGGAGAAGCTGGACCTCTCCGTCCCGATCGTCTGGGCGAGCCCGGAGGAGAAGGCCGCGGCCGTCGCGTTCTTCAATGCCGCGTTCCGCGCCGAGGAGTCTGGCCTCCGTCAGGCGCACGAGATCGCCGACGAGGTCGCGACCTGGGACCCGGAGCTCGCCGAGGCGCTGCGACTCTACGGGGACGAGGAAGGCTGGCACCGCCAGCTGCTCACCGAGTTCCTCGCGTACCTCGGCGGTGAGATCAAGCCGATGGGGCCGACCACGAGCACGTTCTACAAGCTCTACGCCCGCGCCGAGCGGCAAGAGACGATTGTCCTCACGAACCTCATGTTCGAGACCATCGGGGCGACCACGTACCGCCTCGCGCTCCGCAGCGCGAAAGCGCATCCCGCGGTCCGGCAGATGCTCACCATTCTCACGCGCGACGAATCGTTCCACGTGCCGCTCAACGTCCACTTCCTCCGTCGCATCCTCGCGCACCAGGAGCCGGGCGCGCTGCGGCGGCTGCGGCCGCTGTATCACCTGCTCACCGCAGCGCTGATGGCCTCGGCGGCCGCGAGCCGGCGGCGCGCGAAGGTGTTCGACAACATCCCGTTCAAGACGCTCGCCCGCGCCTACGCCGAACACCTCGGCCGGCTCTTCCTCCACGCCGACGACTTCGGGCTGCGGCCCTCGCGCGTGCTGCTCGCGACGGTCGGCCTGCGTCGCGGCGACCTCCGCGGCCAGGACGACGTGCTCTCGGTGGAGGCCGCCGAGCGCTCCGCGGACCGCTCGCAGGTCGTCGTCGAACCGCTCTGACCCTCTAGCGCTCGGAGGGGCGCACGTAGCCCGTGGCCTTCGACCAATACTGGTCGATGTCGGGGTACTCGCGCCACGAGCGGCCCGCGACCTCGGCTCGATAGGGCTCGAGATAGCCGGTGCGGTTCTGGACGGGCAGCTTCGAGAGATCCAGCTTGGGCATGCCGCGGAGGCTAGTACGAGGCGCCGCGCTTCGCGATCGCGATCCGCTTGCTGCTGGTGCGGTCGCGCGACTCGCGTTCGCCCCGGTCCAGCACGATGGTCATCGTGGTGCCCCGCGGCGACGACGCGACGAGCATCTCGCCGCCCATCGAGCGAAGGAGGCCGAGCGAGACGGAGAGACCGAGACCGGTGCCGACGCCCACGATCTTCGTCGTGAAGAAGGGCTCGAAGAGGCGTCGCCGCGTCTCGTCGGTCATACCGGTGCCGTCGTCGACGACCTGGATGTGCACTCGCTCGCCTTCGACCTTGGTGCGGATCTCGACCTGCCCGTGCCCCCGCTCCACGGGGATCGCCTGGGCGCCATTGACGGCGAGGTTCACGAGGACCTGAACGAGTGACGAGGCGTCGGCCCGCACGAACAGAGACTCCGGGATGTCGAAGCGCGTGACGATGTGCTTGCCGAGCTGCGGTCGCGCGCTCGCGATCGCCTCCCGCACGGCGTCCAGCACGGAGGCGGAGCCGCCGCCGCTGCGCGCGTTCGCCGCGGCGCGCCCGGAGTCGAGCAGCTGCATCACGATCCTCGTGATCCGCGCGATGGCCTGGAGTGACTCGTCGACGCATTCGCGACCGTCTGTGGGCATCTGGCCGCGATCGACCGCGTCGAGGAGGTACGCGAGGTTCGCCGCGATCGCCGCTGCGGGATTGTTGATCTCGTGCGCGACGCCCGCCGCCAGCTGTCCGAGCGCGGCCATCTTCTCGGTCCGGAACAGGGCCGCCTCTGCGGCCACGAGCGCGTCCGTGCGCTCGGCGACGAGCCGCTCGAGGCTGCGCGAGAGGTGGTCGAGCTCGCGCAGGCTCTCCACGAACAGGCGGGTCATCGCCGCCCCCAGCGCGCCGACGGCGAGGATGAAGCCGAGCGAGATCAGCAGCAGCGAGCGCAGGACGCCGAACGAGACGAGCGTGTCGTGCACGCCGCCGACGAAGATGGCGCCGAGGGCGAGGATGTGGACCGTGGCGTCGAAGGGCCGCGTGCGCCGCGCCCGCAGATAGCGCGCCAGGGGTACCCCGAGGAGGCCGATCTCGAGGAAGTTCACCAGCGACCCCGCGAGGGTGGTGTCGGGAAAGCGGTACGTCACGCCAGCCCACGGCACGTCGAGCTGCGTGACGGTCCTCGCCGCGAGGAACCCGGGCACGAGCCAGAGGCCGGCGAGCACCACGAGCAGCGCGAGGATGGCGTGGTCGACGCGCGTCGACGGCAGGCCGAGATGCTTCCGCACGTAGGACTGCCACGCCACCACGTGGACCGCGGACACGGAGCCCTGGACGCACACCGCGGGCCACCGGACCTCGTCGGACACGCCCGAAGCCCACAGCGCATCGAACGCCGCGTACATCGCCGCCGTGAGCCCGACTGCGGCGAGCGAGCGATACCGCCCCCAGCCCGGCGCCGAGCCAAAGCGCAGGCCGAGGATGGCGACCATCACCCCCACGACGAGCGCGACGATCGAGATGATGGAGGCAAAGTTCATCGAGCGGAGCCGTCCCGACGGCAAGAACGGCCGGCCCTGGAGAGGATTAAGGTCTGCAGAGGTTGCTACTGCGCGGTCAGGCGTGAAAGGATTTCGATCCAGTGTCTGCAACGCAGAGCGAAGCGCCTCCGCACACCCAGCAGCTCCCGCTCCCGCTCGACGACTTCATGTCGCGCGCGCCGGGGCCCGGGATACCGCGTCCTACGCGTGTATTCTGCAACCGCAACCTGAAGCTGAGCGGCATCTCGTGGATCGGCTTCGACATGGACTACACGCTGGCGATCTACGACCAGCCCGCCATGGACGACC
>JAYTHX010000347.1:0-12035 GCA_043732195.1 Polyangiaceae bacterium
CACCATCGCCGCAGGTATCGCCGCCGTGCTGCCGCTTGCAACTCGGCATGTCGACGCACTTCGACTGGTAGCTGCACGCGCCGTTGCAGTCCGTGTCGACCTTGCATGCCTTGCCTTGCGCGCACGTCTTCATGCCCTTGCCGCTGCCACCGCAGTCGAGATCGGTCTCGGTGCCGTTCTGCACGCCGTCCGCGTACGTCGGCGCGGTGCACGTGTGCTTCGCCTCGGGGCAGTAGTCCTCAGCGCAGTCCGCGTTCGTCGCGCAGGTCTTCCCGTCGGCGCACTTCGGCGCGTTGGCGCCGCCGCAGTCCACGTCGGTCTCGCCGTTGTTCTTCTTGCCGTCGGTCGGTCCGATGGGGCCGCACGTGCCTGCGTTGCAGGTGCCGACGCAGTCCGCGCTGTCGACGCAGCCCTGACCGTCCGGGCAGGGCTGCGTGGCCTTCACCGATCCGCCGCAGTCGATGCCGGTCTCGCCGCTGTCCTTCACGCCGTTCAGGTGGCTGCCCGCGGCGGGCTCGGCGCACGTCGCGCGGCTACAGAAGCCCGAGGCGCAGTCCTTGTCGAGCTCGCACGGCTGATCGTTCGCGCACGTGGGCGGCGTCGCCCCGACGCCACAGACCTTCCCCGCAGGCGCTGCGCAGAAGCCGGCCGCGCACTTGCCGCTCGCGCATTCCGCATCGATCGCGCACGACGACCCCGTGCACTTGTTACCGCAAGCGCCGCCGCAGTCGACGCCGTCCTCGCCGTCGTCCTTCACGCCGTTGATGCAGCTCGGGCTGACGTCGTCACCCGACGTCGAACACGCAGGAAAGACGAGCACTCCCGCGAGGACAGCGAAGGCGGCGGCCGAGAGCGAAGAGGTGCGGGCCACGGAGCAAGGCTGTCACGACGTCGGGGCAGGTGCACCGGAAACTCGTGTCGGGTGCCGCGTTTCACAACGCGGGGTATTGCTTCGTTGTCGCGCCCCATGTCGCGTCTTGCAACGCGTAACATGTTGAATTAATGCAATAAATTGGAATGCCAAAGCGAGCACTCCGCTATATCGATTCCGATGATCGATGCTCGCCCCGCCGCTCGCACCGGTCACGCTGCCGCGCTTCGTGCTGCCGCGGGGCATTTCGTGGAAGGCTGGCGCGACGTTCCTCGCGCGCGGTCGTTCACGGGTGACCTGCTCGCCGGGCTGACCGTCGCGGCCGTCGCGCTGCCGCTGAACGTCGGGCTCGCGATCGCGAGCGGGATGCCGCCGTCGGCCGGGCTCGTCGCCGGTGCCGTGGGCGGCATCGTCGCCGGCGTGTTCGGGAGCTCGAAGCTCCAGGTCTCCGGCCCAGCCGCGGCGCTGAGCGTCATGGTGCTCGCGCTCGCGAAGGACTTCGGCGTCACCGGCGTCGCCGCCGCGACCGTCTACGTCGGCATCGTGGAGCTCGCGCTCGCCTTCGCGCTCGCCGGGCGCGTCATCAAGTTCGTGCCCGAGTCGGTGCTCGCCGGCTTCACCACCGGCGTCGGCCTCAAGCTCCTCGATCAGCAGGTGCCCGAGCTCCTCGGCTTCCCCGAGGTCGTCGACTGGGCGTCGAAGGGCGCGCCCAGCACCATCGATCTCTTCACGATGATGCATCGGCCGAAGTGGCTGCACGATGTCTCCTGGCTCGCGGCCATCTCCGGCGTGTTCGTGGCGTTCTTCGTCACGGCGACGCGCAGCTTCAAGCGCTTTCCCGCGGCCATCGTCAGCATCGCGGCGATCACCTTCGTGTCGATCTACCTGCACTGGAACGTCGAGCGCGTGGCGAGCGTCGGCATCGTGCCCTCGCACCTCCCGCCCTTCGCCCTTCCCCTCGTGCGCGACGAGCAGTGGATCGATCTCTTCATCCGCGCCTCGCCGCTCGCGATCCTCGCCGCCGCCGAGTCGCTGCTCTCTGCGAGCGCCGTCGACCGCATGGCCGGTCTCAAGAAGCCTCACGACTCCAACGTCGAGCTCTTCGGCCAGGGGCTCGCCAACATCGTCACCGGCTTCTTCTCGGGCATGCCGGTCACGGGCGTCATCGCGCGCAGCGGCGTGAACGTGCAGAGCGGCGCCAAGACCCGCCTCGCGTCCATCTTCCACGCGATCATCCTCGCGGGCGCGGTCATGTTCCTGAGCACGCAGATCAGCCAGGTGCCGCTCGCGGCGCTCGCCGGCCTGCTGTGCGTCATCGGCTGGCGCCTGATCGAGGTGAAGACCCTCCTTCACCTCTACCAGGAGCACAAGCTCGAGGCCGTCGCGTTCGTGGTGGCCACCGTCGGCACGGTCTCCGGCCACCTCATGTCCGGCCTCGTCGCCGCGCTCCTCGTCCACTTCGCGAACCGCTGGCTGAACCGCCACGCGCGCGCCGAGCTGAAGCAGCTCGAGGACAACAAGAGCAAGGGCATCCGCGCCATCCTCGCGCGCGACAAGGCCGAGGCGCGCCGCCCCGCGCACCTCGAGGCGCTGCCGCACGAGCACCGCAAGTGGCTCGGGCAGATCCGCGAGCGTCCGCTCGTCGCCGCGAGCGCGTTCGTGCATCCCGCGGCGACCGTCATCGGCCGCGTCGTGCTCGGCGAGCACGTGCACATCGCCGCCGACACCTCGGTCCGTGCCGACGAAGGCTCGCCGTTCCACATCGGCGCCAACACGAACATCCAGGACGGCGTCGTCCTGCACGCGCTGAAGGACAAGCGTGTGATGGTGGCCGGGGAGGGCTGGGCCATCTACGTGGGGAAGAACGTCTCCATCGCGCACGACGCGCTCGTCCACGGCCCTTGCTACATCGGGGACGAGACGTTCGTCGGCTTCAAGGCCGTCGTCCACGACTCGGTCGTCGGCGCCCACTGCTTCATCGGGATCGGCGCGGTGGTGGTCGGCGTCGAGGTGCCGGATGGTCGCTTCGTCCCGCACGGTCGCATCGTCGACAGCGCCGACGCCGTCGACGCGCTGCCCCTCGTCAGCGAGGTGCAGAAGGAGTTCAACGAGGACGTCGTGGAGGTCAATCGAGGCCTCGCCGTCGCTTATCACCGTCATGCACGCGAGGGCGAAGCCGCCGTCGCCCTGGCTCGCCGCTCGCTCGACCCCGATGTCGCCGAAGCGCCGGTCTGGGATGCGAAGTGGGCTGTTTCTTCGTCCAAGGAGAGGTTCTGATGTTGCTACTCGGGCTCATGATCGGAGTCGCCGTCTGCGTCGTCGCGCTGGCCTTCCGCTCCACGTTCCGCGTGGAGGAAGGTCATCTCGCGGTGCTCGTCACGTTCGGAAAGGCGGAGACCAAGGACGGTAAGCACCAGCTCATCACCTACGGACCGGGCCTCCACAAGAAGAAGCCCTGGCAGCACGTGCTCTCCGTCTCGGTGAAGGAGCAGAACCTCGACCTCAACGCCGAGGAGGGCGGCGGCACGGCGATGGCCGATGACGGAACCATTCTCCGCCTCGACTCGTTCGTGCGCTACGTGCCCGTCGAGGACGTGCTCTACGAGCACCTGTTCGGCGTCGCGCGACCGCTCGAGCACATCACCGGGCTCTTCACCTGCCTGCTCCGGAACGAGATCGCGAACTTCCGCGGGCACCAGGAGGTCGAAGGCGAGACCGCGCCGCTCTCCACGCGCTTCGACTTCGCCGGGCAGGCCGGCTCCTATTCGCTCATCCGCCGGGAGCGAAAGCTCCTGAACGATCGCATCCAGCACTTCTGCCACGCGAAGATCGACAATCGCTACGGCGTGCGCTTCGTCGCCGTCGACCTCGCCGACATTCTGCCCCCCGACGAGCTGGCCGACGCGCTAAACGCGGTCATGCAGGCCCAGAGCGAGTCCGAGGCGATCCTCTTCCGCGCCGAGGCCGAGTGCCAGCAGCGCATCCTCGGCGCCGAGCGCGGCATCCGCATCGCGCGCACGCGCGCCAGCGCCACCGAGATCGAGATCCGCGGCCTCGCGAGCTACCTCGAGGACCTCGAGGCGAGAGGCGTGCTCGATGCGTACGTCGCACGACGCCGCGCCGAGGTCACCAGCGAGTCACGGGCCCTGTTCCTCAAGGAGGCGTCATGAGCTCCGATCTGCTCCAGCTCGGGCTCGGCATCGCGGGCCCCATCCTCGCGATCCTGATCGTCACGTTCGTGCTCCGCACGTTCACCATCCAGGTGGAGGACGAGGAGGCCGTGCTCGTCACGAGCTTCGGCAAGCTCGTGAAGACCATCCGTGAGCCCGGGCTCCACGTGTATCCGTCCAAGATCCTCTTATGGACCGGCGTGTCGCGGGTCTCGCTGCGGCGCGACTTCCGGCACTTCAAGAACGTGCACGTGAACGACGCGCGCGGTACCACCGTCATCGTCGATCTCTGGCTGGAGTTCCGCGTCGCCGATCCGGCGCGCGCCATCTTCTCGGTCGCCGACTGGAACCGCTCGCTCACGAACCTCGTGGCCCATGCCGCCACGTCCATCCTGGGGAGCCGTGATTTCAGGCAGATCCTCAACGATCGGACCGAGCTCGGCACGATGTTGCAGAACGACATCTGCGTCGAGACCCAGCGCTGGGGCCTCGAGATCGAGCTGGTGTTCATCCGGAACGTGAGCCTCCTCCCCGAGGTCTCGCGCCAGATGTTCGAGACCATCGCCGCGCGGCTCGAGCGCGCGAAGGCCCACGTCGACGAGGTGGGCCGCCTCCAGGTCGCCCAGCTCGAGGCCGACACCTCGATGCGCATCGCCGATCTCGTCGCCGAGGCAAAGGGCCAGTACCCCGCAGCGGTGGGCCGTGCGCTCGCCGACGTGAAGAAGCGCCCCGCGGTCTTCGCCGCGTACAACGAGCTCTACGGGCTCTCGCTGGTGCGTCCGCACCGCACGGTCACGTTCCGCGGCTTCGCCGACAGCGAGCTCCGCGCGGCCGACGCCGCGATGGTGGTGCCGCACGACGGCCCGTCGAACGGCGCGACGAGCCACGGCAACGGCGCCGCCCCCTTGGCGCTCCCGCCACTGCCGGCGCGCACCGACGGCCTGCTCAGGCGCAGCTAGTCTCCGGCCTCAGGGCAGGGGGTGCTTCACGAAGAAGTCCCACATCGCGTCGGTGGCGACGATGTCCGTCGTCGTGTGCCCGAGCGAAGGGACGGGGAGGCCACCCGGCCACGTGTGGCCGCCGCCCTGAGCGGTGCAGAGGTTCACCTCTGCGCCGGCCTTGCAGCCGTCGAACGTCACGCACGTGACCTCGCCCTTCTTCGACGTCTCGCGCGGCGTGGCGCTGCAGCCGCTGCGACCGGCCCACGCCGAGAGCGTCTGCAGGACCGACGGGAAGCCCATCGACGGATTGCCCGCGTAGGGGACGAGCCCGTCGAGCGTGCCGTGGAACTGGAACACGGACATGGGGCGCGTCGGGTTGCACGTCGCGACGCCGAGGACGCCCGCGACCGGCGCCACCGCGGCGATGCGATCCGACAGCTCGCACGCGAGGCGGTGCGAGATGAAGCCGCCGTTCGACATGCCGGTGGCGAACACGCGATGGCTGTCGACGCACAGCTTCGACGCGAGCTCGTCGATGATCTTGCCCACGAACCCGACGTCGTCGACGGCGCTGCTCGCGGCCGTGCCGCAGCACGCGCCGGCGTTCCAGCTCTGCGATACGCCGGTGCCTTCGGGATGCACGGCGATGAAGGTCTCCGTCTCGCTCTTGTCGTTCATGCCAGAGAGGATGATCTGCTCGCCGGCGTTGGAGCCGAGGCCGTGGAAGTTGAGCACCACCGGCGTGGGCTTCGCGCGGTCGTAGCCCTTCGGGACGTGCACGTGGACGGTGCGTTCGAGCCCGCCCGCCGTGAGCTTCCAGTCGAGGTCGCCGGCGAGCGCCTCCTTGCCGGTGCAGGGCGCGCCGGGTGGGGTGGGCGTCGTGCCCGGCGGCGAGGTGGGCGCGGGACCGGGCGGGGTCTCGCCGCTGGGGCTCGTGCCGGCGGGCGCCGGGTTGCCCGCGCCGCCGTCGTCGCTGCTCGAGCCACACGCCACGGCCAGGAGCGCCGCCGCGCCCAGCCAGGCCATCGTCTTCGTCGTGGTCATCGCGGAGCTCCCCTTCGGTTCGTGGTCGTCTTCTTCTTCTTCGCAGACGTCTTCGTCGCGCTCGTCCCGTGCTTCGGCGCCAGCGCGCCGAGCGCGGCCTCCACGAGCGGCGCCAGCACCGCGCCCATCGGCTTGGCGCGCGGCGCCGACGCGCAGTGCAGCGCCGCGCCCAGATACGAGGCCATGAGCAGGCTCGCCACCGTCTCGGCGTCGGGCCCTTCGAGCAGGCCTTGCGCGAGCGCCTCCGCAGCGTCCTCGATCATGCGCGCGTGGAGCAGCGTGAAGACCGCGTCCGTCGCGCCGCCCACCTCGCGGCTCTCGAGCGACGCGATCAGCACCGCTCGACTGAGCTCGATGCTCGCTGCGGCGTGCTTGCCGAGCGCGAGCGTCGCCGCGCGCAGGCAATCCACGGCGTTGCCGCCGCTCGCGAGCACGGCCGCGCGCGCCGCGCTCGCCGCGCCGATCTGCGCCTCGACGAGAGAGAGGACGATGGCCTCCTTCGTCTTGAAGTGGACGAAGAACGTGCCCTTCGCCACCCCGGCGCGCTCGGCGATCTGCTCGACGGTGGTGCGCCGCCAGCCGACCTCGGAGAGCAGGCCGATCGCCGCGCCGACGAGGCGACGCTTCGTCTCGCGCGTCTGATCATCGCGACGGCTCGGACGCGAGGAAGCGAGCGCAGGACGTTCTCCGGAGGCAGCGACGGAGCGGACCAAGGCGCAAGAACGCTAGCGGCTGACCGCCGGTCAGTCAATGACCGCCGGTCAGCGAATCACGCGGTCCGCGCATCAGCCCGGTAAGGCGAGCTTCGCCACCTTGAGGATCCCCCGGAGCACGTAGTCGACGTAGGTCTCGTCGCCCGTGGTCCAGAGCACGAACGGCGCGCGGACCGCGTCGTCGTCGTCGAGCGCCATCAGGAGCTCGGTGGTGCCGATCGCAGGCAGCTCGTGGAGCGTGACCGCCTCGGGCACGGCGTTCTCTTCCTCGAACTTCGCGACGTCGAAGGCGAGCGCATCGCCAAACGCCGCGATCGCGCCGCGGTGGCGCTCGGGATCGAGCGCGCGCAGCGTGAGGAGCTCCCACCCCGCGTCGACGAGCACGGGGAACATCTCCTCCTCGGCGTCCTCGTCGAAGGGCACCGCGGACTCGTCGGGCGGTGCGACGCCGATCTCCGCGAGCCGCATGGCGAGCGTGATGGCCGCGGTGTCGCGCTGCGGCCCGGGCATCCAGAACGCGTCGAGCACCGCCACCAGCTCGGCGTCGGTCGCGCGCCGGTAGAGCCGCTCGTCCTTCGACGAGCGGTCGATAGTCTCGTTCGCGAGCACCGACTCCGCCCACGCGCGCGCCTCGCCCAGCGCCGGGTCGCCGACGATGCCCGCGGCCTCGACGGCGAAGGCGTGCACGAGGTGCAGGCGACTCGCCACGTACCGGTGCTGGCCCAGCGCGCGCACGAACCGCGTGAGCTCCTCGCCGCCGCGCGCCTCGATCTCGTGTCCGATCACGGCGCCAGCCTCGTGCACCTGTCGCGGGGATGCAGCAGGAATCGTCACGCGCGCCGGAGCGGCCCCGCGACGCGCTAGAGCCCGAAGAATCCCTTGATGCCGTTCAGGATGCGGTCGGCCTCGGAGGCATGCCGCGAGAGGCGCGTTTCCTGGTCGAGGCCGTCGCGCACGGCGATGAGCTCGAGGCGGCGGGTGGCCATGTTCTCCGAAAGCTCGTTGGCGATCTCCGGGCGGTCGAGGAGGACGCGCTGGAACGTCTCCTTGCCGAGGCGGAAGCAATCGACGTCCGTGATCGCGACCACGTCGGCGGCGCGCGGCTCGCCCGTCATCAGCCCCATCTCGCCGAAGAAGTCGGGGGCATCGAGCTTCGCCACCACCTTCGCCTGCATCGGGGCGGGGCCGTCGCCGTCGGGGTCGACGTTGGCGCGGACCTCGCCCCGGCCGCTCGTCATCACGTAGAGCCAGTGCGCGGTCGCGCCCTGTCGAGTCATGACCTCGCCGGCCGTGTAGATCATGTGGTTCATGCCGTCGGCGAGGGTCTCGAGCTCCGCCTCCTTGAGGTGGCGGAAGAGGCTCACCGTGCGCAGCGCGTCGAGGCGCTCCGCCGTGCGCTTCCGGGCGCGCTCCGCGAGGCGCGGCGGGTCCTGCACCTCGACGAAGTTCGTGACCGCCGGCACCGCCAGCGGGATCGACGCGCGGCGCAGCGCCGTGAACACCCGCGCGCGCACGCGCGAGTTCGTGGGATCGTCGGCGGCCAGGTCGAGCAGCCAGTAGCGCACCGCGTACGTCGCGTAGCTCTCGCGCATCTCCTTCGTGAAATCCATGCACACGACGTTCGGCCGGGGATCGGCGGCGACGCCGTCGATCGGCGCGCCGTGGAGCGCGTCCGTCACGACCTGGATGACCTTCGTCGGTGGAAAGCGGAAGTCGACGTTGAACCACACCCACATCCGTTGCGGCACGGCGCGGCCCTCGCGCTTGCCGAGGATCATGATGCTGCTGCCGAGGAGCTGCACGTTGGGGACGATGATCGTCGACCAGTCGCGTGTCTCCACGACGGTGTGCCGCCAGCGGATCGAGCGGACCTTGCCTTGCTTGCCGTTCTCCAGCTGGATCCAGTCGCCCTCGTGGATCGAGCCGTCGAGCTGGAGCGCGACGCCGCCCAGGATGTTACCGAGCGTGCTCTGGAGCGAGATGGCCAGCACGGCGCTCACGACGGCGCTCGTGGCGAGCAGACCGCTCGGGTCGAGGCCGTGGCCGGCGAGCACGCCGATGGTGGCGAGGATGTAGCCGAAGCCCACCGCCAGGTCGCTCGCGATCATCGGAACGCTCACGCCGATCCGCGGCGCGACGACCACGAAGCCGACCGTGCCGAGGATGTTCACGAGCGTGAACGTCTGGAGCAGCTCCGCGGCGACGAGCAGATTGCGCGACCACTTCTCCGCGCCGTGGGCCGCCCCGAGCGCGTAGTGCAAGCCGAGGCACGCCGTGTAGAGCGCGAAGAGGATCACGATGCGGCGCACGAGCACGCGGCGCGAGGGGGCGAGGGCGTTGACGAGGGCCGCGGTCCCGCAGACCGCGACGAACAGCCCGGCCAGCCAGAGGAGCTCGGAATTCATCGCGCTTCTACGAACACACCATCGGGCGCCGTGCCGTCAAGCATCGCGATCGCAGCCCCGCGAATAGCGCGTTCCGGGGATGACGCCCGAGGGCGGCCCGGCCATGCTCCCGTCGTGTCTTCGTTCGCTCTCGCCGTCGTGTCGGGCCTCGTCCTGAGCACGCGTGCTGCGCTCGCGCAGGCGGGGCCGGTCGCGCCCCGACCCGACGCGCCGCCGATGGCGCCCCATCCCGACCTGATGAAGTCCGAGATCGACCAGGGCGGCTCCGCGGGCGACGCTCCGGCCGATGTCACGCGCCTCGTCCTCGGCGCTGGCGCGCACGTCGCGCTCGGGCCCGCGCCTGCGGCGTCCGTCGGACTGCTCGTCTCGACGGAGCTCGCGAACTACCGCTGGTCGATCGGCCTCGAGGGGCGCTACGATCTGCCCTCCGGCGGCCCCGCGCTCGACGGCGCCCGCGCCCGCACGTCCCTCGCGGGCGTGCAGGTGGTGCCGTGCTTCCGGGCGCAAGGCATGTGGGCCTGCGCGGTGGCGCTCGTTGCCAACGCCCACGCGTCGGCCTCGCGCGATCCCGGCGGCGGCGTGCGCGACGACTTCCTCTTCCTCGGTCTCGGCGCCCGCCTGGCGCTGCACCTCTCGCTGCCCGCCGACTTCGCGCTGCGCATCGGCGGTCAGCTGCTCGGCCATCCCGTGCCGGTGGCCCTCTCGCAGGGAGATCGCCGGCTCTTCACGTCGTCGGCGGTGTCGGCGACGCTCGGGCCCACCATCGTTCGCGTGTTCTGAGCGGTGCGGTATCATCGCCGCCCATGCCGAGCCCTGGTTCCCTCGTCGGCGACTCGCGCGAGGCAAACGGGCTCACGTATCCGCTGTGCACGCGCAAGCTCGCGCAGCTGAGCCCGGAGCAGCATATCGGCGTGATCACCACCGAGGTGTCGGGCCGGCAGTACGCGACCCGCTTTCTCGCGGCACCGAAGGAGACGGCGATCTCGGAGGACGAGGTCGCCGGTCAGCTCTGCACGCCAGGCTCGAAGCGCCCCCCGCGCTAGAAGAGCTAGTAGAGCGGGTTCACTCCGCGAGAGCTTCGCTGATCAGGCGCTGCTGTTCGAGCTTGTGGCTTGCCATGCTGCCCGTGGCGGGGCTCGCCGCGGCGCCGCGTGAGACCACCGAGAGCGGCAGGCGCGGGCTCACGATGCCCGGGAGGTTCGCGTTCATGAAGTACCAGGGGCCCATGTTGCGAGGCTCCTCCTGGACCCACACGAGGCGCGTGCCGTCGGCGTAGACCGCGAGCGCCTTCACCAGCTCGGGACCGAGCGGGTAGAGCTGCTCGAGGCGGATGATCGCCACGTCCTCGCGCTTCAGCTCACGCCGTGCCGCGAGCAGATCGTAATAGACCTTGCCCGCGCACAGCAGCACGCGCTTCACGTTGCGCGGGCTGACCTCGGTGTCGGGGATGACGCGCTGGAACTCGCCCTTCGCGAGGTCCGCGGTCGTCGAGACCGCCTCCTTGTGACGGAGCAGGCTCTTGGGCGTGAAGATGACGAGCGGCTTGCGCCAAGGGCGCAGCACCTGGCGGCGCAGGCAGTGGAACAGCTGCGCGGGCGTCGTCAGGTTGCAGACCTGGATGTTGTCGGACGCGGAGAGCTGGAGGAACCGCTCCATGCGCGCGCTCGAGTGCTCGGGTCCCTGACCCTCGTAGCCGTGCGGCAGGAGCATCACCAGCCCGGAGAGGCGCAGCCACTTGTCCTCGGCGGACACGATGAACTGGTCGATGATGACCTGCGCGCCGTTCACGAAGTCGCCGAACTGCGCCTCCCAGATGACGAGCCCCTCGGGGCAATCCAGGCTGTAGCCGTAATCGAACGCCAGCACACCCTGCTCGGAGAGCGGGCTGTCGAAGACCTCGAACGTGCCGCCGTTCTCCTCGCCGAGCTTGGCGAGGGGCGTGAAGCGCTGACCGCTCCTGGCGTCGTAGAGGGTGGCGTGGCGGTGCGCGAAGGTACCGCGGCGCGAGTCCTGCCCGGAGAGACGGATGCGCCGTCCCTCGGCGGCAATCGACGCGAACGCGAGATGCTCCGCGGTGCCCCAGTCGAACGGCTCGTTCTTCGCGACGCGATCGCGCCGCAGCTCGATCATCGCCTTGATCTTCGGGTTCGCGTGGAAGCCCTCGGGCAGCTCGGCGAGGCGCGCGGCGAGCGCGTTCAGCTTCTCCTCGCTCACGCGCGTCTCCACCTCGGCGACGCGCGCGTCGGGCCCGCCGTAGAAGGGCGTCCAGATGCCCTCCATCGCGCTCGGCGCGCGGAGGTAGTCGCCCTGCTTCTCCTCGACCAGGGCCTGTTCGAGCGCGGCCTTGCGCTCGGCCATGAGCTTCGCGCCCACCTCCTGCGTGATCTGGCCCGCCTTGGCGAGCTTGTTCACGTAGACCTGACGGACCGTCGGCTTCTCGTCGATCAGCTGGTACATGACCGGCTGCGTGTAGCGAGGCTCGTCCGCCTCGTTGTGACCGAAGCGGCGGTAGCAGAGCATGTCGATGACGACATCCTTGCCGAAGCGCTGGCGGAACTCGATCGCGAGGCGCGTGACCTGGATGACCGCCTCCGGGTCCTCGCCGTTCACGTGGAACACGGGCACCTTGAGCATGCGCGTGATGTCGGTGCAGTAGCGCGTGGAGCGCGAGTCCTGCGGGAGCGTCGTGAAGCCGATCTGGTTGTTGACGACGAGGTGGACGGTGCCGCCCGTGGTGTAGCCCTCGAGGCCGGCCATGTTGAGCGTCTCGGAGATGACGCCCTGGCCCATGAACGCGGCGTCGCCGTGGATGAGGAGCGGCATCACGCCGAGGCGCTTCTGCCGATCCTGCTTCGCACGCACGCGGCCGGTGACGACCGGGTTCACGAACT
>JAYTHX010000348.1:0-11976 GCA_043732195.1 Polyangiaceae bacterium
CTCCAGTATAGTGGACACATGAGCGTTATCACGAACGCGGCTACCTCGGGGAACGTATCACGACGCGGCGAAGCCCGTGGGTTCGTGGTCTGGCTCACCGGCCTGTCCGGCGCCGGCAAGAGCACGATCGCCGACGCGCTCGCGCCCGAGCTGCTCGCCGCGGGCAAACGCGTCGAGGTGCTCGACGGCGACATCGTCCGCACGCATCTCTCCAAGGGACTCGGCTTCTCACGCGAGGACCGCGACCTCAACATCGCACGCATCGCGTTCGTCGCTCACCTGCTCGCGCGCAACGGCGTGGCGGTCATCGTGTCGGCGATCTCGCCGTACCGGTCCACGCGCGAGGCGGCGCGGGCCACCATCGGTGACTTCGTCGAGGTGCACGTCGCGCCCCCCCTCGAGGAGTGCGTGCGTCGTGACACCAAGGGGCTCTACAAGAAGGCGCTCGCCGGAGACATCCAGCAGTTCACCGGCGTCAGCGATCCGTACGAGCCGCCCGACGCCGCGGAGATCACGCTCGACACGAGCACGATCGACGTCCGCGTCGCCGTGCAGCGCGTGAAGGCCAGGCTCGACGAGCTCGGCTATCTCGAGGACTCGCAACGCGCCGGCGTGGACACGCCGAGCGCCGTCTAGGAACATCACCATGCCCGCTGCCCATCTGCCTCGCTTTTCTGACCCTCGCGACGTCGACGAGTTCGTCGTCATGCTCGCGAAGTACGAGAGCGGCGAGCTCACCGCGGACCAGTTCCGCGCCTTCCGTCTGCTGCGCGGCGTCTACGGCCAGCGGCAAGAGGGCACGCAGATGATCCGCGTGAAGATCCCGTTCGGTCGCCTCGACTCGAAGGGGCTCGAGGCGCTCGCCGACGTCGGTGAGCGCTGGTCCCGCGGCTTCGGCCACGTGACGACGCGCCAGAACGTGCAGTTCCACTTCGTGGCCATGGCCGACACCGAGGCGCTGATGCGCCGGCTCGACGAGGCGGGTCTCACCACGCGCGACGCGTGCGGCAACTCGGTCCGCGCCGTCACCGCCTGCGAGGTCGCCGAGGTCTGCGGGAGCGCGCCGTTCGACGTCTCGCCCCACGCCGAGGCGGTCACCCGCCAGTTCCTCGGCCATCCGCTCGCCTCCAGCCTGCCACGCAAGTTCAAGGTCGCGTTCAGCGGCTGCGCCTCGGACTGCGCAAAGGCCGCCATCCACGATCTCGGCTTCATCGCCAAGATCGAGAACGGCGTCGCGGGCTTCAAGGTGGTCGCGGCGGGCGGGCTCTCGTCGTCGCCGCAGAACGCGCTCGTCCTCCACGAGTTCGCGCCGGTCAGCGAGATGGGGCGAATCGGCGAGGCCGTACTGCGCATGTTTCACAGCCTCGGCAACCGCGAGAACCGCCAGCGCGCGCGCCTCAAGTACGTACGCAAGAAGCTCGGCGAGCAGGGCTTCCGCGATACGTATGCGAAGATCCGCGCCGAGGTCGACGCCGAGGCTCTCGCCGAGCTGACGCTGCCGGGGCCCGCCGACCGCTCGCCGGCGGGCCCGGTCGCGGGCGAGGGCGAGAGCAATGGCGCGCGCGACGGCGCGTACCTCGCGTGGCGCGCCACGTCGGTCATCGAGCAGAAGGACGGCAGCTACCAGGGCGTTTACGTGCGCCTGAACCTCGGCGACATGACCAGCGAGGAGATGCGCGAGCTCGGCCGCATCGCCGACACCTTTGGCGACGGCACGGTGCGCCTCACCATCGATCAGAACGTCCTCATCCCGTGGGTCGACAAGCGGTCCGTCGGCGCGCTCTTCGCGCGGCTCACCAGGGCCGGGCTCGCGCGGCTCGATCTCCACACCGTCCGCGACGTCACGAGCTGCCAGGGCGCGGAGACGTGCAACCTCGCGGTCACCTCGTCGCGCGCCGTCGCCGCTGCCATCACCGCGAAGCTCGAGGCCGAGGGCCTGGGCGCGGCGGGCGATGCCGCGCGCACGCTCATCAAGATCAGCGGCTGCCCGAACTCGTGCGGCCAGCACCACATCGCCGACCTCGGCTTCCACGGCGGCGCCAAGAACACCGGCGACGGCGCGGTGCCCGTCTACCAGCTGCACCTCGGCGGCGGCGTCGACGAGCGCGGAGCTCGCTTCGGACGCCAGGTGGTGAAGCTCATCGCGCGCCGCGTGCCCGACGCGGTCGTGCGCATGCTCCGGCTCTTCGAGGAGGAGCGCAGCGCGGACGAGACGCCGGCCGCCTTCTTCTCGCGGGTCGACGGCAAGCGCGTGGTGGCCCTGCTCGGCGAGCTGGTGACCGCGCCTCCGACCGCCGAAGAGCGCGCCGACGTCGGGGAGACGGCGGGCTTCCTCATCCACAGCGGCGAGGGCGAGTGCGCTGCGTGAACGCGCAGCCCGCTCCCGCGCTCGACCTCGCACGCGCGAACGAGCGGCTGGAGGCGGCCACGCCCGAGGAGCGGCTCGCATTCGCGGCCGCCGAGTTCGGCAAGGATCTGCTGTTCACGTCGTCGTTCGGCGCGCAGAGCGCGGTGCTCCTGCACCTGTGGAGCGTCGTCTGCCGCGAGCTGCCGGTGACGTTCATCGATACCGGCTTCCTCTTTCCCGAGACGCTCATCTACCGCGATCTGCTGGCGGCGCGGCTCGGGCTCGAGGTGCGCGTCCTCCACCCCGACATCGCCCACGACGCGTTCGTGAGCGCATACGGCAACGACATCCAGCGCAGCGATCCGGACTTCTGCTGCACCTTGAACAAGGTCGCGCCCCTCGCGCCGCTGAAGGAGACCGCGCGCGGCTGGGTCTCCGGGCTGCGTCGCGATCAGAGCCGCACCCGCGCCGACGTGGCGATCCTCGAGCAGGACGGCACGCTCGTGCGCGTTCACCCCATCGCGACGCTCGATGCTGCGGCCGTCGCGGCGTACCTCGCGCAGCACGATCTCCCCGAGCATCCACTGGTGAAGCGCCGCTACCTGTCGATCGGGTGCGCGCCGTGCACGCGCGCGGTCGCCGACGGCGAGGACGAGCGGGCGGGCCGCTGGGCGGGCTCCGGGAAGACGGAGTGCGGCCTCCACTCCGCGCGCGCGCGGACGAACGGGCAGGCCTGATCGTGGATCGCCGCGCCTTCCTCGCCGGTCTCGCCGGCGTCGCGGCCACCGCCGCCACTGGCGTGGCGCTCGGCAGCAGACGCGACGGGGCGGGCGTCCTGCGCGTCGGCGTCATCGCGAACCTCACCCATGCGCCACTGCTCGCCGGCCTCGGCTCGGGACGCGTCGCGAGGGCGCTGGCGCCGGTGCGCGTCGAGTCGCGCGTCTTCCGCGCGGGCCCGCGCGTGACCGAGGCGCTCCTGGGCGACGCCATCGACGTCGGCACCACGGGTCCGGCGCCGGCCGTCGTGCATCACGCGCGGCACTCCGCGGGCGGCAAGGGCGGCCTGCGCGTGCTGTCCGGCTGCTCGTCGGGCGGCGCCTCGCTCGTGGTGACGAAGCGCGCGCGCATCGCCGGCCCCGGCGACCTCCACGGCAAGCGCCTGGCGGTCACGCAGATCGGCACCACGCAGGACATCACGCTCCGCTCGTACCTGGCCGACCACGGACTCCGCGACGCGACGGCCGGGGGCGACGTCAATGTCATCGCCATCGCGGGCGCCACCATCCTCGCGCAGCTCAAGGACGGCGACCTCGACGGCGCCTGGCTAGCCGAGCCGTGGGCGACGCGCGTGGTGCGCGAGCTCGACGCCGTCCGCCTCATCGACGAGCGCGATCTCTGGGAGGGCCATCGCTTCGCCACGGCGATCCTCTGCTCGCGTGCCGCGCGCGCCGAGGACGCGAGCGTGAAGCGCCTCGTCGGCGCGCTCGAGGAGGAGGTGGCCCGCGCGCTCCGCGATCCGCCCGCGACGCGCGCAGAGGCCTATGGCGAGCTCACGCGCCGCGTGGGAAACGCCGGAAAGCGAGCCGATTTCGACGCCGCGTGGTCGTTCATGGACGTCACGAGCGACCCCCTCCCCGCGAGCATCGCGGTCTTCGCGCAGCGCGCCACCTCCCTGGGCCTGATCCCAGCCGGCGCCACCATCGCGGGCCTCCTCCCGTCCGGCTGAGACGAGATCACACGGAGGCGCAGTGGCCGGAGCGTTCGTGATCCGGTCTCGGCGCGCTTCGAAATCGCCCCGATACTCCGAGCCTCCCGTGATCTCGGTCTCCTGCGCGTCAGCGGTGCGCGAGGGGGGCGTTGGCAAGCCACGCGTCGAGGTCGACCAGCGCCTTCTCCGAGAGCGCCTGGTAGCGATCGCGCTTCTTCAGCTTCCGGTTCGCGCTCGGCGGCATGCACGCCCAGGTGATGTTCGAGGGCTGAAAGCGATCGTTCGGACGCATCAGATGCGTACGGATGCCGCCCAGGGCCGTGGTCTCCGGCGGCGGCGTGACCGCGTGGCCCAGGAGCGACTGCGCGAGCATCAGCGCGCAGAGGAGGCCACCGGCGCAGCTCTCCACGTAGCCCTCGACGCCGGTGATCTGGCCCGCGAGGAACACGCCCGGGCGGGCGCGGAGCTGCATCCGCTCGTCGAGGAGCTTCGGTGACTCGACGAACGTGTTGCGGTGGACGCTGCCGAAGCGCAGGAACTCCGCCTCCTCGAGGCCGGGGATCAGGCGCAGGACCTTGGCCTGATCGCCCCACGTCATCCGCGTCTGGAAGCCGACGAGGTTGTACGCGCTCGCCGCCTGGTCCTCGGCGCGCAGCTGCACCACGGCGTACGGACGACGCCCGGTGCGCGGGTTCGTGAGGCCCACCGGCTTCATCGGTCCGAACGCGAGCGTCATCTCGCCGCGCGCTGCCATCACCTCGACGGGCAGGCAGCCCTCGAAGTACTTCACCTCCTCGAACGATCGCGGCTCCACCTTCTGCGAAGCGACGATGGCGGCGACGAACGCCTTGTACCCTGCCTCGTCGAACGGGCAGTTGATGTAGGCCTCGTCTCCGAGGGCCTCGGCGTCACGCGCGTCTCGCTCGGCGGGCGCGGCGCTCTCGTCGACCGGCGCCCCCTTGCCCCAGCGCGACTGGCGGAACACCTTCTCCTCGTCGATCGAGTCGGCGCTGACGATGGGCGCGATGGCGTCGTAGTACGCGAGGTGCTGCGCGCCAACGGCCGCGGCGATGTCGGCGGCCAGCTCGTCGCCGGTGAGCGGCCCGGTGGCGATGATCACCGGCTGCTCTGCGGAGGCCGCGGGGATGGCGCGCACGATCTCGTGGCGCACGTTGATCCGCGGATGGGCCGCGATGCGCTCGGTGACCACCTTCGCGAACACGTCCCGATCGACCGCGAGCGCGCCGCCCGCGGGCACCTTCGCGATCTCCGCCATCTCCATGATGAGCGAGCCGCAGCGACGCAGCTCCTCCTTGAGGAGCCCCACCGCGTTGACGAGCGCCGCGCCGCGCATCGAGTTCGAGCAGACCAGCTCGCAGAGGCTGTCACTGTTCTGTGCGGGTGTACGAGCGTGTGGCTTCTGCTCGATCAGATCGACGTCGATCCCTCGTTCTGCCAGCTGGAATGCCGCTTCGCAGCCCGCCAGACCTCCGCCCACGACGACGACCTTCATGCTGCGCAGGCCTTAGCCTTGCGACCCGTCGTGGACAAGGGCTGGTTTTGGCGGGTGGTGCGCGAGCGCGAAGGACGTCGTCGGAGATCGCGGCGGCGACGCCGCGCGCGTGCGATTGCGAGCCCGGGACGCGCGGCGCATCAGGCGCGTTCGACGGCGACCACGCCCTGGACCTTCTGGAGCGCGCGCATCACTCCCTTCAGCTGATTCAGGTCGGAGCACACGAAGGTGAACACGTTGACGGCCTTGCCGTCGTCACCCGCGCGGCAGTTCGCCTCGCTGATGTTGATCCCCATGTTGCTGAACGTGTGCCCGACCGTCGCCAGGATGCCCGGGCGGTTCGCGGTCACGACGCGCAGCTGCACGGCGCGGTTGATCTTCGCCTTCGAGTCCCAGCTGATCTCCACGCGACGCTCGGGATCGGTGTCGAACGCCTTCGTGCAGCCGCGACGATGGATGGTGACACCGCGACCGCGCGTGATGAAGCCGAGGATGTCGTCGCCGGGGAGCGGGTTGCAGCACTTCGCGTAGCGGACGAGGACGTCGTCGATTCCGTTGAGGCGGATGCCGCCGTCGTCTCCCTTGATCACCTTGCGGACGAAGCCCGCGATGCGCCCCTCGCGGAGCTGCTCGGGCGGGATGCTCTTCGCCCCGTCCATCGAGGGCGGCGCCACCACGTCGAGCACGTCCTTCGGATCGATCTTGCCGTAGCCGATGCCGATGAACAGCTCGTCGAGGTTGCCGACGCTCAGCGTCTCCAGCAGCTTGCGCAGCTCGGGCTCGTTCTTGAGGAGCTTCGAGAGCGAGACGCTGCTCTTCTGGAACTCGCGCTCGAGCAGCTCGCGACCGAGCTTGAGCGACTTGTCGCGCTGCTCCTGGCGGAGGAAGTTGCGGATCTTCGCGCGGGCGCGCGTGGTGACCGCGATGTCGAGCCAGTCCTTGCTCGGCTGCTGGTGCGGCGCGGTCACGATCTCGAGGACGTCACCGTTGCGGAGCTTGTAGCGGAGCGGCTCGAGCTTGCCGTTCACGCGGGCGCCGGTGATGTGCTCACCGAGCTGCGAGTGGATCGCGAACGCGAAGTCGACGGGCGTGGAGCCGCGCGGGAAGACGCGGACCTCGCCCTTGGGCGTGAACACGTAGACCTCGTCCTGGAAGAGGTCGACCTTGACGCCCTCGAGGAACTCGGCTGGATCCTTCAGATCCTTCTGCCACTCCATCAGCTGGCGGAGCCAGCCGAAGCGCTCGGCATCGGAGTCGGCGATGCCGCCGCCGTGCTTCTCCTTGTACTTCCAGTGGGCGGCGATGCCGCGCTCGGCGACGCGGTTCATCTCGTGCGTGCGGATCTGGATCTCGATGCGCTCGCGGCCGGGACCGATGACCGTCGTGTGGAGCGACTGGTACATGTTCGGCTTCGGCAGCGCGATGTAGTCCTTGAAGCGGCCGGGCACGGGCGTCCAACGCGAGTGGATGACGCCGAGCGCGGCATAGCAGTCACTGACGCTCTCCACCGACACGCGGAAGGCGATGATGTCGTGGATCTGCTCGATCGTGCACTCGTTTGCCTTCATCTTGCGCCACACCGAGTAGAGGTGCTTGGCGCGTCCCGTGACCTCGGCCGCAAATCCCTGCTCGGCAAGCCGGCCCGCGAGGGTCTTCGAGACGTCGACGATGTACTTGTCGCGTTCCTTCGCGGTCTTCTGGACCGCGTTCTTCACTTCTTGGTACGAGTCCGGCTCCAGCCAGCGGAACGAGAGATCCTCGAGCTCGCTCTTGAATGCCTGGATGCCGAGGCGGTTCGCGAGCGGCGCGTAGATCTCGATGGTCTCGCGGGCGATGCGCTCCTGGGCCTCGGGCTTCATGTGCTCGAGGGTCCGCATGTTGTCCACGCGGTCACAGAGCTTGATGAGCAGCACGCGGATGTCGCGCGCCATGGCGACGACCATCTTGCGGAAGTTCTCGGCCTGGCGATCTTCCTTCGAGATGAAGTTGATCTTGCCGAGCTTGGTCACGCCATCGACGAGCGTGGCGATCTCGGGACCGAACTCGCGCTCGATGTCCTTGATGGTTGCGAGCGTGTCCTCGACGACGTCGTGCAGGAGCCCGGCGCAGACGCTCGCCGTGTCGAGCCGGAGCTCGGTGATGATGCCCGCTACCGAGGCGGGATGAACGAAGTACGGGTCGCCCGACTTCCGCTTCTGTCCCGTGTGCGCCTTCGAGCTGTATTCGTAGGCACGCTTGATCATCTCCGCGTCGGCCGCGGGCTGATAAGCCCGAACGCGGTCGATGATGTCCGTCACGTGGAGCATTGAAGGGGCGACTTTGAAAGTAACACCCCGCATTACGCCAGGCAACGCCGCGACGGTTATGTGAGCAAACGGAAGGGCTAGAGGCTGCGTGATAGCCTCGGGCCGCCTCGCCGGCCTCTCGCGTAGCTGTAGGGGAAACGTTCGAGCGCTACGAGATCGGGTCCCTGATCGGGCGCGGTGTGATGGGCGAGGTCCCGCTCGCCCGCTGCGCGCGCTATGGTCCGGTCCCTTGGCGTCGATCTACATTCACTTTCCCTGGTGCCTGGCGAAGTGCCCGTACTGTGACTTCGTCAGCTACGCGTCGGAGCGGGAGGACATCGACCACACCGGCTACGCCGACGCCGTCATCCGCGAGGCCGAGGGTCGCGCCCGCCAGCTCGCCGCGCGCGGACGCGTCCTCGAGCTCGGCAGCATCTTCTTCGGCGGCGGAACGCCGAGCCTCTGGGAGCCGCGGGAGCTCGGGCGCGTGCTCGATCGCCTGCGCGCGCTCTTTTCGGTGCGGCCCGAGCTCGAGATCAGCGTCGAGTGCAACCCGACCTCGCTCGATGCGGAGCGCGCAGCGGCGCTGCGCGACGTGGGCGTCAATCGACTCTCGATCGGCACGCAGTCGCTCCGCGCCGAGCAGCTCAAGTTCCTCGGGCGACTGCACGATCCCGAGGGCGCGCGGCGCGCCGTCGAGGCCGCGCTCGGGTCGGGCATCGGACGCATTTCGACCGATCTCATCTTCGGGCTCCCCGATCAGAGCACCGAGGATGCCCGCGCGCAGGCGGAGGCGCTCGCGGCGACCGGCCTGCGCCACCTCTCCTGCTACCAGCTGACGATCGAGCCGGGCACGCAGTTCGGCGAGCGGCGCAAGCGAGGCCTCTTGCCCATGGCCGACGAGGGCGTGGTCGCCGACGCATTCCTCGCCATCGAGGAGGCGCTCGAGGCGCGCGGTCTCCGTCACTACGAGATCTCGAACTACGCCGCGCCGGGCGAGGAGGCGCGGCACAACCTCGCCTACTGGCGAGGCGACGAGTACGTGGGGCTCGGCTGTGCTGCCTTCGGCTTCGCGCGCGATAACGTGCCGACCGCGAAGCGATCGGGCCTGCGCTGGCGAAACAAGCTCGATCCGAGCCGCTACGTCGAGGCGACCAGGGACATGAAGGACGACGTGCTCGGCGAGGGCGACGGCGTGAGCATGTTCGCCGAGGAGCTCGACCGCACGACGCTCCTGCGCGAGCGGATCATGCTCGGCCTGCGCCTCGCCGAGGGCCTCGATCTCTCGCGCGCAGGGCGCGACCTCGATCTCGATCCGTGGACGCCGGAGCGCCTGCGCGCCATCGATCGCCTCGTCGATCGCAAGCGCCTGATCCGCGAAGGCGACGTCCTGACCATCCCGCGCGCCGCGTGGCTGTTCACGGACGACATCGCCGCGCGCCTGTTCTAGCGGGCTTCGCGCGCTGAGAGCGCAGCGACCGAGAGGCTGGAGAGAGGCGCAGAGGAGCGGACTTCGTGGGTACGGAATCTTCGCGGCTCGGCGCCTCCTTCCAGCCTCTCGAACACACCGCCGCTACGTGCCGCGCTACTTCCGATCGGTGAGCGCGCGGTTCGTGCCGGGCGGCGCAGGCGCTGCCGTCGTCGCGGACAGCGGCGCGATCACCGCGGGGCGCGCGGGCTTCTTGATCACCGCGACACCTGCTCCCGCGCTCGGGCCCGCCGTCGGCGTGGCGACGCTCGCCGCGGTCGCAGCGCTCGGCACCGCGCTCACGCTCGCGGTGGCAGTGGCGCTCGCGGTCGGAGCGGCGCTCGGGCTCGACCCGACGCTCACGCTCCCCTCGCCCGCGGTGCCGCGGCCCGCGCGCCGCGAGTGGCCCGCGTTGACCACGATGCCGGCCACGAGCAGCACCGCCACCGCGATCCCCAGGACCATCCCCAGGCGCCCGCCACTGCCCGCGTGCGCCTCGCCCGCGCTCGCCACCGCCGCGACCGCCCCGTCACCGGTCTGCGCGCCCGCGGGCGCAAGCAACGTCGATGCTGCCGCCGCCGCCGCCGCCGCGGCGCCCACCGCCGATGCCGCCGCCGGAGCACCGCTCCGCGGCCCCGTCCGTTCCTTGCGCCCCACGCGCAGGATGCGCTCGATCGACGTGCGCGCCGACGACGGCGCGATCGGGGAGAGCGCCTGCGCCAGATCCGCGATGCTCGCGACCCGGTCGTCGACCGCCTTCGTGAGGCACCGCGCGACGACGTCGTCGAGCACCTGCGGCGCCCCTGGCACCGACTCCCGCAGCCGCGGGGCCGGCGCTGACGCGATGAGCGCACACAGCCCCTGCATCGTGTCCGCGTGCCAGACCGCCTTGCCGGTCACGAGCTCGTAGAGGATAACGCCAAGCGCCCAGATGTCGGTGCGCGCGTCGACGTCCTTCGCGCTCATCATCTGCTCGGGCGACATGTAGCGCGGCGACCCCATGAGGACCGACGCGCTCGTCAGCTGCGAGCGCGAGCCGGAGCCCGCCACCTTGGAGATGCCGAAGTCGAGCACCTTCACGAGCGGTGAGCCGTCGGCGCGGTGCGCGAGGAACAGGTTCGCGGGCTTGAGATCCCGATGCACGATGCCGAGCTCGTGCGCCTCGACGATCGCCTCGCAGGCCTGGAGCACGTACTCGATCGCGTCGTCGACGTGGACGCGCCCGCGCTCGACGACGAGCGCTCCGAGGTCCATCCCCTCGAGGTACTCCATGACGAGGTACGGAGCGCCGCCTGCGAGCACACCGGTGTCCATCACGCGCGCGACGTGCTCGCTCGTGATGCGCGCGGCCGCCTTGCCCTCGCGAAGGAAGCGCGCCACCGCGCCGGGCACCTCGCACGCGACGGGCAGCAGGAACTTGAGCGCCACGCGCTGATCGAGCTGAGTGTGCCGCGCCGCGACCACGATCCCCATCCCGCCGGCCCCGAGAACGCGCTCCACCTCGAACTTGCCCGCGAGGATCTCGCCCGGCTGGACCGGCGAGACCGGCGGCGCGTGGCCCGAGGCGCCGACCGGCGTCGTCGCCGCCATGGCCGGATCGATGCGGCCGCGTAGCAGCGGCCGGGGCTCGGCGGCGTTGCGCTCCGAGTCGCGCTCGGCATCGGGGTCGGTGCGATCCCTGGGGGTCGGCTCCGCGAACGACGAACGCGCCACCGCGGAGACGAGCTGCCGGCATTCGTCGCACGTGCTGATGTGCTCCTCGGCGAGCACGCGGAGGCTCTCTGCCAGTCCTCCGCGGCAGAAACCCAAGATCGTCTCTTCGTCGAGGCAGTCCATGTCGCCCTTGGCCCGAGTCCCGCGGGAGGAGGTATAGTGAGAACGTGGGCACCGCGCGACCCCTATCGGCCGCCTTTCTGGCGGCCCAGGCACGTCTGCCGGCAACGGAGGGGGAGCCGGCGGCCGCGCACCCCGACCTCGAGGGGGCGATCGCCGCGGCGATCGTGCGGGCCGGCGAGGCCTGGGCCGACGTGCCGGTCGACGGCGAGCGCTTCGCCGCGTTCCTCGGCGGACGCGTCGCGGCGGCCGACCTCGACGGCGCACGCGCCCCGGATCTGTGGGCCGCGTGCGCGTGCGGGAGCGGCGACGGACGCGTTCTCGCCAGGGTCGAGCAGCGGTACTTCCCCGACGTGGACGCCGCCCTCGGCAAGATGGGCCTCTCCGCGGACCGCATCGGCGAGGTGAAGCAAGGCCTGCGGGGTGTCCTGTTCGTCGGTGACCCCGCGGCCGGCACCACTCCCCGCATCCTCGAGTACCGAGGCTCGGGCGACCTGCGCGCGTGGCTTCGCGTCACGGCGATGCGCGCCGCGCTGAAGCTCCTCCGCAAGGAGAACCGCGAGACCCCCACCGACGACGCGCTCCTCGAGGCGCGCGCGCACGAGGACGATCCCGAGCTCGCGTACATGAAGGCCGCGTACCGCGCGTCGTTCAAGGTCGCCTTCCAGGAGGCGCTCGAGTCGCTCCACGCCCGCGAGCGCACGCTGCTCAAGCAGCAGATCGTGGACGGCCTCGGCATCGACGAGCTGGGCGCGCTCTACCAGGTGCACCGCGCCACCGCCGCGCGCTGGGTGCAGAGCGCGCGCGAGAAGCTCCTGACGC
>JAYTHX010000349.1:0-11962 GCA_043732195.1 Polyangiaceae bacterium
GCCTGCTGTCAAGAGCAGCGCGCCGGCTGTTCCGAAGGCACCCCTCAGCGTCACAAGCGCTGCCGCCGCTGCGAAGGAGGCCGCTCACGGCTTCCGCCGCAAGATGGTCGGCAAGGTCGTCAAGGACAAGATGAACAAGACCGTGGTCGTCGAGTGCGTCAACGCGCGTCGCGACCCTCTCTACGGCAAGTACGTTCGCAGCAAGACCCGCTACAAGGCCCACGACGAGACCAACCAGTTCAAGGTTGGCGATCACGTGGAAATCCAGGAGCACCGCCCGATCTCGCGCGACAAGCGCTTCATCGTGGTGCGCCTCGTGAAGAAGTTCGTGGAGGAGTAGGCCGATGATCCAGATGTCCACCATGCTGGAAGTCGCTGACAACTCCGGCGCCAAGAAGGTCACGTGCATCAAGGTGCTCGGCGGCTCGCGCCGTCGCTACGCCCGCCTCGGCGACGTCATCGTCGTCGCGGTCAAAGAAGCACTCCCCGGTGCGAAGGTGAAGAAGGGCGAGACCGCGAAGGCGGTCGTCGTTCGCGTCAAGGACGACACCGCCCGCAACGACGGCAGCTCGATCCGCTTCGACGAGAACAGCGCTGTCCTCATCAACGCGCAGCTCGAGCCGCTCGGCACGCGCATCTTTGGACCGGTCGCTCGCGAGCTCCGCGCCAAGAAGTTCATGAAGATCATCTCGCTCGCGCCGGAGGTTCTCTGATGGCCGTCCAGCGTTTGCAGACGGGCGACACCGTCGTCGTCATCTCCGGCAAGGACAAGGGCAAGACCGGCAAGGTCATGCGGCTCCTCAAGGAAGACGACAAGGTCATCGTCGAGGGCATCAACCTCATCAAGCGCCACATGAAGCCAAACCCCCGCATGCAGCAGGGCGGCATCCTCGAGCGCGAGGCCGCGATGCACGCGTGCAAGGTGATGCTCGTCGATCCGTCGACCGGCAAGGGCACCCGCATCAAGAGCAGGACCGACGACAAGGGCGTGAAGATTCGCCTCGCCGTCAAGAGCGGCGAGGAAATCCCGTCGCCCCGTAAGGCAGCAGGTTGAGCCATGGCTGACGAGAAGACCGAGAAGACCTCCGCCGAGAAGACGGAGAAGAAAGAAAAGAAGCCCCGTCCCGAGGGTGCGGGCCGCAAGGGCCGCGACGGCGGTGGCCAGGAGCGCGAGAAGGCGAAGGTCGTCACGACGGTCGAGGCCGTCGCGCCCCGCTTCATCGCCAAGTACAAGGAAATCGCCGTTCCGGCGCTCACCAAGCAGTTCGGGTACACCAACCCGAACCAGGTGCCGCGGATCCAGAAGGTCGTCGTCAACATGGGCCTCGGCGCCGCCGTGACGAACCCGAAGATCATCGACACCGCTGTCGAAGAGCTCCGCGCCATCACCGGCCAGAAGCCCGTCGTCACGCGCTCCAAGAAGGCGATCGCGAGCTTCAAGTTGCGCGCGGGCCTTCCCATCGGCGCGATGGTGACCCTCCGCAAGAGCAAGATGTGGGAGTTCCTCGACCGTTTCATCTCGATCGCGCTGCCCCGCATGCGTGACTTCCGCGGCGTGTCCCGCAAGGCCTTCGACGGCAAGGGCAACTACACGATCGGTCTCAAGGAGCAGATCATCTTCCCCGAGATCGACTACGACCGCATCGATGTGATCAAGGGACTCAACGTCTCGATCGTGACGAGCGCCAACACCGACGAAGAGGGCCGCGCCCTCCTCCAGCACATGGGCATGCCCTTCCGGGCGACCTGAACCCCGGATTAAGGAAGAACTACGATGGCCCGTGCAAGTCAGTTTGCGAAGCTCAATCGAGCACCCAAGTTTCCCGTGCGCCACGTCAACCGGTGCAAGGTCTGCGGACGCGGTCGCGCGTACTACCGCAAGTTCGAGCTGTGCCGCATTTGTCTGCGCCTCTACTCCCTCCGCGGCGAGATCCCCGGCGTGATCAAGGCGAGCTGGTGATCCCATGATGACCGATCCCATTTCCGACATGCTCTCGCGCATTCGCAATGGCGCCCTCGCGCGCCATGACCGCGTCGAGATGCCCCATTCCACCCTCAAGTACGCCCTCGCGAACGTCCTGAAGTCGGAAGGCTTCATCGACGACGTGAAGCAGAGCGAGGGCGAGGGCCAGAAGACCCTCACGCTCGTTCTCCGCTACGACCACGAAAAGGAGTCTGCGATCGACGGCGTCCGTCGCGTGTCGGCCCCCGGCCGTCGCGTATACGTCCGCTTCGACCGCATCCCGCGTGTTCGGAGCGGCATGGGCATCTCGATCCTTTCGACGAGCCGCGGCGTCATGGCCGACCGCACGGCGCGCGAGCAGCGCGTCGGCGGCGAGCTTCTCTGCGAGGTCTGGTGATCCGATGAGCAACGCAGCAAGCACCGAGAACACCGGCCCGGCGTCTCTTCGCCCGGACCAGATGCGTCAGTCGCGCGTCGGCAAGCGCCCCGTGGCGCTTCCGAAGGGCGTCACCCTCTCCGTCACGAACGGCAAGATCGACGTGAAGGGTCCCAAAGGGAACCTCTCGCGCGCCCTCACGCCGAACGTGAAGGTGAAGGTCGAAGGCAGCGAGGTCTCCGTCGTCCCGACCGTCGTCGGTCGCGATGGCGCTCGCTTCCAGGGCCTTGCCCGCTCGATCATCAACGGGATGGTCACCGGCGCCGGCACCGGCTACACGAAGACCCTCCAGCTCGTCGGCACGGGTTACCGCGCCGAGGTCAAGGGCAAGATTCTCAACCTGTCGCTCGGCTTCTCGCACCCCGTGAACTTTCCGATCCCGGAAGGCATCACCGTGCAGATCCCCGGTGACTCGAAGGGCACGCTCATCATCCTGGCGGGCGCCGACAAGGAAGCCATGGGCCAGGCCGCAGCGAAGATCCGCGGTTTCCGGCCGCCGGAGCCCTATGGTGGCAAGGGCGTTCGCTTCCAGGGCGAGAAAGTTCGCGAGAAGGCCGGCAAGGCCGCGAAGGGCGGAAAGTAGTCATGGGAAGCCGTCTCATTGGTCGCGAGCGCCGCAAGCTCCGCGTTCGTGGAAACGTCAGCGGTACGGCCGAGCGCCCCCGCCTCACGATCTTCCGCAGCCTCAAGCACATGTACGCGCAGGTTGTCGACGACGTCGCCGGCACCACCCTGGCGCACTCCTGCACGCTCGCCAAGGACGTCAAGCCGCTCGCGGACGACGCTCACAAGACCGGCGCCGCCGAGGCGGTCGGTACGGCGATCGCGAAGCAGCTCATCGCCAAGGGCGTGAAGAAGGTCGTCTTCGATCGCAATGGCTACATGTACCACGGGCGCGTGAAGGCCCTTGCCGAAGCGGCCCGCAAAGCCGGGCTGGAGTTCTGAAATGGCGATCGAGCATATCGACGAAGACAAGCTCAAGGAGCGCATCATCCACATCAACCGCGTTGCGAAGGTCGTGAAGGGCGGACGCCGCTTTTCCTTCGCAGCCCTCGTCGTCGTCGGCGACGAGAGCGGTCACGTGGGTGTCGGGCTCGGCAAGGCGAACGAGGTCCCCGAGGCCATTCGCAAGGGCAACGACCAAGCGCGCAAGAACCTCTTCAAGGTTCCGCTCGACGGCGTCACCATCCCGCACATCTCGCACGGGCACTTCGGCGCTGGCCGCGTGTTCCTCCGTCCGGCTTCGCAGGGTACGGGCGTCATCGCCGGCGGTGCGGTTCGCGCCGTCGTCGAGTCGGCCGGCATCCACGACATCCTGACCAAGTGCATCGGCAGCGCGAACCCGCACAATGTCGTCCACGCGACGCTCGATGCGCTCCGCCAGCTGAAGAGCATGGACATGATCGCTGCCAAGCGCAGGAAGACCGTGGAGGAGCTGGCGGTTGCTCCCGCGAAGCAGTCACGCAAGTCGAAGCAGGCCGCGCCGGCCGCCGAGGGGGCGTCGTGAAGGCCAACCTCAAGATCAAGCAGATCCGCAGCACGATCGGCGTCGACTTCAAGATGCAGCAGAACCTCAAAGGGCTCGGGCTGGGTCGTATCGGCAACGTCGTGGTCGTGGCCAACACGCCGTCGTTTCGCGGCGCGGTCAAGAAGGTGCTTCACCTCGTGACCGTCGAGGAGGTGGACAATGGCTGATACTCTCAGCAAGCTCGCGAAGCCCGCAGGCGCAACGCGCGACAAGATCCGCAAGGGTCGCGGCGTCGGCTCCGGCATCGGCAAGACCTCCGGTCGTGGACAGAAGGGCCAGTTCGCCCGGCGCTCCACTTTCAAGCCCTGGTTCGAAGGCGGGCAGACCCCCCTCGCGCGCCGGCTCCCGAAGCGCGGCTTCAAGAAGCACAATCGCGACGTCGTCGCGGCGGTCAACGTCAGCCAGCTCGAGCAGTTCGACGCCGGCGCGAAGGTCGACGAGAAGGCGCTCCGCGAGCACGGCATCATCAAGGGCCACGCCGACCGCATCAAGATCCTCGGCAGCGGCGAGCTGACGAAGTCGGTGACCGTGACCGCTCATTCGTTCTCGAAGAGCGCGCAGGAGAAGATCGCGAAGGCCGGCGGCAAGGCCGTGCTGATCGCGGTCGCGCAGGCCGCAGCGGCCGCCGAATAACCCGCGCGGAATGACCGAGACCAACAGCCAATGAGCGCACTCGCCGGGTTTGCGAACATCTCGAAGGTGCCGGAGCTCCGGCGCCGCGTGATCTTCACGATGGCGATGCTCGCGGTCTTCCGGATCGGCGCGTTCGTCACGATCCCCGGCGTCGACCGCAACGTCATGCGTGCGGTCATGAACAAGCAGGGAGGAGGCATCCTCGGCTTCTTCAACATGTTCAGCGGCGGCGCGATGTCGAACATGTCGATCTTCGCGCTCGGCATCATGCCGTACGTCAGCGCGAGCATCGTGCTCCAGCTGCTCACGATGGTCTTCAAGCCGCTCGATGAGCTCCGCAAGGAGGGCGAGCAAGGCACGCGAAAGATCAACCAGTACACGCGCTACGGCACGATCGGCCTTTCTCTCTTCCAGAGCTTCGGCATCGCCATGCAGGTCGAGGCGCTCAACAACGCCGACTTCGCCGGCGGCGCGACGGGCGACGTCGTGTCCCATGCCGGCTGGGGCTTTCGTCTCATGGCGATCATCACGCTCACCACCGGCACCGCCTTCATCATGTGGGTCGGCGAGCAGATCACCGAGCGCGGGATCGGAAACGGGATCTCGCTCATCATCTTCGCCGGCATCGTCACGGACATCCCGGGCGGTGTCGTCACGTACTTCCAGACGCACAAGGGCTCGATCCAGCCCCTGAACCTGGTCATCGTGGCCGCCATCGTCGTCTTGACAGTCGCGACCATCGTGTTCTTCGAGCGTGGCCAGCGTCGGATTCCCATCTACTACGCGCGGCGAACCGTCGGCCGGCGCGTCTACGGCGGTCAGACCGCGCACCTGCCGCTGAAGGTCAACACCGCGGGTACCATCCCGCCGATCTTCGCGAGCTCGCTGCTCATGTTCCCGGCGACCCTCGCCGGCATGCACGTCCCCGGGATGGCGCAGCTCCAGTCGAGCCTCGAGCGCGGTGACTGGCTGTTCAACGTCTTCTACGTGACGCTGATCGTCTTCTTCTGCTTCTTCTACACTGCGGTGACGTTCCAGTCGGTGGACGTCGCGGACAACCTCAAGAAGCAGCAAGCGTTCATCCCGAGCATCCGTCAGGGCAAGCAGACCGCCGAGTACATCGACAAGGTGATGACCCGCATCACGCTCGGAGGCGCCTTTTATGTCGCCGCCGTGTGCATCGTGCCCTCGGTCATCAGCGAGTACTTCAAGGTCCCCTTCCGCTGGGGAGGCACCTCGATCATGATCGTCGTCGGCGTCGCGCTCGACACGGGCTCGCAGATCGAGGCGCACCTCATCACGCGCAACTACGAGGGCCTCTCGGGCGGTGGCGGTCGCGCCACGCGCGTCCGCGGCCGGAGGGACGTCTGATGCGTCTCGTCTTCGTCGGACCGCCTGGAGCGGGCAAGGGCACGCAAGCCAAGGTCATCTGCGCGCAGTTCAAGATGCCGCAGATCTCGACCGGGGACATGCTGCGCGAGGCGAAGAAGAACGGGAAGTTGCCCCAGGACCTCATCGCCAAGATGGCGGCGGGCGGGCTCGTCCCGGATGACGTGGTCGTCGATCTCATTCGCGAGCGGACCAAGCAGGAGGATGCCAAGGACGGATTCCTCCTGGACGGCTTTCCTCGCACCGTTCCCCAGGCGGAGGCGCTCGACGCGCTCCTCGCGTCCCGCGGTCAGAAGCTCGACGTCGTCGTCGCGCTCGATGTCGACAAGGACCTGCTCATGGAGCGGGCCTGCTTGCGTCGGACCGATAAACGCACTGGACAGATTTATCACTTGAAGTATAAACCGCCCCCCCCCCATGCCGATCTCGAGCACCGGGCGGACGACCAGGAAGAGGTCGTCCGGAATCGGGTCGAGGTCTACGAAAAGATGACCTCGGACCTCCTGCCCTTCTATGAGAAGGCAGGGCTCTTGAAGAGGGTTGACGGCGTGGGTCAGGTCGACGAAGTCACGAAGCGCGTCATCGAGACGCTTTCGCGTGCAGGGGGCTCCGGCCCCGCGAGCCCCAAGAGTGCGTGACGGTCAGTGTTTGGTTTCTGCGAAGCGAGAGGCTAGGGAGAGGCTGATTTGATGAGCGAACGTCGTGAGCGGAAAGAGCCCAAGGGCGACAAGCTCGAGTTCGATGGGGTCGTCCAGGAGGCCCTGCCGAACGCCATGTTCCGCGTGAAGTGCGACAACGGGCTCGTTGTTCTCGCGACGATCAGTGGAAGGATGCGGCAGTTCTACATCCGGATCCTGCCTGGCGACCGCGTCACCGTGGAAGTCAGCCCCTACGACCCCAGCCGGGGTCGCATCACGTACCGGCACAAGTAACGATTCTTCTTTTTACGTTCGCGGAGTTGGTCATGAAGGTTCGTCCGTCTGTCAAAGTCATCTGTGACAAGTGCAAGGTGGTCCGGCGCAAGCGCGTCGTCCGCATCATCTGCGAGAACCCCCGCCACAAGCAGCGCCAGGGTTAAAGGGAACAATCATGGCTCGTATTGCAGGCGTCGACCTTCCCCGCCACAAGCACATCGCTTTCTCGCTTCCGTACCTCTACGGAATCGGCCGGACTCTCGCGAAAGAGATCTGCAAGAAGGCGAACATCCCGGAAAACAAGAAGACCGAGGATCTCACCGAGAACGAGATCAAGCGCATCCGCGAGCTGCTCGAGACCGAGTACCGCGTCGAGGGCGATCTTCGTCGCGAAGTGCAGATGAACATCAAGCGTCTGATGGACCTTGGCTGCTACCGCGGCCTCCGTCACCGCCGCGGGCTGCCCGTGAACGGCCAGCGCACGCACACCAACGCCCGCACCCGCAAGGGACCCCGCAAGGGCGTCCTCTCGCGTGGCGGCCCGCGCAAGACGCCGTGAGCTTCGCTCACTCCCTACGCAGGTTCGAGGGGCTCCGCCCCTCTGACCCGAGAGGCGTTCGAGGGGCTCCGCCCCTCTGACCCGAGAGGCGGCCCTCGAGAGAGGTCCGCACCTCCCCCAAAGTTTCGGTTCCCTAGAGAATTAGCGAGTAAGTCATGGCAAGCGCGAAGACGTCGGCAGCCCCCGCCACCAAGGGCAAGCCGGCCAAGAAGAAGGTCAAGAAGAACGTCGCGACCGGGATTGCCCATATCCAGTCGTCGTTCAACAACACCGTCGTCACGATCACGGACGTCAACGGCAACACCGTTGCGTGGTCGAGCGCTGGCTCTCGCGGCTTCAAGGGCTCGCGCAAGTCGACGCCCTTCGCCGCCCAGCTCGCTGCCGAAGAGGCCGCGCGCAAGGCGATGGAGCACGGCATGCGCTCCGTCGCGATCTTCGTGAAGGGCCCCGGCGCCGGTCGCGAGAGCGCGCTCCGGGCCCTCCAGACGGCGGGCTTCAAGGTCACGCTCATCCGCGACGTGACCCCCGTTCCGCACAACGGTTGCCGCCCGCCCAAGCGCCGCCGCGTGTGATTCGCGGGCGCCTCCTCGCGCCCTCACCTCGAAGACGCCGACCCTCGCGAGGGGTTCGGCGTTTCGCGTTTTGTTCGTGCGGGTGTCGCGGGACGCCGGCGCGAGCAGCTTCGCGAGCGGCGCGGGGATCGCGACGCGCTGGCCGCCGGTGAACACCGCGTGATCCGCGAGATCGACCCACAGGCCGGGCGGTAGCCACGCCCCAGACCTCCGCCTCGCGCTGGAGAGGAAGAACGGGACCGGGAAATACGTCATCGACGGGCCGTTCGGATAAGGAGTCACCTCGTCGCGCGGCTTGCCTTCGCCGCCCCCGAGCCCGCCTTCCTCGGCCCACGAATAGAGCGAGAGGCCGCGATGGTCGACGCTCGCAAAGCGCTCGCCGAGGCCGAAGAAGTGCTCGTCGGGACGAAGGAGAAAGGAGAGCGCGGTCTTGTTCCAGCCGTCGCCCGGGGCTGTCGTGGTGATCGACACCTTCGCGCCCTCGAGGCGAACACCGACGGTGACCGTACCTCCCGGCACCGCGAGCGCGAACGAGGCGCTCGTCTCGTCGCGTGCGAGGAGCTCGGCGTCGGGCGGGGGCGCCCACGACTGCTCCTCCGGGACGAAGCCGTCCCAGCCGGGCAGAGCACCTTCACGTTGTCGAGCCCGTCGTCGCGCGTCGCGCCGGGCGTCCCGTAGCGATTGTCCTCGCTCGCGGGGGCGGTGGCGAGCGTCACGATGCCCTTGGCGTCGACGATCGCCAGCTGGAACGGCGCGAGCGTGATGCGGAGCGACGCCTGCGCCCCGTGGAGCTCGACGAGCTGCGGGCGCAGCGGGTCGTCGTCGCACGCGACGCTCACCACGATCGGGGTGATCAGACAGAGGAGAGGAACGAAGCGAGGACCCCGTAGTGGGGCTCGTGGCAGCATGGCGCCGACCATGCCGCGCCGCCGCCGCGCCGCCACTCGGATTCCAGAGAGGCCCGCGATTTCGTGGGCGATGAGGGCCCCGGCCGGAGGCTCTTCTCCCCTGGCCTCCTGCCGACCTTTGGGCACTCTGCCGCGATGAGCCTCTTTTCCTGGTCGGCGGCAGCGTTCGCAGCGGTCGACCGCGGTGAGCTCCTGGCGTGGGATCCGAAGATCAACGCCCCCACCTGGCGGCGGCCGCTCGAGGGACAGGTCCTCGCGCTCGCCGCCGGCGGCACGATGCTCGCGACGCTGCACGCGGGGGGAAACGTCGCGTTCTGGCGCGGGGGGGATGGCGCGCCCCTGGGGCTGCGCCGTGGCCGCGCCGGATCGCATCCACGTGCTCGACGCGCAGGGCCCACGCGTGGTGGCGATCGCGGGCGCGACGGCGCTGCGCTTCTCGCGCGACGATCGCCAGCTCGCGGCGGGGTTTCCGGACGGACGGGTCGCGATCCTCGACGTGGCGAGCGGCGCGGTGGTGCGCTCGGCGCAGCTGGCGAGCGAGGGGGCGGCGGTGACTGCGCTCTTCGAACGCGCGCCGGGCGCGGAGTGGCTCGTCACCGCGGGCAGCGCGCTCCGTGCCGTCGATCCGCAGTCCGCGGTGCGCCGCGTGACCGGGCTCGCCGCGAACCTCGAGTATCCGGAGCGCACCATCACCGGGCTCGCGCTCGGCGACGGCGCGTTGTGGGTCGGCCTCGACCGCGGCGACGGCAACAAGTACGACCTCACGACCGGTGGACTCCTTCGCACCGACCCGCATCCGGGGCGCTCGCTCGAGCGCTGGATCGTCGCGACCGGCCACCACCCGGAGATCGCCCGGCCGGCGCTGTGATGCGGCGCCTCGCGACGCTCGCCGAGCGCGCGGCGCTGGACCGACCGCTGCCCTGCGTGCGCATGCGGAAGCCGATCCAGCTCGCGAGGATTTCCTTGGCGCCCCGTCGGTCATCCACGGCTCGGTGAGCGCAAGCAGCGCGCGGAAGTGGAGCACGAAACCGTCGGCGCGCTCGGTGCTCAGGGAGGGGAGCCTGACACTTCAAGTATGCTTGACGTCAACATGCGTATCGGTGAGCTCGCGCAGGGACTCGGGATCCGGACGTCGGCGATTCGCTACTACGAGTCGGTGGGCCTCTTGCGGAAGCCACCGCGCACCTCGGGCCAGCGGCTCTACGCGGCCGCCGACGGCGTGCGCCTGCGGATGATCCTCTCCGCGACCGACGCGGGCTTCACGCTGGCCGAGATCAAGCGGCTCGTGCCGTTGCTCGAGGCGGGCCACGCCGGGCGCGCGCGCTGGAGCGCGCTCGCGTCGAGCAAGCTGGAGGAGCTGGGCGCGAGGATCCGCCGCCTCGAGACGATGCAGTCGCGGCTGCGCATCGCGCTGGCGTGCTCGTGCGAGGGCGACCTCGAGCGCTGCGTGCTCGCCGCCTCGCCCCGCCGTCCGCGGCGGGAGCGGTAGGTCCGGAGCTCGCCGCGGCGAAGTAGCCGTGACAGAGCTCTCGTCGATGGGGGCATCGCAGGGTGGCTGGCGCTCGTGGGGCAAGGGCGCGCTCGTCACGACGCTGTTCCTGGTGATGACCGCGCCCGCGCCCGCGCCCGCACAGGCGCCCGCGCTCGCCGCGCTTCGAGACGTCAGGGTCGGCGTCGCGCCGACCCGCGGCGGCGCCGCTCTCCTCGCCGCGGTGAGGTTCTAGCGGTAGCCCGCGTCAGGAGAGTGCCATGAGGGGCCGCGGCCCCTCATGGCAACTCCCTTCAAGACGTCTCTACGTCGCTTCCGTGGGAGGCGCGTCTTCCGACTTCGTCGCGAGCTCGTCGACCATCGCCTGGCGGGTGTTCGGGCCCACGATGCCGTCGATCTGGATCGAGGCGTGCGCCTGGAACTCGCGAACGGCCTTCTGCGTGTTCGGGCCGTCCTTGCCGTCGACCTTGCCCGGGTCGTAACCGAGCTTCGTGAGCGCGTCTTGCACGCCCTCGAGCTCCTCGAGGTTGATGTAACCGAACTTCTCCGAGTTGTGCTCGTACTCAGCCATGGCTTACCTCTTCTCTCTTCTCGCTACTTACTTCTTCAACGTCGCTTCGAGCGCATCGACCGCCTTGTTCAGCGCGGCGGTGTCGGCCTCGACCTGCGTCTTCGCCGTCTCCCACGCCGTGCCCGTGGCGCCGTCGAGCTTCGCCATCGACGCCTTGACGGCAGCGCTGCGCGTCTCGACCTCGGTCGCTGCGGCGTCCGCGTTCTTCTTCGCCGGCCCCGTGACCTTCGCGACCTTTTGCTTGAGGTACGTGATCTTGCGGTCCGCCGCGTCGACGTCCTTCTGGAGCTTGGCCTTCGCCGCCGCGCTCTCCTTGGCCGCCTTCGCTTCGGTCTCCTTCTTCTCGGCCGCGGCCTTGTCGTCCGCTTCCTTCTGCGCCTTCACGGCGTCCGCGGCCTTGTGGTCAGCCTCTTTCTGGGCCTCCGCCGCCTTGTTTCCGCAGCCGACCGACGCCGTCGACACCGCGACAGCCAAGAGCAGTACGCGCACGTAGATTCGCATGTCTGAAAGCTCCTTTGAGAGAGCCCCGGACTATCACGACCTCGGTCCTTGCGTCCCGGCGGGCTTGCGCCGCAGCGGCGACCGGGCGAGAACGCCGCCATGAACGGACGATGGATCCAGGTCGCCGCGGCGCTCGGCCTCTGCCTCGTGAGCGTCGCCTGCAAGAAGGACTCGCCGAAGTCGACCCGCTGGGACGACGCGGGCAGCGTGACGGTCAACATCGCGACGTCGAGCTCGGCGGCCGCGATCCCCGTCGGCACGTTCAACAAGTTCTTTCCCAAGGACGGAGACGGCGGCTTCAAGCGCATCTACTCCGCCGACAAGGAGAACTACGCCGAGGCGAAGCTGCAGAAGGACGGCAAGGAGGTGGCGCAGCTCTCCATCTCCGATACCGAGCGCCTCGCCACTGCGCGCGACAAGTTCGACGCCGCCACCGAGAAGGTCGAGGGCTACCCGGTCCTCAAGGTGGGCAACAACCAGACGACCGCGCTCGTCAACA
>JAYTHX010000350.1:0-11961 GCA_043732195.1 Polyangiaceae bacterium
CGGACGTCGAGCTCTTCGCGAGCATCGACGGCAGCGAGGAGCGCATCGGCGACGCGACCTGGACGCCGGCGATGTGCGCTAGCGGGCAGGCCTTCGCGCGATGCGGCTCGACGTCGCTTTCGCCGGGGCGGCGTGCCGGAAAGGATCGGGGCTCGACCGCGAACGCCGACGCGTCGTCGGCATAGGAGGACCGCTCGTCCGATCGCGCTCCCGTGCTGGCTCGATCCGAGCAAGGCTCAGGGTCCGATGTCGCGAAGAGAAGCCAAGCGTTGGATTGCTGCGACATGCATACTCGGCGCTGCCGTGGTGTCGGCGGTGGGCTCGGAGCCGCGTCTCGAGACGGCGGTTCCCGCGAATCCTGCGGCGGCGACGGGACTCCGGGTGCGCGCCGAGGGCCTCGCGATGCGCGGTGAGGTGGGCGAGGCGCTGGACCTTGCGACGCTCGCTGCGAGCCTCGCGCCCGACGACCCCGAGTCGTGGCGGGTCCTCGCGAAGATGCATTCCGCAGCAGGTCGCGAAGAAGGCCACCTCTCGAGCACGAGGTGATCGACCGCGACATGCGGCGGATGGCCGCGCGCATCCACGCGCCCGCGCGCATTTCGTCGGGCGCTCGCTCGTCGCCGGCGGTACCCTGGGTGAGCCGGCACCGATGGTGCAGCCGTACGATGGTGTTCGCCTTGCTGCCGTCCCCTATTCCCAGAAGCTCTACACGCCGGAGGTCCACGACGAGCACGATCTGCTCGACGAGCCGAGCCTCGTTCCCCGGACTGCTTCCCTCCGCGAACCGATCGAGAGGTATCGCATGAACAACGCCGTCCTCCCTTGGCGCGCCCCCATGACCTCAGGACTGCCGGAGGAGGCCCGATGAGCTACACGTCTCGTCCGCCGCGTCGCTCGCGACGGCCCATCCACGATCCGCCGCGCATTCTCGTCGCCGAGGATGACCCCGAGATGCTGGAGATCCTCCTCGAGGTGCTGCGCTCCGACGGCTACGAGGTGCAGGGCGCGAACGACGGCGGACGGATGCTCGTCCAGCTGACCAAGGGTCCGAAGCACCGTTACAACGACGTCGACCTCATCATCTCCGACATCAACATGCCCATCGTGTCGGGCATCCAGATGGTGGAGACGTTGCGCGTCGCCCACTGCGACGTGCCCATCATCCTGATGACGGGCTTCGGCGACGCGCGCACGCGAACCCACGCGGAATCCCTCGGCGCCGTGCTGTTCGACAAGCCGTTCGGGCTCGACGACCTGCGGTCGGCGGTGGTCGAGCTGCTCTCCTGACGAGCCTGGCGTTGCTCACCACCTTCGTCATCCCCTGTTTCAACGAGGAGGAGCGCCTCCCCGGCGACGCGATCGTGGCGCTCGCGCGGACGAGGGACGTGCGGCTGCTCCTCGTCGACGATGGCTCGAAGGACGGCACGCGCGGCCGGCTGAACGAGCTCGCCGCCATCGCGCCGGACAGCATCGGCGTGCTCGGCCTCGACGTGAACGTGGGCAAGGGCGAGGCCGTTCGACGCGGCTTGATCGCCGCGCTCGCGCAAGGAGCGGAGGTCGTCGGCTATGCCGACGCCGACCTCGCGACCCCGGCTCACGAGCTGCTCCGCCTGCGCGACGAGCTCGTGCGGCGCGGCCTCTGCGTGGTGACCGGCGCGCGCGTGAAGCTCGTCGGCGTCGACATCGATCGCAAGGCGATGCGCCACTACCTCGGCCGCGTGTTCGCGACCTGTGCCGCGCTCGTCCTGCGCACGCCCTACTACGACACGCAGTGCGGCGCGAAGCTGTTTCGCGCGAGCCCCCTGCTCGAGCGCGCGCTCGAGGCCCCGTTCCGTTCCCGCTGGGCCTTCGACGTGGAGCTGCTGGGCCGCCTCCTCGCAGGTGTCGGCGGCGAGCCGGGGCTCGAGCGCTGCTCCCTCCGCGAGCTGCCGCTGGAGACGTGGGTCGACGTCGGCGAGTCGAAGCTGCGGCCGGGCGGGATGGTGCGCGCCGGCCTCGAGCTCGCGCGCATCGCCGTCGATCTCGAGGCGCTCCGCAAGGAGGCTGCTCAGCGCGACGGCATGCGCGACGGCGTGAAGACGAGCGCGCGCCCGCCCGCCGGGTCGACGCGCCTGCGGAGCTCCAGCGACTTGGGCACGAAGGTCACGCGGCCCGCCACGCCGAGCGAGGTCTCGGCGATGGGCGATCCGAACCGCTCGTAGATCTTCGCCGCGCAGCCCTCGGGCAGCATGTCGACGTAGACGTCGATGCCCGCGAAGTCGTTCTTCGCGAAGAAATCCTCGAAGAAGACCCACTCGTCGTCGCGGAAGCAGCGCGCCTGGCCCGCGCTGTGCGGGAAGCCCGGCGGCGCGGGGTCGAAGAGCGCCGGCCAGCCCGCGTCGCGATACGGGGCGACTTGCGCGTCGGCGAGGCGCCCGAAGTAATCGCCCATCACCTTCTTCCCGTGGAAGCGGCGGTTGGCGAAGACCGTGTTGTTGCGGAAGTAGTACGGACAGAGCTCACGGTTGCCGATGCCGTTGCCGCCCGCGACGCAGAACGGCCAGTCGAGCACCGCCTCGCCGGGCGTGTCGCGGACCGTCTTCATGTACGCGTCGAAGCCGGGGTCGACGGCGGCGGGCGTCCACGCCTCGGCCTTTACCACGTAGGACGTGACCGTCTCGGCGAGGCCGAGCACGACCAGCGCCGTCACCCAGCGCGCACGAAACGCGCGCCAGTCGACGTGGAGCGCGAGCAGCACGCAGGCGATCGGATACGCGAGCGTGGTGCGCCCGCCCACGCGATGGAACGTGAACCACGGGAAGATCTTGAGCGTGGGGAAGCTCTCGGGGTGGAACGGGATCGCGAGCGCGAAGAAGACGAGGAGCGGCAGGACCGGCGCGAGGTTGCGCTTTCGGATGGCCTGCGCCGCGCCGATCACCGCCACCAGCACCAGGAACAACCCCGGGCTCCCCTCGCCCACGCCCTCCGGCTTGCCGAAGAAGACGCGCGCCGCACTCGAGGACGGATGCACGAACGGCAGCCACGGGTCGAGCAGACGCGCGGGATGCGCCCACCAGCTGCCGCCCGAGGGGATGGCCCCGAACGAACGCGCGCCCTTCACGATCTGGAGGACGAGAGGCAGGTACACGAGCGCGCCGAGCGCCATCAGCGCCGCCACGGCGAGCGTGAGCAGCGGCTTCACGGCAAGCTCCCGCAGGCCGAGCCGCAGCTCCGCGAGCGTGAGCTTGCGGTGGCGCCATGCGAGGACCAGCACCACCGGCCCGGTGAGCGCGAAGCTCGTGAACGAGAGCCCGGCGATGTACCCAAGCTCCTGCCCGAGCGCGAGGAAGAGCAGCGCCACGCGGAGGAGGAGCAGATGCGCGCCGACGTCCTTCTGGCGCCATACGCGGTGCAGGATCACGAAGTCGGCGACGAAGGCGAGCGCCGTCCAGTGGATGGGGCAGAGGCTGATCTGGAGCGGAAACTTGTGCACCGCGTAGAAGTTCGCGAAGCCCGCCACGAACCCCACGAGGCTCGCGCGGGCGAAGCCGAAGTCCCGGCGCACCAGCAGCGCCGAGCCGAGCGCGGCGATCGCCCAGCTCACCAGCACGTGCACGGCGAGCCAGGGACCGGGCCCGAAGAGGCGCGTGCCGAGCACGTAGAGGAGATCGCGCTCGAGGACCCACGGCTGGAAGACCGCGTTCGTGCCGTAGGGGTAGAAGACCTCGTCGACCTGGAAGTCCATCGACGGCAGCGGCAGCCAGCGCAGGTGCTCGCCGAGGTAGAAGCCGCAGAACTCGTACTGGTTGGTGTCCTCGGCGTCGATGAGGGGCCCGTGCAGCCGCTTCACCACGAGCAGCGCGACGAGCGCGAGCAGCGGCACGAGCGCCACGCACCAGACGACGAGCGCGTGCGCGCGCGATTGCGGATCGAATCGCGGACGCGACACGGGCGGCACTCTACCCCGAGAGAACTACACGCTCCCACCAATCGACCGGGGCCGCGCGCACGGCGGGATCGATCCGCGAGGCCTTCGGGCACCAACCGCGTGCAGTGACAACCCCCGACGATCCCCGCCGTCCTCGAGCTGGTCGACGAGCCGATCGTCGAGGAGCGCCACTTCGACGACGCCGACGAGCTCGTGGTCACGGATCCCGCGGAGGCCGGCGAGCCCGAGGGCCAAGAAGGCAGGCGACAAGATCCGCATCGCGATCCACGACTTCGAGGGCGACCAGACCCACAGCGGTCGCGCTCCCGAGGTATCGCCGCCTCGAAGGTCACGCATTGCCGAGAATGCAGCGAGCGACGCGACGTCCACGAGCCGCTCGGGTAACGGATGTGGCGCTGGAGCAGCGGTAGTAGGATCCCGATCGTGAGCGAGTCTCCGGAGCGCACGGGCAGCCTCGCGCGGGCCTCCAAGCTCGCCCGCGACGCGCGCTACGACGCGCTGTGGCCCGCCATCGCGAACGGCGTACGCGCCGCCGTGGCGACCCTCGTGCCCTTCTTCCTCGCGGCCGCGCTGGGGCGCGCCGAGCTCGGCTGGATGGCCCTTGGCGGCTGGCTCGGCACCCTCGCCGACCCCGGTGGCCTGCGCTCGACGCGCCTCAAATCCCTCGCGACGTTCGCGGTGCTGGGCGCGATCATGGTGCCGCTCGCGGAGCGCTGCGCGGGCTCGATCTGGCTGGCGACCATCGTGATCGGTGCGGTCGCGTTCGCGGCCACCATGGCGCGCGCGCTCGGCCCGGCGGCGGCGAGCGTGGGGACGATGACGGCGGTGCTGGTCGCGGTGGGCGCCGCGAAGCCGGGCAGCGCCACGTACCTCGCCGATGCGCTCTCGTTCGCTGCTGGCGCGCTGTGGGCCACGCTCCTCTCCTCGCTGGTGTGGCCGGTAGGCCCTCATCGCCCCGTGCGAAAGGCCATCGCCGACGTGTTCGCGACCATGGCCGACTACGCGCGCGCCATCGACGGCATCGTCGAGCACGCGGAGACCGGCCCCGCGTGGGCGGCGCTCGCGCGCACCCAGCAGCGCCGGGTGCGGGCCGCGATCGAGGCCGCGCTGGCCATCGCGCTCGCGGTCCGCGCCCGGCGACCCGGCGAGTCGAAGACGGGCGCCGATCTGCGGGTGCTCCTCGGCGTCGTCGAGGCGCAGTTCCCGAAGCTGATCGCGCTCGCCGAGGAGCTCGAGGCGCTGCCGCCCAGGGGGCGACCCCTGCACGTGCGGCGCCGCCTGCGCGAGATCGCCGACACCTACGACGCGACGCGCCGACAGGCCGTGGTCACGCACCCCAGCCCCGACGGCGCGCGGCCCAGCACGCGCCTGTCGCAGCCCGACGACGACAGCGCGACCGGCATCCTCTCGGCGCGCCTCGTGAAGGAGAGCGAGCATGCGCGCACCCTCGCGGGATCGGTGGGTCAGGGAGCGATGCCGCTCGATGCGGGCGAGCAGAGCACCACGTCGGCGTTCGCGCTCACCGAGCTGCGCGAGCTCCGCGACGCGCTCGCGCTCGAGTCCGTCTTCTTCCGTCATGCGTTGCGGGTGGCGGTCGCGGTGACGGTCGCGTCGATCATCGGCCATCGCTTCTCGACGCACCCCCACTGGGTCACGGTGACCACCCTCGCCGTGCTCCAGCCGTATCCGGGCCCGACCTCGACGCGCGCCGCGGAGCGCGTCGTGGGCACGGTGCTGGGAAGCGCGGTGGCAGCGGCGATCACCATGACCATCCACGCGCCGCTGGCGCTCGCGGCGATCATGTTCCCGCTGTCGGTCGCCGCGGTGGCGACGAAGCCGCGCAGCTATCGCCTCTTCACGTTCTTCCTCACGCCGGTCTTCGTGCTCATCGCGGAGCAGCATCCCGGCGACTGGTGGACGGCGGCGGCGCGCGCCGGTGACTCGGTGATCGGCGGCGCGATCGCCCTCGCCGCGGCGCTGCTGGTCTGGCCGACCTGGGAGCGTACGCGCCTGCCCGAGGCGCTCGACGCGATGGTCGCGTCGGCGGTGAGCTACCGCGCGGTGGTCCTCGATGGCCTGACCAAGCGGAGCGAGCCGGACACCGAGCAGGCGGTGGCGGCGGCGCGGCGCGCGGTCGGCATCGCGATCGGCGAGGCCGAGACGTCCCTCGAGCGCTGGCTCGCGGAGCCGCTGCGCAAGCTCGACGACGGCGGGCGCGCCATGCAGCTCGTCACCCACGCACGGCGCATGGCCAACGCGTGCACGGCGCTCGACACGCGCGCCGCGCACGGCCTCGCGGACGACGCCTCGCGCGAGATCCACCGCAACGCCATCGAGTCGTACGCCGAGGCCATGATCCGCCGCGCATCGAAGCCCCCGGCGGCCTGAGCCTCGCCCCGACCCGCCCCGCCCGCTGCCACCTCCCGACGAAATGCAAGTCGTGACGGCTCGCGCTCGCGAGCGCCCGCGGATCGCGCGGCGCCGCGGGGCCGGCGCACCAGGTGAGCGTCGGGCGCCCGGCTCGCACGGTGCGAAGCGCGCGCGACTTGCGCACGCAGAGCTGCACCACCACCGCGGTGAAGGGCCTCTCCACGCAGCTCGTCGAGGAGATCCAGTGCCTGGCCCCGGCACGCTCACGCGCATCGACAACACCGCCGGGCTCGCGCTCGGCTCCGCGGTGTTCCCCTACCTCCAGACGAGCGCGGCGAAGGCGCTGATCCCGCGCGCAGAAGGCGCGCGTCACGACGATCTCGAGACGCCGGGGACGAGCAACCACGAGGGCGCGATCGCCGTCGACCTGCGCGGGCTCTCGGTGAAGGCATTCCAGAAACTCTGGAACCGCAACCACCCCACCGACCTCATCGCCAGGACGGCGACTACGGCCCCAGCACCGCCACTCGGCGCACCCGAGCCGCAGGAGCCGACGAGCCCGACGAGTGCGCCGACCGACACGCCGACCGCCGCCAGCGGCTGCGCGATGAGCCGGCGCCGCCGGCTTCGCTGATCGCGGAGCGTTGCCGCTAGCGGCGAGCCTTCGCGGCCACGCTGCCGAGCAGCGCGAGCAGCCGCTCGAGCTGGAACGGCTTCGCGATGGTGGGACAGGCATTCGTGGCGATGAACGCGGCCGAGCGCGGCGTGAACGCGCCGCCCGTCATCAGCACGAAGCGGTCGGCGACGCCCAGCTCGCGCATGCGCTCGTGGAACATCGCGCCGTCGACCTCGGGCATGGCGAGATCGCAGAGCACGACGTCGTAGCGGGTCGGGTTCGCCTCGAGAATGGCGAGCGCATCCGACGAGCGCAGCTGCGTGTCGACGATGTGGTCGTCCTCGAGCGCGAGGCTCAGCGAGCGCAGGAAACGCGGCTCGTCGTCCACCACGAGCACCTCGAGGCGGAGCCGCGGCGCCGTCGTCCGCGAACGCGAACGCGAAGGCGAAGGCGAAGGCGAAGGCGCCACGCGCTGGCTCGGCCCGACGATGGGGAGGAACACCTCCACGGTCGTGCCGCGCCCGACCTCGCTCGCGAGCTCGAGGCGTCCGCCGTGGGCCTCGACGATCCCGCGCGAGATGAAGAGCCCGAGGCCCGTACCGCGGCCCTTCTCCTTGGTGGTGAAGAACGGATCGAAGATGTGCTCGCGCACCTCGACCGGGATGCCCGCGCCGTCGTCGACGACGGAGACGCGGACCTGATTGCCCACGACGTCGGCGGAGACCTTGACCGCGTGGGTGGTCGCGCCCTCGGGAGGCGGCGCCTGCGCCGCGTTGAGGAGCAGGTTCGCGAAGACCTGACACAGCGCGGTCTCGTCGCCCTGCACGACCGGTAGATCGGGCAGCACCTTCTCCACGTGAACGCACGCCGCCAGCTCGCTCGCGCACAGGTCGAGCGCGGCCTGGAGCGGCAAGCGCACGTCGAGCGGGCCCGACACGTGGTCGCGCCGGGACGCGAGCAGGTCGAGGCTGGCGACGATCTCCGCGATGCGCTTCGTTCCCGTGCGAATGTTCGAGAGCGACGTCGCCGCGCTCTCCTGGATCGCGACGGCGGCGAGCTGGCGCTCGAGGACGTCGAGGCTCGCCGCCACGTACGAGAGAGGCTGGCGAATCTCGTGTCCAACGCTCGCCGCCAGCAGCCCGAGCGCGGCAAGACGCTCGGCTTGCACCAGCTTGCCCTCGAGCGCCTTCGCCTCGGTGACGTCCCGCGTGAGGAGCGTCACGGTGGGGGGCTTGCCGTCGCGGCTCGGTCGCGGGCGCAGCTCGCACGCAAAGGTGCGCCGGCCCGCTTGCACGTCGAGGGTGTAGTCGAACGCGGCCCGCTCGCCCGTGGTCACGACCTTGTTGAGCATGTCGCGGAAGAGCGCCCCGTTGACCGGGCCGAGCACATCCATGACTGTCCGGCCGACGAGCTCCTCGGCGGGGCGCGCGAGCAGGTCGGGCTGCCCGGTCCAGATTCGCAGGTACCGACCCTCGTGATCGAAATCGAAGAGGACTCCGCCCGTGAAGGCACTGAAGACCTCCAGGCGCTCGCGTAGCTCCGCGGACTCGTTGTCCCCCATGCGGCAGTTAGTACCACGCCGTGCCCGCGTCGTCGTGACGCGGACGGCCTCCGGGGAGCTGAACAAGCGCTGAGCTGTGAAGAGCTCGCGCTTCACGCGCCGCCGCAGGAAAGCCTCGGCCGGAGCACAACGGGGCGTACTGCCACGCTCGACCGTAGCGCCGCCGCGGCCGGCGCGCCTGGCGCGTTCGTCTCCGCGGCGAGCGACGCGGGGACGCGCACGTCACGCAGGAGGCGCTGCGCGATCGCGAGCCGATCGCGGCTGATGCGCTGCGCGCGCGCGTTCTCGCAGCCGCTCGGGCCCGACGCGTAGAAAGCGAGCGGATGGGCAGGGCACATCTGCATCGACTGACGGATCATGCGCAGCGCGATCGTCACGCACTTCTCCGGGTCCTCGGCCAGGTCGGAGCCCGTCCACCCTTCGCTCGTCCTGGCCGCAAAAGGCAGGTGGATCTGGAACGCGCAGAAGCTCGTTGGCTTGCCCGCGACGTGATCGCCCACGGCGTTCGCTTGCAGGGACGACTCGCGAAACGCGATCGCGATCAGGAACGCAGAGGTCTTGCGACGATCGTCGTCCCCTTTGAAGAGCGGCGCCTCGGACTCGGCCCGCGCGGCGATCGCCTCGGCGAGCTGGTCATTCGGGTGTGCCGGCGCGAGCAACGTGCTCGCAGCGGTGACCCAGGCAAGAAGGATGGACATGACTCGAACCTCCGAACGTGAAGTACTGCTGTGGCTACCCCCAAGGCGATGAGGTCGCCTTCCAGCAAGTCGCGGTCCAACGGAGCGCGACATGGCTCCGCGGGCGTACTTCCGGTTGTGGGGCGCTCGCGATGCGGGTGCGAGCCCCCTGTGGAGAGACCGATCCGAGGGCCAGCGCCCACGGGCAGCGGAACGACCACTTCTTTTTCTTCGTGCGCTGCGCGACCGGGATGACGAGGCGTGCCGTCTCGCGGCAGCTCGGGAGCTCCTCGAGATCGTTCTTCGCCTCTGCGGCAAGGAAGATGGCGTCGAAGTCCTTGCCGCGCGCTGTCTTCGCGACCTTCGCCCCCGAGGCATCGAGCCAGCCCGCGTTCGCCTCGATCTTGAAGATCTCGCCTTCGAAAATACGCCCGTCGAAGCGGAGCGTCGTCTTCAGCTCTTGTCCACGCGCCGAGAATATCAGCGATTCGCGGCCCCGTTGGGCAGAAGCGGGAAGGTCTGCACGGAGAGCGCGCGCAGGCGCGCGCACGCGAGATCGGGCCCGTCCACGAGGCGCTCCTCGGGTCCGCCCAGGGCGAGGCAGCGCCACGCGCTGTCGTAGACGCGCGCCACCAGCTTCCGGTCGCCGTCGTAGAAGCCCCACGTGTTGACCGGGCACGGAAACATGCCCGTGCAGTTCGTCACCGGGATCGGCGCGCGCTCCTCGTGGGGGCGCAGAAGGCTCCGACCGGGCAGGCGCGCCCGATGGGGCGCGACCGCGAAGTTGTCCCAGAGGCCGAGCGCATCGAGGACGGTGGGCAGGAGATCGAGGTGCGTGACGAAGCGGCCCGCATGATCGGCGAGCGCGCGCGTCTGCGCGGGCGAGAGCGTGCCCTCGCCGGCGATGATCCACGCGGGGACGTGCACCTGCTCGTCGAGGAGGTTCTGCCCCATGAGCGCGAGCAGCACGCGCGCCGAGCGCGCCGTGGCGAGCCGCCCGAGCGCGAGCCAGAGTCCGACCGACGCCCCGACGTCGAGCAGCGCCCGCGGCTCGGCAATCCAGGACCGCGAGGCTCCGCGAAACAGCGCGTCGAGGATGGCGAACTGCGAGGCGACCAGCGCCAGCCCGAGCGCGGCCAGGATGCGGCGTGCAGGCGTGGCGGGGCCGATCTCCAAGGTCGGCGAGGATAGCGCGCCCACCGGTGATACGATGCGTTGGTGACGATGACCGGGGGTGGGGACGACGAGACAGCGCTCCTCATGGAGGAGCGCCGCTGGGCACTCGAAGCGCTCTCGAACCTCGGTGACGGCGTGCTCATCGTCGACGAGCAGATGCGCCTCGTCCACTTCAACGAGGCGGCGGTGCGGCTGGTCGGCGCGAACGTCCTCTCCTCGACGCCCGACAGCTGGAGCGCGCGGTACGGGATCTTCCATCCCGACGAGCGCACGCTCTTCGCCGCCGCCGAGCTGCCGCTGATCCGCGCGCTCGGAGGAGAGCGCGTCGACGACGTCGAGATGTACGTCCGCAACGGCCGCACGCCCGCGGGCGTCCATCTGAGGTGCAGCGCGTGCTCCCTGCGCGACGAGAAGGGCCACGTGCGCGGCGCGACCGTCATCTTCCACGACATCACGCAGCGGCGGGCGAAGCAGATACAGCTGCTCGAGGGCGAGCGCCAGAAGCGCGCGATGCTCGACAACATCCCCGACGTCGCGTGGCTGAAGGATCGCGAGGGCCGCTTCGTGGCCGTGAACATGCCGTTCGCCGTCGCCGCCGGGAAGTCGGGCCCCGACGCGGTCCTCGGCACGACCGACTTCGATCACTGGCCGCGCGAGCTGGCCGCGCGCTACACCGCGGACGACGCGGAGATCATGAAGACCGGGCTCCACAAGCGTGTGGAGGAGCCGCTCATGGACTCGACCGGCATCGTCCGCTGGATCGAGACGTTCAAGACGTGCATCACGGGCGACAACGGCGAGGTCATCGGTACCACCGGCATCGCGCGCGACATCACCGAGCGCAAGCGCGCCGAGCAGGCGCTACGTGTCACGAACGACGAGCTGGAGCGCCGCGTCGCGCTGCGCACCCAGGAGCTGGCCGAGATGCAGGAGAGCCTCGTGCGGAAGGAGCGGCTCGCGGCGCTCGGGCAGCTCGCGGGCGGCGTCGCGCACCAGATCCGCAATCCACTCGCCGCGATCATGAACGCGACCTACGTGCTGAAGCGCCATCTGCGGGCGGAGCACCACCCGAACGTCGTCGATGCGATCCGCATCATCCACGACGAGGTGCGGCACGCGAACGTGATCATCACCGGGCTGCTCGACTACGCGCGCGTCCGCACCCCTGATCGCCATCCGGCTGCGATGGGCGAGCTCCTCGAGCGCGTGCTCGCGGCCGACTGGATCCCCGAGAACATCAAGGTGGAGTGCGAGGTGGAGGACGTCCCCATGCTCGACATCGATGCCGACCAGCTGCACGGCGCCGTCTTCAACCTCGTACGCAACGCCATCGAGGCGATGCCCGACGGCGGCACGCTGCGCCTCGCGATGCGGCCCGACGGCGAGCAGGTCCTGATCTCGGTGACCGACAGCGGACCCGGGCTCAGCCCGCAGGTACGCTCGCACCTGTTCGAGCCGCTGCACAGCACGAAGCCGATGGGGGTCGGTCTGGGGCTCGTGACCGCGCGCACGTTCGTGGAGGCGCACGGCGGGCGGATCGCGCACGTCGACGTGCCCGCGGGCGCGTGCTTCGAGATCCGCTTGCCCCTTCCGCTCAGTTCCCCTTCATGGCCGCCTTGAGCTGCTACCGAGG